>MGQD01000201.1:1757-8511 GCA_001797695.1 Deltaproteobacteria bacterium RBG_13_49_15 | reverse complement strand
TGGATTCTTTGTGTTTCGGACAGAGGCTATCCTGCTTTTTATTGAGTTTTCCGGATACGGAATCTCCGAAGAGTTCCGGATGAACGACCTCGCCGCAGATCCGGCACCGAACAAGTTTAAGGGCGACTACCTCGTCCCATTCCCCTTTCAGCAGATATTCGAATTCGATCGCTTCCTGCGGGCATATCCGCCAGCAATTGCCGCACCGGGCGCATCGGGTCATATTGTGAAGCAAAGTGCGGCGATTGCCGGTATCACGGGAATCAAGCGCATCGGCCGGGCAGTTTTGCACGCAGGCCAGGCAGCCGTTGCATTTGTTATTGACCCTGAAGTAAGGCATTCCGTGATCTCCTTATGCCGATATAGGTTGAAGCAAAATAACGCAAGCGGGAATAGGGAATACGTTCCGGTTCCACATAGCTCAGCGATTTCGGGTAGCAAAAATTCACGCATTGAGGGTTGCCGTCGCAGAGATTGCACTTGAAGATCTTTTGCGCTTTGGAATCAAATCCCATGGCGCCGAACGGGCAGGCGGATATGCACATCCGGCAACTGATGCAGCGATCATAGTTGATCATCACCCGATTAAAAAGCTGATCCCTGTAGATGGCTTCCTTCGGACAGACGGCCATGCATGGAGCATCTTCGCATTGCTGACAACTGACAGGGATATAAAGGCCTTCATGCTGCCGGTTGACAATCCGGATTCGGGATAGAGCCGGATTGCTGACACCACACTGGCTGAGGGAACAGACGGTTTGACATTCCCCGCACCCGGTGCATTTTATCGGATCCGCAACAACCAGTTTTGAGTTCATAAAATCGCCTCCGATTATCGCATGAGGGGCCAAAGCTCATCGATTTCCAGTGTCTTCAAAACACGCAATTTTACCAGCGATCGCTTATCCCAGCCGTTTTCCCGGTAGAATTCGGAAAAGTTCCGGTAATCTTTTTTCATAATTCCTGAAGAAGACGTTTTTCTTAAATTCTCATCGACAGATGTTTCCCTGATATCGAGCAACCGTTCTATGGCACGGCAGCGGAAAGCAATATCAATCAAATCCGATTCACTGATTTCCAGGCCGGATGCCATTTGGATCAGGTTATGAAAAATGGCGCCTATCGAATGGATGGGAGTCCGATCGGAAGAAAAAAAATTGCAAAGTCCAAGGGAGTCGGCAATCATCTCATTTATTTCCATCCGCGGCATCTTCATCCCCCATTGCGAATGAGCAATAAGTTCTTCTCCGGTAAAAGAAGATGGCGCTTCCGGCATAAACGGATCCGTTTTAAAAGACCAGTCGCTACTTCCGACGAACCGATCAAAAAGCTCCTTATAATATGACAGAAGTTTTGACGGGTGCTTAACTTCCAGATCCAGGCCCCCCCGGCAAACGATACCCTTAATATTTTTACTGTTTAAGACCGATCCCAACCCGGTTTTTCCCGATGACCAGCCGCAGTCGGTGATGATGCCTGACAAACCGATCCGATCCTCTCCGGGCGGGTCGATGAGGATGGCCCGGATATCGTCGTCTTTCAGATCTTTCCGAATGATGGCAAAGGATTCTGGGGCGCTTTTCCCTGTCAGGCGTTTCCCATCCCGGAGTTCGATCTCTCCATTTCGAATACAAAGGAAAATCGGGTGTTTTGCCTTGCCGGTTATAATCAGGTGATCATATCCGGCCCATCGCATTTCTCCGGCAAATCCTCCGAAAACCGGAAAAAATGTTACAAGGCGGGTCAAAGGTGACTTTGTCGCAACGCCGGCACATTCAAAAAACCCGGCGCCGGTCGCCCCGAGAATCCCTGTGCTGATGACAGCGCAATTGGGAGGTTTTAGCGGGTCGCACCCTCTGGTCAAATTTCTAAAAAGAAGATAGGCGCCGAGCCCCCTGCCGCTCAAAAATTTGCGTCGCCATTCGTAAGGGATATGACAAACTTCGACCTGGTGGCTGGCAAGATCAATATGGGCTATCTTTCTATTTAGCGCCATGACCGGCCCTCATGCATGGATGCGTGAAACACGATTGATCCCCTTAAGCTTTCAGAAAACCGTCTGAGACTTGATCCGCTCACTGATTGTTTCCGCGACCTGTCGCGTTTCTTTTACCAATATCGATATTTTTTCTCTGGTCATCCGCGGTTTAAATCCTACAACCCAGATGGCGGAATTCGGCACCCCTTCGGATTTGATGGACGCCGCAACTGCCCGAACGCCGCTGATATATTCTTCATCGTCTACGGCAAAGCCGTTTTGTCTTGCTTTGCGAATCTCCTTGAGAAATCGCTCCGGGTTAGTAATACTGTGCTCGGTATATTTGCGGATTCCTTTTTTCTGAATCAGAGTTCGAATCCATTCATCCGTCATACAAGCCATAAATACTTTTCCTGTTGCGCCTGCAAGAAGCGGAATCCGTGTTCCAACAGGAGCCGTTATTTTTAAATCCTGCTTCGATTCGACAATATGGAGAATAGTGACATGTTCACCGTTTCTGACACCGAGAAAAACCGACTCCTGGGCTAGCTCCATGAGATGTTCCATAATCGGCCGGGCGGTTTCTTTCAGGTCGATGCGGGAAAATGCCGCTTTTCCGAGTTCAAAAAGGGTTATTCCCAGGGTAAACCTTTTGGTAAGTGGGTTCCGGATGAGGGCGCCGATATCTTCCAAGGCCGAAACAATCCCATGCACGGTGCTTTTGCTGATCTTTAGCTGTTTAGAAAGCTCGCTGAGGCGGACTCCCTGACTGGTTTCGCAAACCAGGGAAAGGATCTGAAAGGCTTTTCGGACCGTAGGTGCTTGATAGGTTTCCATTCTCGTTCGCCATTATGAACAAAATTTGTTTTATAATTTATTTTATAGGGCTGTATTTGTCAACACGAAATTATAAATATCAAAAAATAGCCCATTATTTCAGTATTTTTTTCTTGACAAAGTGTATTATTATGATAGAAAAATGCAATAATTATTTGTTCATAATGAAGAACAAAATCGATTATGAATATTAAAAATCGTTCGGCCGAGTCGGCAAACATCGCTTGAGTCGAGCGATTTAAAAGCGCTTTTGCACATTGAGTGAAGAAAGGAGAATATCATGGCCATTGATGAAAAAAAGACTTCGGCAGCCGAAACCCTGCGGAAGACGCGATCCTTCGGCAAAGTCAGATGCCATAACCCCAGTTGCATGGGGAGGATTCAGCCCGCTCCCGGGGCAGATCATGCCAAATGTCCAACCTGCGGTATGGAATACCGGTTGTTTTGGGTGAATCCGACATTGCCGAGAATCCGCGGACCGGTATGGGATGTGAACAGGGAAATTGCCAAAAAAACATTCGCTGGAAAAGGCGGCGCGGCGACTTTAAAAGCAGAGAGCAAAGGGGGCAAATAAATGGCACTCGATAGGAAAATTGCGTTTATTGATTTAACGAACGGGGAGATTCAAATCAAGCCTATCCCTATATCGATGCGAAAAAAATATTTGGGCGGGAGAGGACTGGATGCCTATTTGCTATACAATTATTCAAAAAAAGGCGTCGATCCGCTGAGTCCGGACAACCCTCTGATCGTGAGTGGAGGGATCTTGACCGCAACGTGCGCATCGGCGACTGCACGGACCCATGTCATGGCGAAATCCCCTCTCACCGGGCTTCTCGGAAGCACCAACATGGGCGGTTTTTTCGCTCCCGAGTTGGCGTGGGCCGGGTTTCACCACCTGGTCATAAAAGGAAAAGCGGAAAAGCCGGTTTATCTTTATATTCACAACGGCAATATTGAAATTCGGGATGCCGGAAAACTTTGGGGTAAAACCACCACCGAGACTCAATGGGCGATACGAGAGGAATTAGGGGATGATGAAATCAAGAGCTTGGTTATCGGCCCTGCCGGAGAGAACCTCGTCCGGTTTGCCAATGTCATGACCGGAATCAAAAATTCCGGGGGGAGAACCGGAATGGGGTGCGTTATGGGATCCAAGAACCTGAAGGCCATTGCCGCCAGGGGAACCATGGACATCCGGATTGCGCATGCTCAGGAAGCCTTTGAATACAACAAGCGCTTTATCGATCAGATCACCAGCGCTAAAGTCAATCAGACACAAGGCGCCTTGGGAACTCCGTTCATCTGGGGCGCCACCAACTGCTGGGGCGGGCTTAGAACCCGCAATTTTCAATTCAATCAACTCGAATATGCCGACGATATCGAACCGGAACGGCTGGATGAAATCGCCACTGAGACGGTTGGTCCTCACCATATGACCGGCTGTTTTGCATGCCAGGTTCACTGCCGGGGGCAGTATCGGATCCCCTCCGGACCGTATGCCGGGAAATATGATGAAGGACCTGAATACACTTCCCAGGGCGCCTTTGGAGCAGAACCCGGATGCACCAGCGCGGTGACCGTTTTAACCGGAAACCATCTGGTCAACCAGTTCGGGATGGATAACCTGGAAACCGGCTCCATGATCGCTTGGGCCATGGAGCTTTACGAAGCAGGGATCCTGACCGAAAAGGAAACCGACGGTCTCGACCTTCGGTTCGGAAACGACGAAGCGCTTCTGGAGATGGTGGAGCGGATTTGCTACCGGAAGGGATGGCTTGGCGACACGTTGGCCGATGGCGGAATTCCGGCAGCAGAGAAGATCGGAAAAAATGCCTTCGACTATCTGATTCAAGTGAAAGGGATGAATAATTTGCACTCCGATGAACGTGCGACGCCGGCACTAGCGCTGAATGTGGCTACTTCATCGAGGGGAAGCGATCATTTACGGAGCCGTCCGGCCATCGACCTGTATCATTTGCCGGAAGACGTTTTAAGAAGGATTTACAGCAACCCCATCCCTTATAAAGGGCCTCTCAGTTCGGAACATACGTCGTATGAAGGAAAACCATGGATGGTCTATTGGCAGGAAAACTGCTATATGGCAGTCGATTGTCTGGGAATCTGCAAGTATCACACCACTTTCCTCGGAGCCACACTCCCGAATTTCGAAGATTGGCCGAAAGTCATTTACTACAACACCGGTCTTGAATTCACATCCGAAGAGATCTGGACCATCGCAGAGCGGTGCAACATGATCGAACGGATGTTCAATCTCAGGGAAGGGCTGGCACGGAATGACTTGAAAAAGGGAGATACGCTCAACCACCGATACTTTGACGAACCTTGCCGTCGTGGCGCTCCGGATGTGATCGGGCTGTCGATTGACAGGGGAAAATTCAATAAAATGCTCGACGAGTTTTACGAATACAAAGGATTGGATAAAAACGGTAAGCCGAAGCCTGCCACGCTCAAACGGTTAGGGCTTGAAAACGAACCTTCCCGTTCGCTGTAACGCAAGAATCATCAACGTAAGGAGATAATCGATGGAACAATCAGGCAAAGTTCTGATGATCAATTATGAAAAATGCACCGGTTGCCGTCTTTGCGAACTGGTTTGTTCGGTGAAACATGACGGCATATCGAATCCGATGAGAAGCCGCATCAAGGTGATGAAGTGGGAAGCGGAAGGTCTCTACGTCCCGATGTCTTGCCAGCAATGCCAGGATGCACCCTGCATGAAAGGATGCCCGGTCAAGGCCATTTCCCGCAATCCGGAATTAAATCGGGTGGAAATCGATTACGACGTCTGTATCGGATGCCGGACCTGCGTTTCCGTGTGCCCTTTCGGCGCCATGAGTTTCAATACCATCGACAGAAAAGTGATCAAATGCGACTTGTGCGACGGTGATCCGCAGTGTGTACGGTTTTGTGAGGTCAAAGCCGTCGAATATGTGGATGCCGGGGATGTGAGCATAAAGAAAAAGAAAGCGGCGGCGCATCGTTTATCGGTGGCAAGTAAGGAAGGGGCGGTGCTTTACGCGGCACAGGCATAACGGTATTACAGGGTTGATGAATCCGAAAAAGCAGCAGGCGGACTTTTTACTTTGCCGTCATCCGCCTGCCAGCATCAGTGCAATATGTATCTTATCCCCGTTCTTCACCGGCTTTAACAGTTCGTCAGGATAAGCGCTTTGCATATTCAAATAAATCTCGACAGTATTGATCAACTTCCCCTTTTTATCAAAAAGAGCGCTCTTTACCCCCGGATATTGTGAAATGAGATCCTGGATGCAGTCGCCGACGGTTTTACCGCGAGTTTGGACCACTTCGCTGCCGTCTGTAAATTGTCGGTGGGTTTTATGAATATGAATCTCGATACTCATGATAAGGATCCCTTAGAACCGCAATGGTCGCATTGCAGATTTCTTGTCACCGTAAATTCTGAAAACGACATGTTCAGACCGTCGTATATCAGCATCCGGTCGGTCAGCAGTCGGCCGATTCCAAGGATATATTTGATCACCTCAGTGGCCTGAATAATCCCTATCATTGCGGGTGCAACACCGATCACCGGAAATTTTTCTTTATCCACAGTTCCCTTATACATACATCGAAGGCAAGCCGAAACACCTGGAAGAATCGTCATGGCTCTTCCTTCAAATCCATGAACCGCTCCATGAAAAAAGGGGATGTCTAAATCGACTGCCGCTTTATTCAGAATATAGCGGGTAGCCATGTTGTCAAGTGCATCAACGATGAGGTCATAGCCGGTCACCATCGACAGTACATTTTCATTGGAAATGACATGGTAAATCGTATCCACCTGTATGTCGCGATTTATTTTTTTGAGCTTTTCCGATCCGGATTCAACCTTTTTTCTCCCGATATCTTTCTCCCAATGGAGGATCTGGCGATTCAGATTGCTCATTTCCACGG
>MGQD01000201.1:895-1207 GCA_001797695.1 Deltaproteobacteria bacterium RBG_13_49_15 | reverse complement strand
TTCGGCAATTGCAAGAATGCTATGTCCGGAATAAAGCTTGGCGATCGACCGGGCAAAAAGATTTATAACCGGTATTTTTTTCAGCGATGTCTTGATGGTTTCAGAGTGGAAATCCTTGTATCGCGTAATTTTGAACCCATGATTCGCAAGGAGCCGTTTAAGCGAAGAGGGTGTGAAATGAAAAAAATGATATGGAATTTGCCAGCCGATCCAGCGATCCCACTCTTTTTGTGCATCCGTTCCTGTATAATTGGGGACTTCGATGATTAAAATCCCGTCCGGTTTCAGCCAGGTTTTTATTTGCGATATGGC
>MGQD01000201.1:546-825 GCA_001797695.1 Deltaproteobacteria bacterium RBG_13_49_15 | reverse complement strand
GAAATGTCCGTTATTTCTCCTCGCAGGACGGAAAGCTTTAAGGTTGAGGTTGCATATTGGACCGCCCATCTTGAAACATCGATCCCTTTTACCTCATATCCTTTTTTCCGGCATAATGCGAGAAAGTATCCATTCCCGCATCCGATATCGAGCAGCGCCCCGCTTCTTTTTTTCGATTTAAAAAAACGATGGCGATGCTCCAAAAGGTCGAGCCAACGATAAAACTGCGGCGAATCGGGTGCAACGCCCGCATCATATTGAGATTGAAAGTATTCCTTT
>MGQD01000201.1:266-497 GCA_001797695.1 Deltaproteobacteria bacterium RBG_13_49_15 | reverse complement strand
CCAGGCCGCAATCGGTGCAATTGAAAATAACCCAGGTATTCTGCTTAAAAAGCGTTGTTCTGTGCCTGTTTCCGCATACGATGCATTCTATCGGATTGTGGTCCATCTTTTGTCAAATACAATGATATTTTGTTCTTTGCAATTGCCGTTTTCTTTCAATCGGTTCCAGAATCGATTCCATTTGTCTGTTGCAAGGAACCGCTCAGATCCTGTATGATCAATACATGAATC
>MGQD01000201.1:135-239 GCA_001797695.1 Deltaproteobacteria bacterium RBG_13_49_15 | reverse complement strand
TTCTTGATCATCAAGAGATTTAGAAAAAATTTGAAAATCGGTTTCAGAAGAAACGGAGAAGAAACGATATGGAGACAGGGTTCAATCACCATTGTAAACCGGCT
>MGQD01000201.1:0-79 GCA_001797695.1 Deltaproteobacteria bacterium RBG_13_49_15 | reverse complement strand
TTCGGAACCGGAACAGACCTTCCCAAAACCGTGGATCTCGCCACGCGGGCAATAAGGGACACAACGTCGGAGGATATTG
>MGQD01000200.1:13425-14311 GCA_001797695.1 Deltaproteobacteria bacterium RBG_13_49_15 | reverse complement strand
GAGGTACTGGTACATCTTGCGGGTCGGCAGAATCAAGGCGCCGCCGATCAGAACCTTTTTCAGAATTCCTAGGGCCATTTTGTTAACCGACCGGTGGCTCGAAGAAATATTGCCCGTCTCCCACTCCACGCAGAAAAGACCGTCCTTTACCTGGTAAGTGGCGTCCATCGGTCCCGGACGTTTGACGGTTGCAATATCGACCGGCGTTTCCAGTTGCCAACCTAATAATTCCAATCTCAACATACAGGCCTGCTTGATAGGCTTTACACCACTGCCCTGAGCCCGTTTCTTGCCGGACTCATTGAAGAGTGTAAATGATCCGGAGCCCGGAGGCCATTCGATGGATCTTATCGCCTCAAAGATGTGTCCTTCTAACTTATGCCAATCGGCTGATTGCGAAAAAGTTCCCACGTCTATGAGTCGCTCAATCTGCAGAATCTTCATGATCTAATCGCTGTCCTTTTTCATATTCTTTAAGAACTCACTATTTTGGGACTCAACCTGCCGGATCAGCTCATTAGGCTCGATCTCAAGCGCTTTTGATAAGGTGAAGATGGTTTGCAGAGAGGGGCTTTTCTTTCCACGTTCGAGGAGACTGATATAGGTGCGGTGATAGCCGCTTTCAAAACCGAGACTCTCCTGAGATAAGCCACGGTCTTGGCGAAGGCGGCGCAAAATAAAGCCAAATGCCTTTCCCAAGGATTTTCCTTTTATGTTTTGTGTATAGGATTCTTTCATTAGATAATAATGATAGAATGAAGACTATAAATCTACAGACTATAGTATGCTTTTTATGGTTTTGGGTATAAGAGGCGGTAAGCAAGATACAAAGTAAGGTATGCAGGACAGGCTGCCGACGTAATGAGCGAGGAATGTGCCTTAATGT
>MGQD01000200.1:2417-13379 GCA_001797695.1 Deltaproteobacteria bacterium RBG_13_49_15 | reverse complement strand
GGTGAATTTGTAACCTATTCCCCGCATGGTCAAGATGTACTGAGGATTCTCTTTACCCGGTTCGATCGCGCCTCGGAGGCGACTGATGTGGATGTCCGCGGTTCGGGGCTCCACGAAGGCCTCGTCCCCCCAGACGCGATCCAGCAGCTGATTCAGGTTGTATATACGTCCGGGATGGCTGGTGAAAAACTGAAGAAATTTGAATTCGCGGGAACTCAGTTCGATCGGTTGACCATCCACTGTCACCTGATAGGATTTGAAATCAATGTGAAGCCCCCTGCCTGAAAACGATTCGCGGATAGATACGATTTTAGCTTGAAGTCGCACTTGAGCCATGTCAAAGAGAATAAAAACCAGAGGATCGGATTTTCAAGATGGAGCAAGAAAGGGAGCAAACCGGATGCCGGAGGTGCGGAAAGTGCTGTGAAAAAGGGGGGCCGGCCTTTCATACGGAAGATCGGTTTCTCATTGAAACCGGCGTAATCCCCTTAAAATATCTTTTCACCATCCGAAAAGGGGAACCGGCTCATGACAATGTCAAGGGAGGAATCGTCCAGGCCCGATCCGACATCATCAAGATAAAAGGTAAAAAAGGAGCCTGGTCCTGTATTTTCTTTGAGAAAAAGACAAAATCCTGTACTATATACGCAGACAGGCCCCACGAGTGCCGGACGTTTGAATGCTGGAACCCTAAAAATCTCGAAATCATATATGAAAAAAACAGGTTGACCCGAAAAGATCTCTTATCCGGCATCAAGGGTCTCTGGGAACTGGTGCAAGACCATTCCCGGCGCTGCTCTTTTAAAATCATCAATCCGCTATTAGAAGACATCCGCAAAAACAGAACTCCTGAATCGCTTGAAAAAATCCGGTTTATCATTTCATACGATGATCAAATCCGAAAACTGACTGTTAAAAAGGCGAAAATGGATCCGGATATGCTCGACTTTGTATTCGGCATCCCTCTTTCCGAAATCCTTTTCAAGCTAGACAAGACACTCCTTCTCCTCTGAGAAACATCCTCAACTCCCAATCATTTTCTTCAACTGTGCCAACGCTTCCTCCGGCATTTTAAATGAGTGTTCAGGTCCCGGAAAAGCGGAGTTTTGAACTTCCTTTTTGTATCCGGTGAGCGCTTCAAGAATCACAGCGCGGATATTGGCATATTGCTTAACGAATTTCGGAATAAATTTTTCAAACAATCCGACCATGTCGTGGGTAACGAGCACCTGACCGTCTACATCCGGCCCGGCTCCGATCCCGATCACCGGCACCCTGACGGCCTCTGCCACTAGCTTCCCCAGCGGAGCAGGCACGGCTTCAAGAATGATTGAGAAGACTCCTGCGTTTTGAAGGGCTTTCGCATCCTCGATGATCTGCATTGCTGCAGCGGCATCCCGGCCTTGCATTTTGAAGCCGCCCAAAGAGCCGGCGGTCTGGGGGGTGAGGCCGATATGCCCCATCACCGGGATCCCGGCCTTGACAATCGCCTGGATTGTGGGTGCGAAATCAACGCCGCCTTCCAGCTTTACGACATCACAACCCCCTTCTTTCATTAACCGCCCGGCGTTGATGATGGCATCCCGGACGGATGTGTTGTAACTCATAAACGGCATGTCGCCCACCACCAGCGGATGTTTGCATCCTCGCACCACTGCACGGGTATGATGGATCATGTTTTCCATGGTCACTTCTACGGTTCCTTCCAGCCCCATCACCACCATCCCCAATGAATCGCCGACGAGCACAATATCGACACCGGCCTGGTCGGCCAGGAGGCCGAAAGGATAGTCATAGGCCGTAACCATTACCAATTTTCTTCCTTCTTCTTTGGCTTTTCGCACATCCAGGATCGTAATTTTAGCGCTCATCTGTTTTTTCCCCCATTTCTTGTTTAATTGGTTCCAACCGGGATTGCCGATTTTATCCTGCTGAAGCAGGACTATTTTTAAGATCTATATAGTGAGACTCCAAGGTTTTAATCAACGCCGTCAGCGTCTTATTTACCGGCGCCTCGATTCCAAATCTTTCGGCTTCGCGAACGATGTATCCGTTGATGGCGTCAATTTCCGTTGCACGCTTCCGGTCGACATCCTGCCCCATCGACGAGCGGTTGGCGGCGGTGGCAGCGGCGATCTGAAAAACATGTTCCGCAGCATCATTTCGAACGCGGACCCCCTGGGCATGCGCCACTTGCACTGCTTCGGCAACTGCGGCGCGGCTCAGATTGCGGGTGACCTCAAGATCAAGAAGCTGACCGTTCTTGATTCCCGTGAGGCCGGTGATGGCATTGATCCCCACATTGATCAACAGTTTGGCCCAAACCACCGGGCGGATATCTTCGACCACATCGGTTGCAATTCCTGCCCGGGAAAGGACGGATGCGACCTTCTCTGCTCTTTGCATCCCTTTGATACCGGGAGACCACGGTCCGATCACAGTCGGCCCGGGGCCGGCATGCCGGATGGTTCCAGGGGCGAGAAGCGTTGCTCCGTGCGATGTCGTTCCGGCGATGATCCGTCCGGGGTCAATCCTGCCGGAGATGATATCGGCATTCCCCATCCCGTTTTGGAGCGTCAGGACCGTTCCGTCGGCGCCGATTATGCCGGCCGCCGTTTCAGCAGCAGCGGCTGTCTGAGTGGATTTGACAAAGATGATGGTAAGCGCAACCGTCCCAACATCGGCCGGGTTGGTCGTCGCTGAAACAGAAACCACTCGCCGTGAATTTGCACTCTCGACCATCACCCCGCTCCGGTTAACGGCCTCCACGTGCTCCTGCCACACATCAATCAGGTGGACATCTTCCCCGGATTCGGCCAAATGAGCTCCGAAAAGACTCCCCATGGCGCCGGCGCCGATAACGGCGATTTTCATTGGATACCTCCTTCAATGCCGCTGCCTGCATTTAGCCAGCACGCGACTGAATGATTCGAAACGATTTTTATCAGCGGGGGTTTTTCGAGCCTGCAGCGATCAAATGCGTACGCACATCGGGGGTGAAAGGTGCAACCGGGCGGAGGATCAATCGGATTCGGCACATCACCTTCCATCACTGCCGGCTCTTTCTTGCGGTGCGGATCAGGGAACGGAACCGCCTTCAGCAGGGCTTCCGTATACGGGTGACGCGGGCTGCGGCTGAACCTTTCGGTATTTGCCAGCTCTATGATACTCCCAAGGTACATTACCGCTATCCGGTCGCAAATATGTTCAACAACGCCTAAATCGTGCGAGATGAACACATAAGACAGGTTCAACTCTTCCTGGAGATCGATGAGCAAGTTGAGCACCTGGGCCCGGATGGATACGTCCAGAGCGCTGACCGGTTCATCCGCCACGATCAAATCCGGGTTCACGCATAACGCCCGGGCTACTCCGATCCGCTGGCGCTGGCCGCCTGAAAATTCATGAGGGTACTTGTCCAGATCGGCCGCATGCAGCCCCACCTTTTCGAGAAGCGTTGCTACCCTCGACCGCCGCTCGCCCCTTGACAAACCGCCTATGGCCCTCAACGGTTCGCCCACGATCGATTCGACCTTCATGCGCGGGTCCAGGCTCGAGTAAGGATCTTGAAAGATAATCTGCATCCGTCGGCGCAGGAGCATCATTTCGCTTTTCGGAAGTGAAAAAATGTCCCGCCCGTCGAACATAACCCTTCCCGAAGTGGGTTTGATCAAGCGCATGATCAGACGCCCGAGGGTGGTTTTGCCGCACCCCGATTCCCCAACAAGTCCGAAGTTCTCCCCGCGAAAAACCGCAAAAGAGACCCCCTCCACGGCCTTGACCCAGCCGTGAGGTTTGGCCAGCACTCCGCCTCCCAGTGGAAAATGTTTGACAAGGTCGGTTACCTGAATCAGCGGCGTATCAGGCATTCAGACTCCTTTTTTCCGGTTGAAATATCAGCCAGCAACGGGCAACCTGCCCTTCCCGAACATCGGTCAACTCCGGCGCCTGAAGCCGGCAGAGGTCGAATGTGTATGGACAGCGATCGGCAAATCTGCAACCGATGAACCGTTCGGTCAGCAGCGGCACGCTTCCGGCAATTTCATTCAATCGTTTCCGTTTCTTACCCGGATCGCCCAGACGCGGCATGGATCGCAACAGCCCTTGAGTGTATGGATGAAACGGACGGTCAAAGAGGTCTGATACACCGCCTGCTTCCACAATCTGTCCGGCGTACATCACCATCACTCGGCTCACCATCTGTGCGACCACGCCAAGGTCATGGGTGATCAGCAATAGCGCCATACCGCTTTTTTCTTTGAGACCGACCATTAACGACAATATCTGGGCCTGGATCGTCACATCCAAAGCCGTGGTCGGCTCATCGGCGATGAGCAGTTTCGGTCCGCAGACCATCGCCATGGCGATCATGACCCGCTGACGCATACCGCCCGACAATTGATGTGGATAGTCGTTGAGCCGTCTTCGAACAGCTGGAATTTTTACTTGATCGAGCCATTCGGCAGCCAGTTCGAGGGCCTCTTTTTTAGTAAATCCTTTGTGAACCATCAGCGGCTCGGCGACCTGTCTTCCGATGGGGAGTACCGGATTCAGCGAAGTCATCGGTTCCTGGAAAATCATCGAGATCTCCCGGCCTCGAATTCGACGGAGCCGGTCACCCTCAAGAGCCAAAAGGTTGCGACCATCAAAGAGGATGCTGCCACCGGCTATCCGGCCCGGCGGGGATGAAATCAGTCCCAACACCGCCAGGGATGTAACGCTCTTGCCGCAACCGGATTCACCCACCAAACCGATGGTCTCCCCAGAGTTCAGCGCGATATTTACACGATCGACCGCACACACAATTCCTTCGGGGGTATGAAAATGAACGCTCAGATCGAGAATTTCAAGCAATGGGGAGGTCATTTTCCTCCCTGGGGCATGAGGTAGCGCAATGCCGTCAAAGCATAGATGCGGGCGGTTTCTGCAAGCTGGTCGAGGTCGACCCATTCATCCACCTGGTGGGGTACGTGGCGGTCTCCGGCGCCCATTGTGACAATCGGAATTTTCTTTTGAGCCCACAGAAAAGTTCCATCGGTCGCGCCGGGCACACCGGCGTATTCGGGTATGCCGCCTGTAATCCGACGGGTCGCCCAATCCGCGGCGGTTACCACCGGATCATTGATGTCTGTCAGCGTGCATGGTCGGTCACTGAGAACCTCCGGTAAAATGTGAAGATTGCGGTTTCGATCCAGATTCAACAGCCGGTCATAAGCCTCATAATGCAGCAATACCTTATTTCCGGTTTCACTCGCCAGGCGATTTAAAGCCGTTATGATTTTCGGGTGGGATTGGTTTGGAACCGTACGGATGTCCACCAATATCCGGGCCAGGCCGGGAATAACATTAAGCTGGGGCGCTCCTCTGGCCGGCGCCTGGATCACAGTCGGCGTAAAACTGGGCCAGCCAAGATACTTGTCTTTGCCAAACGCTTTTATCGCCTCCAGTTCCAGAAGGTGCAGACCGTCTATCAAGCGGGATACCGCAGGGGCGCTATTCAATCCGGATAAGGGGATCGCCCCATGGCTCATGCGTCCGGTAATGGTGAAACAGGCGCGCAAGGCCCCTTTTTGGGTACAACAAATCAGCCCGTCTTGCGGCTCGCAGATGACGGCTGCGGTCACTTTGTCGGCATGCCCGCGGTCAATGAAGTCCTGAACCCCCAGCATTTGGTCTTCCTCATCGCAGAGCACGCCTCCCACAATGGTACCGGCCAGTCTAACACCGGAGCGCTTCAAGGCCGCCATGGCAATGAGCATGGCGGCCAAGTTCCCTTTCGTATCGTTGGCGCCGCGACCATACATCCGGCGCCCTGCGATCTGACCGCCGAATGGGTCAAAACTCCAGGCCGACGCGTCTCCCGGCGTAACGACGTCGGTATGTCCTTCGAACATCAGAGTCCGCTTTCCAGGACCGGCCTGCCATCGGATGATGATATTGGGGCGGCCGGGCGCTACCTCGTCCCACCGGACGTCAAACCCCTTGCCGGATGCCCATTCAGCCACCACCTTTGCGGCCGGCTCCTCACTGGTGCCGGCTGCAGGGTCCCATACCGTATTGGTGCAAACCAACCGGCCGGTAAGGTCAATCAGCTCTTCCGTATCAATATGGCTTAAAACCTTATCAATTACTTTCTGCGGTATCTCCATGATACCCGTTGCCTCACATGAATTCTTTTATACCCTGCTCTTATCTCGTGTTGATTCACGAATCATTTTTGGCTATCTCGCTCTCACCATTTTCGGATCCAGCGTATCCCTGAGCCCGTCCCCCAAAAGGTTGATACCCAAAACCGCCCATGCGATAGCCAATCCTGGAAAAACGGCCATCCATGGCGCACGAGACATAAATGTCTGCGCTTCGTTCAGCATGCGCCCCCATGAAGCGGCCGGCGGCTGCGTTCCCAAACCCAGATAGCTGAGTCCGGCCTCGGCCAGAATCGCCACGGCAAATTGAATCGTCCCCTGAATTAAAAGCGGTGAAAGGATATTCGGGAGTACATGTCGCCACATGATTCCCAATTCGCTCACGCCTCCGGCGCGTGCCGCCGTGATGAATTCCCGTTCATACACCGTTATGGCCACGGCCCGGGTCAGGCGGGCAAACACGGGAATGTAAAAGATACCGATGGCCAGCATGGCATTGATCATCGACGGGCCTAAGGTAGATGTGATCAGGATGGCGGTTAACACGGCCGGGAATCCAAATAGCAGATCCGAAAACCGCATGACCGCCTCGTCCACAAACCTGCCATAATAGGAGGCTGCCAGCCCCATCACTATACCGATGCTCAATCCTATGGCAACCGTGACCAGGCCGACAATGATGGAATTTACGGCGCCGGTCATCACCCGCGAAAGCGTATCCCGGCCGTACTGATCGGTCCCTAAAGGATGGCTCCAGGACGGCCCCTGAAGACGCTCTACGGCGCTCATCTTGTTGGCATCAAAGGGCGTCCAGATCAGGCTTATCCCCGCTGCAATGATCACAACGGCCGAAAGCGCAAATCCGACGGAAAAATTCAGATTTCCGAAAAACCGTTTCATTTTATTCCAACCGTATCCTCGGATCTACGGTAGCATATGTCAAATCTACGATGAAATTGACGACCACAACCGCTACTGCCATGAACAGCACCACATCGCGCACCACCGGCAGATCGCGCTGGCCGATGGCATTAAACACCAGACGGCCCAGCCCCGGGAGATAGTAGACATTTTCAATGATGATTGCACCTGCCAAGAGCTGACCTAGCTGAAGACCCATGATGGTAAGCACCGGGATAAGAGCGTTTCGCAGGGCATGGACATAGATTACGGTGCGTTCCCGCAGCCCCTTGGCCCATGCGGTGCGGACATAATCCTCCCGCAGCACCTCCAGCATGGAAGAGCGGGTCAGCCGCGTCAGGATGGAGGCGCGGATCACCCCCAGGGCAAAGGCCGGCAGGAGCAGGGCCTTGAGAGATCCCCAGAAATCGGCTCTCCAACCCGGAAATCCTCCGGCGGCAAACCAGCCCAGATTAACCGACAACAACAGGATCAGAAGGATGCCCAGCCAGAACTCGGGCGTCGCCAGGCCCAGTTGAGTAAAAAACATCACCGTAACGTCGGCCGGCCGGTTTTGATGACGTGCAGCATAAATCCCCAGCGGCAATGAGATGATAACGGCAAAGATCATGGCCATCAAAGCCATGGGGCCCGTCACGGCCATGCAGCTTAAAATCAGATCATAGACCGGCATGTCGTAGTTGAGCGACCGGCTCCCTTTCCCGGTCAACAGGTTGGCCATCCAGGTTAAATACTGGGTCCAGAACGGCTGGTCCAAGCCGAGCTCTCGCCGCAGGTTGGCCAGCGTTTCCGGAGTAGCGTTGATGCCGAGCATGATCTGTGCCGGGTCCCCCGGCAGGACGAAAAGGACGGAAAATACGGAAATAGATACCAGAAACAGGAGCAGGGCGAACGCATTCAATTTTTTGATCAGATATCGGGTCATTTTTAAAAAACCGGCCGGCCGAACACAGATCGTCTCAGCCGGCCGGCAAATGCAGTGGCTATTTTTTAATCCAGACTTCAGTCGCATCCAAAGCGATGGTCGGATAGTTTTCCCACCAGTTCATGACTCCGGCCTTCATCACCGGTAGGCTGGGCGCCGAAAACAGATATCCGTTGACGGCATCATCTGCAATGATTTCCTGGCAGCGGCCGAACCATTGGGCTTTTTCCTTTTCATTGGAAGCCTTGAGCGCTGCGCTATAAGCATCACGGAATTCCTTGGAATCGTATTGAAAGTAATAATCCGGTTTGGCGTAGATGCCGATGTCCCATGCTTCCACGTGACCGATCATGGTCAGATCATAATCTTTCTGCTTGAATATACGATCCAGCCAATATCCCCACTCGACAACTTCGATCTTCAGTTTGATCCCCACCTGGCCGAGCATGTCGGTGATCACTTCGCCGGCACGCCTGGAATAGGAGTAAATGGCCGGCAACTTGATGGTGGCTTCAAACCCGTTGGGATAACCGGCCTGGGCCAGAAGCTCTTTGGCTTTTTTGGGGTTGTAGGCGAACTTTCCGGTCAGATCCTTGTAATACGGGGTGGACGGCGACCAGTGGGACCCGATGGGTGTACCGTAACCGAACATGACCAGGTTGATTACTGCTTTCCGATCGATGGCAAATGCCATGGCCTGCCTGACCAGCTTGTTGTCGAAGGGTTTTTTCTTGTTGTTGGTAGACATAATGACCTCTCCGGTGGTGGTGCCGGCGAACACTTTGAAGCGCTGGTCCTTGCCCATTTCAGAGGCCTGTTCAGGTGCGGCGATGTAGCCGATGACATCGATGTCCCCGGCCTTAAGCGCAGCGATCTGGGCGCTGACATCTCCAATAAACTTATAGGTCACTTTATCCAAATACGGGAGGGCGGGATTCCAGTATTTATCGTTTCGAACCATTTCCACCCGATCGCCCCGCACCCATTGAACAAATTTGAACGGGCCGGTGCCGACAGGCCCTGACGCTGCATTCTCATACCCCTTCATCGGAAGCATGACTGCATCCCCCTCTGCCATGTGAGCAATAAACAGGGCATCTACGTCTTTCAGCGTCACCACCAGTGTCACGTCATCCGGTGTCTCGATTTTTTCGATACCGCGGAAAAACTCCGGGTGAGCGTTCTTTGTGGTCGGCGCGGCATTCCTCTCTAAGTTCCACTTGGCAACCTGGCTGTTGAAAGGCTCGCCATTATGAAACGTAACACCCTTGCGCAGTGAAAAAGTGTAGATCTTGCCGTTTGCGGAGACGCTCCAGGTTGTGGCCAGACCTGGAATGAACTCGCCGTTTCGGTTAACCTTGATCAACCCTTCATAGATGTTCGAATAGACCACCCGGTCGATCGCCGCCGCTGTATTCGCGGTAGGATCCAATCCCGGCGGTTCAGCCGGCTTGCAGACAATAAGGTTGCCGCCTTTTTGAGGCGTGTCCGCCAAAGCCCATTGAACAGGAACCATAAGAGCTACAGCCAATAATACGATCATCGATTTTTTCATCTTACCTCCTTTTTTGTTGGTGCTTCATGATATTCAGCTTTTTGCCCCTGATGCGATCTTAGTGCAAAATGGGTTTTAGATGATGGAAATATAATCGGATTTGTATCCCAAGTTCAATTAAAATTCAAATCATCCATTCTGATTTTGATTTGTTAATACGTTTCTTTTTTATGGAAAACAATCCATAAAAACATTCGGCCGTCTTTGATGATGCGCGAGGTCACCCCGGGTCCTTGCGCCATTTTTTGAATGGCTTCGGCGGAATAGAACCGACTCCCCATAAGCGCGATTTTTTCAATAATCGCTAAAAGTCTGACCAGCGGACGTCCCACGTCCGGTTCCTCGATGACCATCCACCCTCCCGGCTTTAAGATCCGGATGAGTTCGCGGATCGCCTGGTGTTGGTTATAAAAATGATGCAGGGCATCCGTAACCAGGATTCGATCAAAAAAACCATTCCTGAAAGGGAGCGTTTCCGCTTCACAACGGATGGGAATGGAGTTCCCTTTGGTTTTGGCTCTCTTGAGCATCGGAGCTGAAAGATCGGTTATGACAAGGTGATCTACCAGGGATGAAAGCGGAAACGAAACGCGACCCGTACCTCCGCCGGCATCTAAAAAAAATCCATTCACCGGAAGATGCAGAAATTTTGCAAACATTTCCGGATCGGAAGCGGGAATCAGCCGATCATAAATCGGCGCTAAAAAATCAAAATGACGATGTATTGGTTTCATACGGATTTTAATGGGTGTCGAATCATCAGCCGGACCCGTAGAGATCCGGCCTTCGGTTCGGGAGGAAAAAGGACATCCGGTTATCCCTGACTCTGAGAAGATCGCTTCCATGCAGATCCACGATCAGCAGCGTATCCGCGTTGCCCGATGTTTTTTTAATCATCCTCCCATCAGGGCCGATTGCCATCGCAATGCCGGGAAAAGTGAGCCCTTCTCCATTTTCACCAACCTGATTGCATGCCACAACATAGAGGCTGTTATCATAGGCCCTGGCAGGGAGATGTCGCATCCATGAATCCAATTTTTCTGATGGTTTCCCTCTTGGAGAAGCATGCGGAATGAATAGGATGTCCGCTCCTTTGAGCGCCATTTGAGTGGCGAGATCCGGGAAATGGGCATCATAACAGAGCTGGATCCCAAATCGGATTCCGGCAGCATCAAATACCGGAATCCGGCTCCCCGCTGAAAAGAGACCCTGTTCGGGTGGCGCAATGTGCAGCTTCCGGTACACGCCGATTCGACCTTTGGGAGGGACCACGAGGTGACTTGCATGAATCCGGTTGATATTCCCTTTTTCCGCCATTCCGGCCAGAATCACCATATCCCCGTGTTTCGCCAACCGCTTGAGATCCTTGACAATCGATCCGGAGAGCGGGAGGGCTAACTTCCGGATTTCCTTCC
>MGQD01000200.1:0-2405 GCA_001797695.1 Deltaproteobacteria bacterium RBG_13_49_15 | reverse complement strand
CGGTCACCCCCATCTCAGGGAAGCAGATAATCTTGGCCCCTTCCCTTTTGGCCTTTTCGACAAAGCCTCCCATCCGATCGATGGTTTTTCTGACTTCATTCACAGGGGAACGAAAAATGGCGACTGCGATTCGAACATCTATCATGGTCGATATTTCGATTCGAAGGAGCAATTCATATTAGAGGTCGAAATGAGCTCTGATTTTAAAAACTCTTGTCGCAGGAAGATTAATGATCTCCGCAACCCCTGTCTTTTGAGATATCTTTTGAAGATGATCGGCAATTTCTTCCATTGTTGGCGCGATAAAGGTGAACCAGACGTTGTATGGATTATCTCTTAGGTAATTGTGGGTGACTCCGGGGTATCGGTTTACGGCCTGAGCAAAGGCATCAACCTGGTCTTTAGGCACCTTTGCCGCGCAAAGGGTACTCACGAATCCAAGTTTTTCCGGGACAAAATTTCCCCCGATCCTCCGGATAATCCCCAATTCTTTCAGGCGGGCCACCCGGCGGATCACCTCTTTTTCCGTTTGTTGAATATCGCGGGCAATCGAACGGAATGGCCTTTCGGTAATAGGGAAATCCGACTGGATCAGGTTTAAAATGGCCCTGTCGATATCATCCATCGGATCTTGCGGAGCCGATGTCATGCACTGTTCCCCAGCAGCTTCACGTTCACTTTCCGGGTACGGGGACCATCGAATTCACAGAAAAAGATCCCTTGCCAGGTTCCTAGGACAAGCCGGCCGTTTTCAACCACCACGAGTTCGGATGCTCCAATAAGAGAGGATTTGATGTGAGCAGGGGAATTTCCTTCAAGATGGCGGTAAGGAGCATTCCATGGGACCATCTCGTTTAACACCGTCAGAATATCTTCCCGTACGCTCGGATCGGCACTTTCATTGATGGTGACGGCAGCGGTGGTATGGGGGACAAACAACATGCATAGGCCGTCGGTAATTCCTGACTCCCGAGCAAGCGAATCGATCTGTTTTTGGACCTGGGAAGTGATGTCGATTAATTCTGTTTTGGCTTTTGTTTTGACCGTCAGAATCATTTGAGTATCCTCATCGGGACATAAAAAAGGCCCTGTTTTGAATATTCAGGGCCTCCTTTATAGCAAAATGGAAGAGGGAAAACAACAAAAGCCGGTTATGATTAGACGCATCCCGTAGGCTTGGGAAGTCCGGCCATTTTACAAGCGCCTTTGCCCGGTCCAGAAGGAAAAAGCTCATAAATGTGTTTCAATTTATAACCGGTAACCTTAGACAGAACTCGAACCATGGGCGCAATTCCGTTCTTCCGGTAGTAGTCCTGAAGAACATTGACGATTTTCCTGTGCTCATCGCTCAGTTCTGAAATACCTTCTTCCTTCTTCACATGCTGAACCCACTCTTCACACCAGTTATCGAACGTGTCAATGAATCCATCTTCATCAACTGTAAACGTTTTTCCTCCGAATTCAACCGTTGGCATTTAAATAATCCTCCTTTTCAAAATAGTTATACGTTTGGCTTACAGCCTCATGCTCTGTTTAAAATATTCAACCCTTCTATATGACGAGGCGCCTTATGTCAATAATAAAAATCAACCTTTTCAGCAGTTTTTCAATGCGGCAGAAATGAGATCCGCCGATTTATAATATTCTAAATTTGTTAGCGATTTTAATATTCTTTGGGAATCCGACCCAGTTGTGCGAGCGTAAAAACCGGGCCGTCTTTGCAGACGAATTCCTTCCCGATATTGCATCGCCCACACATTCCGATTCCGCATTTCATGCGGTTTTCGAGGGACATGATGATATGGTCGTGGGAATAGCCGAGCTTATCCAGAACCGGCTGTGTGAATTTAATCATAATGGGAGGTCCGCAAACGATGGCATAGGTATCATTATTCCCGGGAGGCGCCTTTTTTTCGGTAATCGACGGAACAAAACCCACATTGTATTTCCAACTCGAATCCTTGGTGGAGTCAACGGTGATATGCATATGAATGTCATCCCGACGCTCCCATTCGGCGAGTTCATTTTTATATAACAGCATCCCGGGGGTCCGGGCGCCGTAAACGACATGGATCTCCTTGAATCTTGATCGGTTTTGAGGATGGAGCATGTAGACGATGGATGACCTGAGGGTGGTAAAAGCAAAGCCGCCGCCGATGATGACCACGTTCTTTCCTTCCATGCGTTCCCATGGATACCAGTTTCCAAGGGGCCCGCGGATCCCCATGACATCCCCTTTTTTCATGGAATGGAGGTATGTGGTGACAAGGCCCACTTTGTTTACTGTGAAAAGAGCGAATCCCTTTTCCGTCGGCGATGAGGCGATTCCGATCGGGATTTCCCCTTTCCCGGCCACGGAAAGCTCCCCGAATTGACCGGGCACATATGCGAATTTATCTTCGTCC
>MGQD01000199.1:8990-9599 GCA_001797695.1 Deltaproteobacteria bacterium RBG_13_49_15 | reverse complement strand
CAACGATTTTGGATCTTAAAAACGCCTGGAAAAAGCCGTTTGGGGGGCTGATATGAGAAGCATCAACGCCCTGGTGATGACCGGATATGGGTTAAACTGCGACCATGAAACCGCCCATGCGTTTGAACTGGCCGGAGCAAGAGCCGAACGGGTTCACATCAATTCCCTTATTGATAAAACGGTCTCCCTCAATAAATTTCAGGTCATGGCCCTTGTGGGAGGATTTTCCTGGGGGGATGATCACGGGGCCGGAGTGATTCAGGCGGTTCGGCTCAGGACCCATGTCGGGGATGACGTCCTTGAATTTGTCGAAAAAGGCGGGCTTGTTATCGGGATCTGCAACGGCTTTCAGGCGCTGGTCAACATGGGGCTCCTTCCCGCCTTCGGCAACGATTACACGAAACGGTCTGTCGCTCTTATCAATAACGATTGCGGCAATTTTCGAAACCAGTGGATAACCCTCGAAGCGAATCCAGCTTCTCCGTGTCTGTTTACGAAAGGAATCGAGCGAATCGACCTTCCGGTTCGGCACGGGGAAGGAAAATTTTATACGGATGACGACACGCTGAAACAATTAATCGATAATAATCAGGTCGCCCTAAGGTTTGC
>MGQD01000199.1:6291-8880 GCA_001797695.1 Deltaproteobacteria bacterium RBG_13_49_15 | reverse complement strand
CTCACCCTGAAGGCTACAACCACTTCACCAACCATCCGGAGTGGGCTTACACAAAAGAGATTGAAAAACGCCATGGAAAGGTTGCAGTCCATCGATCCGGTTTGGGAGTTCAATTTTTTCAAAACGCTGTTGATTTGGCATCTCAGCTATAAAAAATTTTAAAAGTATAAAAAGTTTAATAGATTCCCCTTATTCCATCATCATGCCCGGCCCTTTACCGGAAAAATAAAAATCCTGTATTTTCATCGATCCTGTTTTGGTAATTATTTGAAATATAAAGAAAAGATTATTCATTTGGATATTCCAGCTTTCAGGAATTTGAAATTATTAATAATTTGGTATGGTTATTGCTTGAATTCAAAATGAGGTGTTGTAATGAAAAAAGAAACAGGTTTTACAGCAGTCGAATTGGTGGTCGTTATTGCGGTCATCGGAATCCTTGCAGCTGTTTCCATTCCTGGATTTATCAGTTGGCGATCGAATGCCAAGCTTAGGGGGACCACCAATAATCTTAAAGCCGACCTGGAAATGGCCAAATTAAAAGCCATAAGGGAAAACGATTTTGTCGCCATTCTGTTTGCAGCCGGCGGCAATGGATATACGGTGTTTATCGATAATGGCGCAGGAGGGGGGATTGCAGGGGACTGGACTCCAAATGGTACTGAACAGATCCTCAAAAACATCCAGTTGCCTGCCGGGGTTACAATTACGATTCCAACAACATTTGCTGGCAATCAAACACGCTTTAATGGAAGAGGGATTCCCGGGAATTTGGGTAGTGTATCAATTGTCGGTCAGACCGGAAACCGTCAAATCACGATCAATAGCTTAGGACGGATAAGGGTTCAGTAGATTTGAACGGAGAGATAAGATGAAGAAATGGATCACAGACTCCATACTATTACAAAATGAGGCCGGGTTGTCCATTTTGGAGGTGCTGATATCCGTATCCATCATGGCTATCGGCATTTTAGGCGTGGCGGCGCTGCAATATTCCACTGTGAATAACAATACTACCGGAAATGTTTTCACGCAAGCGAATATGCTGGCCCAGATTCAGATGGAACGATTGAAAAACCAGGATATTTCTACGGCTGCTCTCGCTCCTGGCAACTATGTGGATCCTCTTAATCCGATCAATGAATTTGAGCAAAACGGCGGTATCTACAACCGCTCCTGGACTATTGCCAATTTCGGCGCCTTTTCCAGGCAGGTTACCGTAACTGTCCAATGGACCCGGCCGGGCGCCTTGAACCGGCGCGTGGTTTTAACTTCGACAACCAGGGGAAGCGGAATATGAAAAATAAGTTTATAAACAATATGATTGGAAAGATCTTGCCGCCCGCCGGTTTTTCCCTGGTGGAAGTGCTGGTCGTCATCGCCATGGTCAGTGTCATGATGCCGGTGATGTATTATACGTTCACTCGGCTTGCCCGGTCTTACACCACCCAGGATGTTGTGGGAGATGTCCAGCAAAACGTCCGGTATGGAGTCGAATACATGGTCCGGGATATTCGAATGACAGGGCTTGATCCCTTGGAAACGGCCGGAACCGGGATTGAAGTTGCCACAGCGACCACAATACGAGTAACGTCGGATCTGAACGTGGACGGTGATCTTATTGATCCTGTAGCCGGCCAAGATCAGTTCGAACGGATAACCTATACCTATGATGTCGTCAATAACCAGCTTGACCAGATTCTGTACGAAGGGACGCCAAGCGCATCCACGCAAGCCCTTATAGAAAATGTCGTTGCCTTAAATTTCACTTATCTGGATGCCAATGATGCCGTAACCGCGGTTCTTGCCGATATCCGGTCGGTAGTCATCGATATGACGGTGCAGGAGCCGGCCGGGCTGGATGGGATGATCAACCGGCGGCTGACCACTCGAGCGGGATGCCGTAACCTGTGATGAGGAGATATAGGAAAGTGTCGAAGATTAGTCCAAAAAGGGTTTTTAAAAACGAAGAAGGCTTTGTGCTGGTGGCCACCCTGTTTATCCTTGTCATTATTACCCTTATGGGGATTTTCGCCATTACCAATTCCAATACGGAGCTTGCCGTTGTGAGAAACGAGCAGCAGCTTACGCTTGAATTTTACAATGCAGAAACCGGCCTGATCGATTCCATGGAAAACTCGAATCTGTGGATGACCAGTCCCTTTCTTGCGGCAGGCACCGGTGCATCCACAACGGTCAATTCCACGTTGACCCATCCTGACGGAACCCCCATTGCTACAATTGAAGTTAGATGCATCGCCAGCACAGCTTTAGATACCCCTCTCAGCCCTGATGCGGATAATCTACCCCTGCAGTCTCACGTCGCTCCTCCTCCTTCGGGTTCAGGTTATGGTATGAAACACTTTGAAATCAGACGCTATGGCCTGACCTCCACTTCTACCAATGGAAGGACGGTGGTACAAGGCGGGGTATGGAAGATTTTCAACAAGTATTGATGAAAGACAACCGGCGTTGTCCAGTCAAAATAGGGAAAAAAGGAGATTGAGCATGAAAAAAATTTCAATCTTGATGATATTGATCCTGGGAATCTCGTCGTCCCTCTATGCTGATGACACGGACATATATGGA
>MGQD01000199.1:0-6255 GCA_001797695.1 Deltaproteobacteria bacterium RBG_13_49_15 | reverse complement strand
CTTTTTGACAACTCCGGGAGCATGGACACCGAGGACGTGCCCGGCGATTCCTATAATCCGGCCACTACCTACACCGGATCTTATTCCACAAATACCGTTTATCGAAGGAGCGGCAGTAGCTGGGTATCTTCTTCATGGACTTATAGCGGGCAACCATCCGTAAATACGCTCCCATGCACCGCAGCAAAAAACGCTCTATTGTCAGTCGGCTATTGGTCCGGAAGCATAAGATTGAACGGCAACTGCGGAGGCGGGACTTCAAGAGACCTTCGACTGGGCAACTACCGCAATTATCTGGCCCTGGGCATCGGAGATGACCGAAGGCGCATCGACGTGGCCAAGGAGGTCATCACGGATCTGATCAATGATAAGGCGGATGAACTCCGGTTCGGGGTCTTTATTTTCAATCATAACGACGGCGGCCGGCTGCTGCAGCCACTCGGAACGGACAAAACAACTCTTATCAATTCCATCAATGCCTTGGACCCTGAGACGTGGACGCCTCTGGCTGAAACCCTGGCCGAAATGGGGCTTTACTATGCGGGTAAACCAAGCTGGTTCAACAGCGGAGTTACCTACACCAGCCCCATGCAGCAGAGGTGCCAAAAAAATTACATCATTGTCATGACGGACGGCGAACCCACCCAGGACCGGAACTGGCGGCTGAGAACAGGGACATATATCCTTGGAAACACCATCAGCGATTACGATGCGGACGGCCACGAAGCCGCTGCTCTTGCGACCAGATCGGACGGTTACGTGAGTTACAGTACCCCTTCCACTACTGCCGACACCTCCGATTACCTGGATGATGTCGCCAAGTACCTATTTGACAATGACATAAATACTTCCATGGGAAGCGTGGGTGATTTTGAAAAACAAAATATCATCACCTACACCGTTGGATTTCAGACGGATAATACCGTGCTGGAGGATACTGCAAGCAATGGAGGAGGGGAGTATTACACCGCGACCAACTCGTCTTCCCTGAAGGAAGCCTTTGATTCGATTATATCGAAAATCTCAACAGCCAATGCGGTTTTCGTTGCGCCGGTTGTGCCGGTGAGCAAGCTCAACAGCGCCTATGCCGGCGACCGGATTTACATCGGATTCTTCAAGCCGACGGAAAATGGAAGGTGGTTCGGAAACATCAAAAAATATGGCCTGGCCCCGGATGGAGCGATCCTGGATGCCAATGGAAATCCGGCTACCGAAGCAAACGGAACCATAAAAGCCACAGCCACATCCTACTGGTCAGGGCTGCCGGACGGCCCGGTTGTTGAAGACGGTGGCGTGGGAGAGGTTCTTTTAGGCCAAAGCAGCCGCAATATTTACACCTATATGGGGACTGCCAATAAAACCTTGACGCATACGGATAACCGGTTTTCCTACACCAATCCCCTGATCACGAATACGGTCCTTGGAGTCGCTACCGATACAGCGCGCCAAGCGCTTATTGATGATTTCTACAATCTCAATGGATCCATACGATCATGGACGCTTGGTGATTTTATCCATTCAAAGCCCGCTGTGATCCACTATACGGATAAGACCGTGATCTATGCCGCAAACAACGGCGGAAGCCTTCATGCCTTTGATGACGGAAATGGACAGGAGCTATGGGCCTATATACCGGATGATCAACTAGGACGTTTGAATTTGCTTTCGGATTCAAATACCAGCCATGATTATTTTGTGGATGCGGCCCCTTCGGTTTATCAGGGAACGAGCCAGACCATTCTTTTTGTCGGCGAGAGACGAGGAGGAGACTATTACCACGTCCTTGATGTTACCTCCTATAATTCACCGGTATGGCTATATGAAGTCGGCCCGAGTCATCTTGGAGGGGGTTCCGGAACATTGGGTCAGTCGTGGGCGTCACCTGAAATAGCTACGATCAAAACTTCAACCAGCCAGGCGGAAGTGTTTCTGATGGCCGGAGGGTATGACACCAACCAGGATTCCGAAACACCGGCCGCTGCCGACACGGTGGGAAGGGCTGTGTTTAGTATCAATGTTGGAAACGGCGCTGTCAGCAGCCTGAATTTCAATGCGGGTAACTTTTCCCAGATGACCCACTCCGTTGTGGATTTGAGCGGCTTCGACCATGATGGGGACGGCATCGTCAGCCGGGTGTATGCCGGCGATCTCGGCGGGAACATGTTCGTTTTTAGGGATGACGACAGCAACGGAGTCACAGATGGAACCTGGACCGCCGCCAAACTCTTTTCGGCTTCAGCCGCAGACGGGGTTCAAAGGAAAATATTCCACGCTCCTGATGCCGTAAAGGAGCATTTCGGAGAG
Organism: Deltaproteobacteria bacterium RBG_13_49_15; assembly: GCA_001797695.1. GTDB lineage: Bacteria > Desulfobacterota > Desulfobacteria > Desulfobacterales > UBA2156 > RBG-13-49-15. The sequence goes on along the minus strand of MGQD01000199.1, from coordinate 3,951 downwards.
TTTGTCTTTTTCGGAACCGGCGATAGGGAAAATCCCTGGAATACCACTGTGGTTAATCGCCTTTATGCAGTCAAAAATGATTTTGTGAGCATGGGTTTGATGGAGACAGGCCTGTTAGATGTAACGGCCGATCTGATTCAGCTCGGCACGGCAGAACAAAAGATCGCCACACAAAATTTACTGGATTCAGGAAAAGGATGGTTTATCCGACTAGAGAATCCAGGGGAAAAGGTTGTATCCACACCCGTCGTTTTCGGCGGAGTCGTGTATTTTACCACCTATACTCCTGATCCGGGCGGAGGTTTTGTTGACCCTTCGGATCCCTGCAGCATTTCCACAGCCAGGGGCGCTGCCCGGCTTTACGCCCTTAATTATAAAACAGGCGGCAGCTCTCACGACTGGAGCGGTACGACAGAATATGATGCGGAGGGGAACGTGGTAAATACCGGAAAGGAAGACCGGTCGGTAGTGATCGGCACTTCCATTCCATCATCACCTGTCATCGCCATCCTGGAGGGAGGGCCGCAATTATACATCGGCATTGAAGGTGGAGTGGAAAACGTACCACCCAACCCTATGCCAGGCATTAATTTATATTATTGGCGGCAACTGGTTCAATAAACGGATCAAACACCATCGTGCAAGACATCCCGATTTGGTATTGCTCAATCATGGGAGGAAATATGAAACGGATTTTGACGTTAACTAAGGATTTTCGGCCTTGGATGATCGGCGTATTATGCTCTCTTTTATTTGTTTCCGGGGTTTATGCGGGACCGGTCGGATCAATCGATCCCAAAACCGCACAAGCGACGGAGATGGATATGATTATCATGGAAGTCCATCAGGATGAATCTTTTATCATCGCAAATGAAAAACGGATTGAAATCGCTCGATTCCAGGTTGGGAACGATATCTATCAGACTCAATTGCTGGATGAAAACGGAAATGTGATACCGCTTGCATCGTTTCGGAAAAAACAACGCATCCATGTGAAGGGATACATAACAAAAGATGAGTTGATCCTTGCAACCGCAATTCAAAAGTTAATATCAGGACGTCTGAAAAAAGCGCTTCCGCTCGAGCCGATTCGGTAGTGTTTGGTCGCATTCGAGTTTTGGACATGAATGAAAAATTGCTTCCGGATGAAGCCGCCATCTATTAAGCTCTTGCGAAGGTGTGGAATTTACCGGACTCATCCGTTTCTCGCCGGGAGTCCGGTCTACTGAAGAACTCCGGTTTCACTCATCCCGAGCTTCAATCTTTGAGAGCCTTATCCTATCCGAGCTTCTAGTAAACCCTGCAGTTGCATAAAAAACATGACAAGATATAGAAAAAAATTATGATAACCGGGCATTTGAATCCGTTTAAGCATGGTTCGCGAATAAACTTTTGGTGACTTCTAAAACAAATGAAAAATTTGTCATGTTTTTTACCCGGAGGGAAAGCCGATGATGTCCCATCTCCTTCGTTGCCAAGGGCTCGCAGTAAAATACTACGGCTTCGCTCTTGGACGCCCTGGATCTGGGGCATCCTTGGTTTTTGCAACAACAGGGTAAACTATCAGCACGGAAATAAAGAGCCAAACATCTATTTCTGGCGGGATTCCACCGGGCATGAGATAAACGCCCTGCATGTATCGCCCTGTACAGGAATACATTGTCGTAGGCGATCAGCTTTGCACATCGGCTGACGTAAAAAGCGACGCGGGCAACCGCGCCTTCCGATGGTTGACTTTACGCAGGGCGTCGGATACAATTTTAAATATGTTCCCTTCAAACGATATTAAAAATCCCCTCTCCGTACGATCCGTTTGCGCCGTCATTTATAAGGCCGGCCTGATCTCCAAGCCTCAGGCGGAGCAGATCCTGTTAAAAGGAGAAGCTTTAAAGAAAAAATTGGAGAAAAAGACGGACTCGAAAAACCAAGTATTTTCACCGGGAGGAAAAGGGACCGATTTTCTGAGTATCGTGGATGTCATTGCATCATTGAACCTTGAGCGGGCTGACGATCCTTCTCTGAAGCTTGAAGAGAGTCTTATTTACGAGGCCCTGGCTAAAGCCTGGGATTTTCCTTTCAAAAAAATCGATCCTTTAAAACTCGATCTGAACATTGTAACCGCCACCATCCCCCGCACCTTTGCCCTTCGACACCTGGTGCTTCCCATAGCCGTGAAAGACGGCACGCTGACCGTGGCTACGCCGAATCCGTTCAACGTGGAGGCATTAGATGACATTTCCCATGCGACGCTTTTAAAAACAAAAACGGTGGTCAGCCCCAAATCCGATATTCTTAAACTCATCGAAGAATTTTTTGGATTCAAACGGTCCATCTCAGAGGCCGAGCATCAATTTGCCGCCCCTTTGGTGGATCTCGGGAATTTGGAACAGTATGTTCGCCTTAAAACCTCCGATGAACTCCCTTCCACGGACCAGCATATCGTCAATGCCGTCAATCACCTGTTTAACTATGCGTTTGAACAGCGCGCCAGCGATATCCACATCGAGCCCAAACGGAACATCAGCCGGGTAAGGATGCGGATTGACGGGATCCTGCATCCGGTTTATGAACTTCCGAAAACCGTTCATTCCGCGGTAGTGAGCCGCATCAAAACCTTGTCCAGGATGGATATGGCGGAAAAACGGCGGCCTCAGGACGGCCGGATCAAGACCGAAAAAGAGGGGGTCGAGGTGGAGATCCGCGTCTCAACGATTCCGGTGGCTTTCGGAGAAAAGGTCGTAATGCGGATCATGGATCCGGAGATCGTTTTTCAAGACCTGGAAAAGCTGGGTTTTTCACCTACGGATTTCATCCGGTACAACCGCTTCATCAATATGCCCCACTGCATCATCCTGGTTTGCGGTCCAACAGGAAGCGGTAAATCGACCACCCTTTATTCAACACTGAAATCTCTCGCCTCTCCTGAAGTGAACATCACCACTGTCGAGGATCCCATCGAGATGGTTCACGAATCCTTTAACCAGATCGGCGTTCAGCCCCAAGCGGGAGTCACCTTTTCTACCATCCTTCGCAACATTTTAAGGCAAGACCCGGATATCATCATGCTCGGAGAGATGAGGGATCTGGAGACCGCGGAAAACGCCGTTCAAGCTGCTCTTACCGGCCACCTGGTATTATCCACCCTTCATACCAATGACTCGGCATCATCCATTACCCGGCTCCTGGATCTTGGGGTTCCACCCTTTTTGATGCAGGCGACATTGATAGGCGTGCTGGCCCAGCGGCTTGTCCGGAAGGTTTGCCTCCATTGCCAGGAGATCTTTGAAATGGATTCGACGGAGTTAAAAGAGATGGGGATTGACGTGGGAACAGATGGAATAGCTCACCTGCATCGCGGAAAAGGATGTTTGCACTGCCGCGGGACCGGCTATTTGGGACGCACTGGAATTTTTGAGGTGCTTCCCTATACGGAATCGATCAAAAAGCTCACTACACCAAGCGCTGATTTAAGCGCCATTCTGTCCCAGGCAAAAAAGGAAGGGATGGTGAGCATGCGCGAGAACGCGGTTCGAAAACTCATCGATGGCTCGACGACATACCAGGAAGTGCTGAGAGTTACCTGGGAACAATGATCGTCGCTTTTAATCCATCAAAGAAGGGGTGCGAAACCGATCTCCAACGCTAACCTTTTTATCCGACTGGGTAATCACAACTGTTGATGCGTTCTCTTCGGCAATAAGAACGAGGATGGTCCCGAAGTCATTGGGGCCGACCGAAACTTCCTGGTTGGTTTTCGGATTTACCCTTCTTTCCTGATCGTACAGGACATATTGCTGGCCCTGAAGAATGCCGTCTTTTTTCCCTTTGTCGACAAAGGCGATGTCTCCGTCTCCCATGATCTCTTTATCGTCTTCGGATGCGATGATCCGGCCGTTGATCCCGTTTCGGCACTGGGTAAGAACGATTTTGGGGGACCGCTGTTCATAAGGG
>MGQD01000198.1:30804-31031 GCA_001797695.1 Deltaproteobacteria bacterium RBG_13_49_15 | reverse complement strand
GAAGAGGATATTGAAGGGCTATCAACGGCACCCGTGCGTTCTACGAAAAATTGGGCTACCACCAGGAAGCCGTCATCTCCGACTTCTACCATCCCGGCGACAACAAGATTATTTATTGCAAAGTAGTTGATTGATCTTAAACCGAATTTCTTAAATGATATCGCCATCCCAGAGCTTTTCACAAAAAATCTTCCAGGGCAATATCGTGAGAACTTTCGACACTTTCC
>MGQD01000198.1:10460-30726 GCA_001797695.1 Deltaproteobacteria bacterium RBG_13_49_15 | reverse complement strand
GATCTCCGACAAAAGCAGATGCCTTGATCTCAATTGCAACTTCGGCATCCCCTAAGATGAGGTCCACTTCGGATTGGCTGGCCGTCCTCCAGAAACTCATCTCAAACTCTTTTCGGCTGTAATGGCGGTATGCCCAGCATTCCTGGAAGATGAAATGTTCAAACGCCCTTCCATAGGAAGGGGTCCCGGGCAAAAGACTCTTGTAATTCAACAAACCTGAAACCAGACCCATATCAAAGAAATAAAATTTGGATGTTTCAATCAGTCTTCTTTTTTTTGCTTTTCCCCATGCCGGCAGTTGCCGACCGATCAAAGTGTCTTCAAGGATTTGATAATATTGCCGGATGGTTTTTACGGAAACGCCTGCCTCTCTCGCAGCGTTTGAATAATTTAACAGCATCCCGTTTGAAAGAGCGGCGCTTTGCAGGAACCGGGAAAAAGCGGGAAGGTTGCGGGTGAGGGCTTCGGCCTGAATCTCCTCTTTGAGGTAATCGTGGACATAGGCCTTCAAATCCATTTCACTATCCGGAGATAGATAATGGGCAGGGATCAGGCCGGCAACAAGCGCCCGGTCCAAGTCAAAATCCTTGAGCTCCTTAGTGACGAATGGAAAAAGTTCGAACCGCCATGCCCTGCCGCCTAAAAGAGCGGTCATGCTTCGCTTAAATTTCCGCGCACTGGAGCCGGATAAAATGAATTGAAATTCTTTGTTTTCAATAAGATAATGAATTTCGTCCATCAAGTGCGGAATCTTTTGCACCTCGTCAATGACGATGGTTTTTGCAACTTGGGCGCCGATGATTTGACGAAGCAGCATCGGATTCTGGGTCAGTCGAAGAAAGATGTCATAGTCTAATAAATCGATCCAAAGCGCCTTGGGGAATTGCGTCTTTAATAACGTGGTTTTTCCTGTTTTTCGGGGGCCCCATAAAAATGCAGACCGGTTCGGAGGCAAATCGATTTTTTGGATACGAGGGATTGTTTCTGTTTTTTGCATTTGGCTTCACTAAGATATTTGAACCCATTAGTCAAGATATTTGTGATAATTGGGATATCATGTCTCAGATATCATAAATGATGAGGCGTTCCATCAGCCGGATTGCGCCGACCCACTCTCTAAAATATCAGGCTATCGCGAAGAAGCGGTCATTTCGATTGATAACAACTTCGGCGACAGCAAAGTGATTTACTGTAAAATTGCAGATGAATATCGATCAAGCAATATGGCGACTTCATATTAGTGAGTATTAATTTTTTAATCGACACTACAGCGATTCGTGTAAGAATCTGCCAATCAGTTGACTTTGATGGATCGCATGACATAGAATAAATTCGTCCGTCGATGGATATTGCAGGGGATTCTTAAACCATAATCAATAGGGACTCAATGATGGCAGCGATTGCGGTTGTAGGATCCGGGTATTGGGGAAAAAATTTAATTCGCAATTTTCACGATCTTGGAGCACTAACTCTTATCTGTGATAAAAACGAGACCCTCCTTTCCGGATTTAAGCAACAGTATTTAAACGTCGATGTTTGTTTGGCTTTTAATGATGTAATGGGTCGGTCCGACATTGATGGAATAGTGATCGCCACACCTGCCGAGACCCATTTTCCACTTATCCGGGAAGCGCTTTTTGCGGGAAAACATGTCTTTGCAGAAAAACCGCTCGTCTTACACGAACATGAGGCAGTTGAATTAATCGAATTGGCTAAGGCCAAATCGCTTGTCCTGATGGTCGGACATTTGCTGCAATATCACCCGGCCTTCATTCGCCTGAAAGAGCTCATACGGTCCGGAGAGCTCGGCCGAATCAATTATATCTATTCAAACCGGTTGAATCTTGGGAAAATACGCCGGGAAGAAAATATATTATGGTCTTTTGCTCCCCATGACGTTTCCATGATTCTATCATTGGCCGGGGAAGAGCCGGAATCCGTTATCGCGACAGGGGGAAATTATCTGCATCGAAAAATTGCGGATGTCACAACAACCCATCTTATTTTCCCCTCCGGTCTGCGGGCGCACATCTTCGTCTCTTGGCTTCATCCATTCAAGGAACAGAAACTGGTGGTGGTTGGCGACCGTAAAATGGCAGTATTTGACGATACTCAGCCATGGGAGGATAAGCTTCACCTGTTTGCCCATGAAATCAAATGGCAGAATAATATTCCTGTTCCGACAAAAGCAGATCCTGAGCGGGTTGAAATACCGCGAGAAGAACCCCTTCGCAGTGAATGCCGGCATTTCCTAGATTGCATTGAAAAAGACATTCTCCCGATCACTGATGGGGAAGAGGGATTGAGAGTATTAAGAGTTTTAAACGCTGCCCAGAGCTCTCTTGTTAACAATGGTGAGTCAATAGATCTTATAAAAGCGGACCAAGTATCAAAGGATGAAAAAGGACTGCTGAAAGTTCATCCATCTATTGAAAAAGAACCTTCTGATTTTTTCATCCATCCAAGTTCGGTAATTGATGAAGGATGCGAAATCGGATCCGGGACGAAAATATGGCACTTTTCTCATATCCTATCCGGAAGCAAAATCGGAACAAATTGTAATATCGGCCAAAATGCCATGATCGGCCCTGATGTGGTTATCGGAAGCGGGTGTAAAATTCAGAATAACGTTTCGATATACAAGGGGGTTACACTTGAGGATGATGTATTTTGCGGACCCTCGATGGTTTTTACAAACGTATACAACCCAAGGGCACACATTTCACGCATGAGCCAAATTCGTAAAACCCTTGTGAGGAGAGGGGCTACCATCGGGGCAAATGCTACCATCATCTGCGGAGTAACTGTCGGGCAATATGCATTTATTGGGGCCGGCGCCACAGTGAATAAAGAAGTTCCGGATCATGCCCTTGTGGCCGGTGTTCCAGCTAGACAAATCGGTTGGGTATGTTCATGCGGGGAAAGGCTAAACGACGCATTGATCTGTAATGCATGTAATAATAAATATAGCCAAGAAGCATGTGGTTTGGAAATACTCATTTCTTGCAAGCGATAGATGGTAATTGTGAAAGACAATTATATTTATTAACAGGAAATCTTTTTCACCGATAGATAGCCAAACGAATTATCTTCTATTTCATCTCGAAGCTTCAATAGTAATTGATCTTCATTATCTCATAAAAATTAAAATGTCTTTAAAATGAATAAGCTGAAATTAAGATAAACATACGATGAGAATTTTAATTGCATCCACCGGTTATCCAAGAAACGAACATGATTTTAGCGGCATTTTTATAAAAAGACTTGCTGAAGCTATGACGATTCTTGATGCGAAAGTGACAGTTCTTGCGCCTGGCGACAGGGATGCAAAAGCTAGGGAAAAACGCTCTGGAATTGATATCATCAGGTTTTTTTATGGTCCTCGTCCCCTGATGAAGATTGGTTATGGGAATGGGGGTATTCCGGAAAATTTGCGTAGATGGCCTTGTCTTTACGTTCTCCTTCCTCTATTTTTATTTTCTTTTTTTATACATCTGATAATATTGGCAAGAAGCTGCGATATAATTCACGCTAATTGGCTACATACTGGATTATTAGCTGTATTAGTGAAAAAATTAACAGGTAAACCGGTGATAATAACTCTTAGGGGAAGTGACCTGAGAAAAAATATATCGAAAACTTATTCATTTATTGCTGAAAAGGCTGATGCAATTACTACTGTTAATAGACAATGGGCTAGTGAATTTGAGAAAATGTTTGGAAAAAAGATATACTATACACCAAATGGAGTCGAAAAATCAAATAGTTCGCTCGATGTTAGATCAAAATACAAAATAGGTGCTGATGAAACCATTGTTCTTTATATAGGTGTTTTACAGGAGCGTAAAGGAACAGACATCCTGGCAAATGCTGCAAGGGAGATATTAACTTCAAATCCAAATATCCGGTTCCTGTTAATTGGACGAGGTGATCCAAGTAAATTTGGGTTGAACCTGCTTTCAAACGTAATTTTTGCAGGAGAATTATCGCCTGAAGAAACATTAAAAGTTTATTCTAACTGTGATATTTTTGTTCTTCCCAGCCGTTTCGAAGGAAGGCCGAATGTATTGTTGGAAGCTATGGCCTCTGGATTGCCAATTGTTGCTACGAATCTATCTGGGATAAAAGAAGTAGTAAACATTCAAAGTGGAATATTAATTGAAAAGGATGATTCTTCAGCATTAATAAGGGCTCTAATTAAGCTCGCGGATAATCCTAAAATGAGAAAATTAATGGGAAACCATGCCAAAGCTAGAATTGAAAAGCTTTCGATGGATTGGAAATCAAGCGCGAAGGAATATCTTCGCATTTTTAAAAAGGTATGTTCATGTGCGGGATTGCAGGTTACATAGATTTTAGAGGAAAATTTAATAAAAAAGGACTGGAAGATGCGTCAGAGATGATGTTGCACCGTGGTCCTGACGGTAAAGGATCATTTTATGAAGCTTCTACCGGTATCATACATCGTAGGCTTGCAATTATCGATTTGGAAGGTGGTGTTCAGCCGATGTATAACGAAGACCGCTCATTGGTCGTTGTTTTCAATGGCGAGATATATAATTTTAAAGAGTTAAAAGGACAATTGGAAAAAAAAGGTCACCATTTCACGACACTGTCGGATACGGAAATAATTCTTCACGGATTTGAGGAATGGAATACAAACTGCGTAGACAAATTTCATGGAATGTTTGCATTTGCGGTTTATAACCGAAAAAAAGGATCAATATTTATTTCCAGAGATAGATGTGGTGAAAAACCAGTATATTATTGCTATCAAGACGGTCAATTATGCTTTGCTTCAGAAATACAAGCTCTATTGAAGATATTAGAGGAGATTCCATCTCCGGATTATGAGTCGATCTATCTTTATCTCCGACTCGGATATATACCCTCTCCCCGATCCTTTTTTAAAGGTATAAAGAAATTAGAAGCTGGTAGTTCGATTGAATTTGAGGAAGGAAAGCTAAAAAAATGGTCATATTATAAACCGGTTCTCAAACAAAATGACGAATCTCCTACGGAAACAGACCTGTGCGATGAGCTGGATGCTGCAATTAGGAACGCTGTAAAAAAAATGATGATATCTGATGTACCATTAGGAGCATTTTTATCAGGAGGATTGGATTCAAGCCTTATCGTTGCAATGATGGCCCGAGAAGGGGATGCTCCTAAAACGTTTTCAATATCTTTCAATGAAGAGTCTTACGATGAATCAAAATATGCCAATTGGGTATCGCAATGGATTGGGACAGAGCATAAGCATCATAGAGTATCGTTTAATGATTTTGAATCAAGCTTAACCCTAATGCTTTCTTTTGGCGAGCCATTTGCGGATTCTTCGGGAATTCCGATGTATTATTTGGCAAAGACAACTAGAGAAGATGTGAAAGTCGCTCTTTCCGGCGATGGAGCTGATGAACTGTTCGGAGGATACAGACGGTATTTAGCCCAAGATATTTTAAGATATTATTTGGCTATACCTCTTAAGATTCGCGATCAATTAATTAGAAAAATGTTATCACATTTAGCTGATGGGGATACTTATTACGCATATAGCTTTGTAAAAAGCGCAAAGATATTTATTGAAAGAGCAGAGGAGTGCCGCTCTGGAACACCGGGGCTAATGTTAAACTCCGTTTTTTCTCACAACGATATCATGATGCTTTTTCCGGATTTTCCAGATGGTAGGCACTTGATCGAAGAATATTTCGATCAAATTAACTTAAAAAATATCGAAGCGCTGATGTATGCTGATCGCGTTCTTTACTTGGCTGATGATATTCTGGTTAAAGTCGATCGTATGAGTATGAGAAATTCCCTAGAAGTACGTACGCCATATCTTGACCCTGAAGTTATGGCCGTCTCAGAACGTATTCCAATTGAAATGAAAATTAAAGGCAGAAATCTGAAGTATCTTTTAAAAAAGGTTGCATTAAGATATCTTCCACTAGAAATTGTTAATAGAAAGAAGCATGGTTTCATGGTGCCCATGTCAAATTGGATAAAGGCGTCCGGCGAAAAAGAAATAAGAGCAAAGATGCCTAACTTGATAAATTTAAAAGCCCTTGATCAGATTTTGATACCCCATTTTAAAAATAAGCGCGATAACTCTCAAAAAATATTTACCCTCATGATTTTAGATTGTTATTTATAGAAGGATCTAAATTTGCTTGATTATGACGATCTGCATAAACTCTGGTATCGTGCCCACACCGCCGGATCTCCAATAAAATATATAAGGAATGCAATTGTTTTTAATGAACTTGAAAAGCTTCTGCCCGGAAATACCCTTGATGCAGGGTGCGGGACGGGAGAATATTCTATTTTTCTGGCAAAAAAAGGTCACAAGGTAACTGTTTTTGATCCATCTCCTTTTGCGATCAAGACGTTAATGGAAAGTGGAGGTGATGAATTAGGAATAGAAGCTCAAATAAAAACAATAAATGGATTTCGTTCTTCTGGTAAATTTGACAATATTATAAGTATTGAAATTTTTGAGCACTTAACATCAGGTCAAGAAGCAATTTGTAAACTCTATTCATTTTTAAAACACGACGGTATTATGATATTAAGTGTTCCTGCAGCTCCTTTCCTTTATTCCCAAAGCGACAAGATTTCAGGTCACTATCGAAGATATTCAAAAAAAAGAATAAAGGATTTGTTAGAAAGAGTGCATTTTAAAAAAAAAAAAATCATAGGCTATGGGTTTCCAGTTCTTTTTTTATATCTATTATTTAAAAAAATCTTTTTAGACAAAATACTCATAAAGCACTTTTCCACACCTTCTATTTCGAAAGAGATGGATAAGCGCTTCAGACTTCTTTCTTCGCTTTATCCGGTAATTTTATCCGTCGACCGACTGAATTTGCCTTTCTGGAATATTGGATATGTCATTAAATGCACAAAGTGAAAAGATCACCCTGGTTTATTGCGGTGAAAAGGGCGGATATCTTCATATCCCATTGAGTATTCTTTATTTAGGCGAATCTTTGATTCAGCACGGGTTTAAACCGAAATTGGTGGATTTGAGGATTAAAGAAATCAGTGAAGAGGACATTCATGGAGCGCTTTTTATGGGTGTATCACACATGACAGGGTCCATGCAGATCCCCGGCGCGCTGAAATGTGCTGAAATTGCAAAATCCATGAATATTTCTACTGTTTTTGGAGGAACTCACCCATCCATCCTTCTAGAGCAGACAGCAGTTCACCCATTAGTTGACGTTGCGGTTAAAGGAGAAGGAGAAAGAATAGTTGTTGAATTGGCAGAATATTTTCAAGGAAAAAGGAGCCTCGAATCCGTAAAGGGAATTGCATACAAGTCCTCCTCGGGTAAGATCGTGTTTACTGGTGATGCTGAACCTCCTGTCTTTGACCAAATAAGTCATCTGCCATATGAATTGTTGCCTATGGATTCTTATCTTGCAACTAGCGCCGATTTTGGATATCAGAGCAGCCGAGGTTGTCCTCACCGTTGCGCTTTCTGCGCAGAAATATCTTTGTATAATCGAAAATGGAGAGCAAAGCCTCCTGCTGTTGTTGTTGAAGAGATCAAAAAGATAATTGAACAATTTAATCCAAAACGCATCTGTTTCGTAGATTCAAACTTTTTCTGCAAAAAGGAAAGGATTGAGGAGTTCTGTAAACTTATCATTGAGAATGGCATTAAAATCAACTTTTTTGCGGAATGCAGATTTGACTATTTCTCAAAATACGATACGGGATTTATTAATTTAATAAAACAGGCAGGATTTAATGAAATTGAGTTTGGAGGAGAATCCGGATCGAATGTAACCTTAACTTACATTAATAAAGATATTAACTCGGAACAGATCATTAAAAGCATTGAAAAGTGCAAACATGCCGGCTTGAGATCGTTCACCTCTTTTATGATTGGATTTCCGAATGAGTCGGATGAGGAGATGCATAAGACGCTTAACATGATCGATAGGATTTCAAGCATCGATCCGGACCGGTCGAGGATAAACGGCCTATTCATTTATTCTCCTTTTCCGGGTACGAAATTATACGATATCGTGGTGAATCAATTTGGCTTTGTGCCGCCCAAAAGCTTAGAGACTTGGGGCAGATTTGAATTATACGATTCGTCAAACTTGATATGGCATAATGAAAAGAAAAAGGTTCAGTTGTCCGTCATTTCGATTTTAGTCAGGTTCTTTTTCGTTCATAAGACACTATCGGGGTGGTCTTTTTCTGAAAAGACTAATCGCCACGGCGGAACACTTAAAGCATTAGCTTCAATTATTTTTAATGGCTTCTTATATCCGATAGCTAAATTACGCTGGAAATTGAGGTGCTTTGAATTTGGATATGAATGGAAATTATGGCAGAAGATATTCTATATTTACATGGGCCGAAAATAAAGCAGAGCTAAATCCCAAGCCAAGTTTGCGAGTATCTAATGAACAATAAGACTTCAGCGATTCGGACAGGACGCAGGCACCTAATTACCGCGCTAAAATTGGTTGTTTTATTTTTGCTGCTGTGGTTTGTCGGAAACTCGTTATACAGATCAATTCTTCTGGTTGACCGGACTGCATTGAGTTTACGTGTTGAATTGCTTGCCTTAGGATCGTTCGTATTCGTTGGGGCTTGCGCGACTGGAATACTAGTATTTAAGAGGGCTTATATCATCCTCGGCTCTAAACTTTCATGGGCACAGGGATTTATCCTTTTGACTATCCCTCCCATGGGGAAGTATTTACCGAATAAATTTCTTTCTTTAGTCGGTCACGCAATGCTGGCTAAAAGCTTCGGAGTGCAGATCAAGGTAAGTAGTGTAGGGGCGATTTTAATAATGGGGTTGGGGCTGGCTAGTGCCACACTATTGGGCATCTTCCTCCTACTAGTTACACCCGGCTATGGGTCAGATGTTGAGGATATACGGATATACCCACTCTTGATATTATTATTACCCATGATCGTTTTCCTACATCCGAAAATATTTTTATATATTTTAAATCGCATGCTGCGGATATTTAATCAATCACCGATTGAAATAAATTTGAGCCTAACCCAAATGATAATGCTTTTTTTTATTCTTTTAGTTCAGAACGGCCTATACATTTCAGGGGTATCGGTCATGGCCTTTGGATCTGTAGCCGCTCCGGCGGCTGCTCTACCAACAGTTATCGGAGCATGCTGTTTAGCTAATGTGGTGGGTTTTTTAGCTCTATTCGCTCCGGCCGGAATCGGGGTCCGTGAAGGCGTGCTGCTGATGATTTTAAACCAGCCTCTAAGTGCTGGAACAGCTGGTATTTTAGTGGTTATGATGAGACTGGTACAAACCGCCGCAGATTTTGTTCTCAGTGGTATCGGTTATGCAGTTCTATTTTATCTACGAAGAAGAAATGACGTTTAGATTGGTACTATTCCATAGGTTCCCCAATCTTTTGTGCAACCGCTGTGTATCCTAAAGGAAATGGCCCTATACCCAATTTCTGATCTAAATAATAAAAAAGCTTAACGACGAAGCATTTGTTCAGGAAAAAAGCAATGTTATTTATGATGGGTAAGTGCCAACACGAGCAAAGAAAAAACGTTGATAATTGGTGGCCTAAAAAACATAAGAGACCTCCCCGCGGTTTTATGTCCAAAATATCAAAACCTGCTTTTCTTAATAAATAGGCAAGTCCATAATGGGTGAATCTGAAAAAATCATGCGGTTTTTCGTGGATCCTACTGAGATGCGGCACAGTCACGATTAAAATTCCACGTTTCTTTAAAATGCGATTTATTTCAATAATAGCCATGAATGGATCGGGAACATGTTCCAAAACTTCAAAACAAACCGCAGAGTCATAACTTTCATTGCCTAAAGCGGCCATATTCTGGATGTCGCCGATGAATTTAACATCAGGTGAGCGTTTTTCAACATCTATGGAATCATAACGGTTTACATGACATTTGATGATATCCCTATAAGGCATATCACCACACCCAATATCTATCAGGTCACCCTTACAATATTTTACTATAGCCGGGACAGTGACATTATAGTCTCCAAAAGTGCCCGGAGAAAAAAATTTCCTTTTCTCCATTACTTTCAGATCCAGGTTGATTTTTAATCGGTTTTTCTCAAAAAGACTTTTCATCTAATTATACGGATTTCTTGTATTATATATAAATAAACATTTATTGAAATTCATAATTTTCTTTTATAGGAATCAAAGATAAGCTTTGCATAAGTTTTTTAGATACCGAAAGAAAAATTAATATTTATTTAAGGTTTTTATTATATTCCATATCAAACCACATGCCGAAAAATAGCGTCTGAAGTCCGCTAACGAGAGCAAAAATAAGGGCCATTGCGTTGATATCCGGAATATCGCCGCTGACCGCCCAAATATAAAAAAGCCTAAAAGACAGAGGAATACTAGATAATAATAGGAAAAAGGCTAAGACATAAAAAAAGATAAGTGGATGAAAATCCTTGATAACATATTTAAAAAACAACCTTCGCCAGAATCCTTTAAATAACAACCATGATATCCTTGGAATGACTTTTGCCAATCTGATGCCTGATTTTTCACCGATGTTATAGACAGGACGTATATGGACATCCTTCACTCTAAAGTCATATTGATTAAGCTTGATAAGCATATCATTAGGCATTCCATAATATCGGTAGATTTTGTCGATTTCCAGGCGCTTTAAAGAAATAATAGAGATTGCCGTATACCCGCTTTGGGAGTCTGCGATGTGCCAGTAACCTGAGGCGATTTTTGTCAAAAGCGAAAGAAAAGAATTGCCCAGATACCGATAATGCGGAATCATTTGCCATGCATCACCAAAAAACAATCGATTCCCCTTTGAATAATCAGCATTCCCGGCAGCGACCGGCTCTATAATGTTCTCAAGATCCCGTGGATCCATCTGCCCATCTCCGGCCATAACAACCGTCACATCCATATTATTATCACGAGCCCACTTGTACCCGGACGAAATCGACCCACCCACTCCCTGATTAACTTCGTGTTTGATAAGGGTGATCCGCTTGTTTTCTTTTATGCAGCGTTCAACAACCCTTACTGTTTCATCCCTGCTATTGTCATCAACAATAACAATCTGGTCAACATAACCAGGCATGGTTTTAATAACCTGGCCTATTTGAGTTTCTTCATTATAAGCCGGTATGACTGCACATATGGATTTGTTTTTATACATTTGTCCAATCTTTCAAAGAGTAATAAAAAAATAGGGAATCTATTGTGATAATTCAGTCCAAGATCCTTTGAGGGTGATGGTCATAGTCTTTGAGATTCTAGAATCTCATAAGCTTTTTTTGAGACTTCTTCGAAAGAGATTTTTTTTAAGCAAATATTATTACCATCGCATGGCGAATTCCGATGGTTGTAAGCCGTCAGGCAGGGTGAACAGGATAACAGGGCGGAGAGATTTATTGCATTAGGACTTAAGGATCCATAGATGATTGGAGTTTCCGGGCCATACAGGATAATAGTCGGAAGGGAGGTCAACGCTGCCAAATGACCTGGACCGCCATCATTGGTTATCAGAAGTGAGGCAAGCTGAAAAAGCATGATTAGTTCTTTAAGATTATGAGTGTAACCAGTCATATCAAAAACATGTTCGCTATGGCAATAACCGGTGATTCCTTTTGCCAGGTGTTTGTCTTGATGGAGACCGATAACTCCTACACAGTATTTATTTTGGATCAAGATTCTAACAAGACTGATAAAATGACTCAAAGGCCATGCCCGGATCGGTAAAAGTCCTCCGCTTGGATAAATTAGAACCAATCTCGCTTCTGAAACTGCAGGGAAATCAGCTTGGAGGCGACTTTGAAAAAATCCCAGATCATCTTTATTAATTGATACGGAAGGTACGCTTGATCGGGTATCCTCAATTAAGCTTTTTCCTGGTGGCCAATCTTGGGACTCGATCCCATCAACCATGTTGATAAACTGCTTTGATATGTGTACATATGGGTTATAAAGGATGGGTCGGTTGATAAAGTCGCCGCGATATAAGCCTTCTTGCGTATGTCTATGAAATCCAACCCGGATTGGAGCACCGCTTAAAAAAGAGAAAATACTGCTGATTCTTGAAAAAAGTTCACAATCGATAACAGTATCGATTTTTTCACGCCGTATTTTTATTAAAGCGGTTATACTGTCTCTGATTAAGGCCAAAAAAGAGGTATTTCTGATCGGATAAATATGATTAAGAGGTATCGTTTCAAGCAGCTCAAGAACCTCTGTGTTTTGCTTAAATACCATAAAAAAAACGGATGCTTTTGGATATCTCATTTTTATATGCTGAATCATGGGCTGTGCCAAGATTAAACTGCCCAATTCCGAAAGCAATAAGATCAGAATACGTTTGATCTCATTTGGAGATGTATTTGCGGTTTTTTTCCGTGAAAAAAGGGAGAATATCCGACATAGGAATGCGCCTGCAAATCGGTCAATCTTACGTTGGGTTGAGAGTTTCATTTCTTTCCAAAAGATTGATCTTGAGAAAATGAATTTCTTGCCAAATCCCACCTCTGGAATCCTTTTTCAGCAGCTTTTTTAAGCCAGTCGGTGGAAATCTTAATTTTAAATAATGAAAGGGCGTATTCATATTTTCCTAAAATTACATATAAATGAGCGAGATGCTGCCTGGCTAGAGGGCAATGCGGATTGAAATATAGTACTTTTTCATATTGACCGATAGTATGATAGATTTCTTCTTTATTTTTTAGAGTAAGCGGTTTCATATTCAAAGAATCGATATCCGGGCAACTTATTGTTTTGGATATTTTTTGATCATCTTGATGTAATTGAATAGCTTTGGATAAACTATCGATAGCATCAAGATATCGATAAAGCGCTGTCATGGCAAGACCCTGGTAATAATAGGCTTCGGTATATTTGGGCCTTTTCTTAATTGCCTGTTTAAATGAAGAAGCCGCTTCTTCGAACTCTCCCAGAACAATAAGAGTCCGCCCAAGATCATTATGAAAAATAGGTTTTTCAGGTTTAATAAGGACAGCTTTTTGAAAATGCATGGCCGCCTCTTTCATTTTACCTTCTCCTGCAAGAACATGCGCGATGCCCCAATGAGCTAAAAAATTTCTTTCAGTTGAAGAGATGGCGTTCTTGAAGAGAGCGGTGCTGTCTTTCCAAGTTCCGATTTGTCTATATGAAATAAACGATAGGGAGATCGTACATAACACTGCACTTGAAATTAAAAGGGGTCTGCTGAATTTCCAGTTATTCGTCAGGGTTGGGATTCCCCATGAAATTATTATGCTAAGGCCGATAAGAGGAAAATATGTATAGCGGTCCGCCATGGCAAAATCGCCGATCTTTATTATTCCAATCACAGGCAAAAGCGTTATAAGATACCATAACCAACCGGCAATCAAATAAGAGTGATGTCGGAAAAGCATGACAGCAAGGACAGTCATTGAAATAAGCAGTGTAAGTGAAAGTATAACATAGGTTAAAGGAAGATCCAAATCTAAAGGATAAAAGAATGCCAGGTCCTTTGGCCATAGCATTTTTCCAATATACCTTGAGTATGAGATAATAGCATTTCCGATTCGATCAGAAAGGGACAGATCTTCCAAAGGAACTATTCCACCTCCAATATTCTGGGCGTGATAGGTTATAACCACAAATATTGCGGAAATCAGAAACAGTGGTATTTTTTTCCAAAAAATAAGCAGTAAAGACAACTCGATTTTTTCACCCCGAAGTAGGAGTCGGCATCTGTGCAACGGCCATAAATCAATTAAAATCAAAACAAAAGGAAGCGTGACAAACATCGGCTTTGCCATCAATCCGGCAATGAAAAAACTCATTGTTAAAAGGTAATTGGCCTTTTTCGAATCATTGACAAAACGGTTGTATGACCAGATGGTTAATATCGCAAAAAATGTGCTTAAAACATCTTTTCGCATTGAAATCCAAGCGACGGATTCCACGTGAAGAGGGTGAAGAGCAAAGAGAGCAGTTGCAAATGCGCTACGCCAAATAGCACCTGTCATATTGTTGAAGATAAAAAAGAGAAAAATTGAATTAAAAATATGAAGAAGGATATTTGTAAAAAGATATCCACCAGGTATAACACCAAAAAGCTGGGTATCCACCATTAAGGATAACCAGGTGAGTGGATGCCAAAACTCTGCAGAAAATGTTGTAAAGGCCCATTTGATATTATGGACCGAAAGCCCGCTTTTAACATTCGGATTATCGGTCACATATGCATTATCATCGATGAAGACGAAATCATGTTTGAAACTCTGCCAGTAAAGAATGAAAATGGCGATGATGAAAAAAATGGAGATGAGAACTTCAATTCGATTTGATGGTTTCACTTAAATCAGAATAGATTTTATAATTTCATCGGAATAAATATTAATATGAAATTTTGTACAAGGAATAGCCGGAGTGAGTTATCATCAACTTTGTATGACTATTTATAAAAGATACCAAATTTTTTCCGACATTAGCCCTCAGATCTTCGCCAACCCAACCATCCAATATATCGTTTCTAACAAAAAGATGTGTTATCTCTTTTTTTCTAAAGGCCACTAACAAGTACTCCGCTGAGTTAGCTTTATGAATTTGGTTCTTCAACCATTCATAACCGAAAAAGGCGTTTTTATCGAAATAATATCCCCGTTCTCCAAGAAATAGAACTAGAATTTTATCATCTTCTGAAAGATTCCTGTTGGCATATTGAATAACATGATATTCAGGACGAATTCTTTCGATATAATTTTCACGGCTGACTTTTCCTGCTATATAAGGGATTGGATTCACTTGTTTAAACTGTTTGAGGATATAATAAGAGTTGATTGAGAGATATAGGATAGTGCTTCCATATATGAAACTTTTTAGTATATTATTTGAAATCGGATTGCTCATTTGAGTGGCAAAGGAAGCCATATCGTGCAGCCCGAGTATCGAAAGAATGACCAGGGGAGGCAGTATTGGTGCGATGTATCGAATTCTCATATCATTTTGAAAAAATGCAAAAAGTAGAAATAAAATTGAAAAAATAATGAAAACTTTTTTTTCAAGTTTTATGATATCAGATTCTTCTTTTCTTCTTTTTAAAAAAGCAAGGCCAGGGAATAATATCAAAAGTGGATTGAGCTCCCCATCAAAATATTTTGGATTATCATCCTCCCCTTGAAAAAATATTCTTATTGGAATCAAAAGAATCTCCCACCATTTTTCTCCAAATATAATTTTCCTGAGAGCAAAAGATCTCAAATTATCTATTGAAGTCTCCTGATCTTTATCAGTTGTTAATGGATAGTCAGCGGTTAATTCCTTCTGAAACCAATGGCTATAGAGAGGGTGAATTGGATTTTTTGTCCAAGTATAGTTTCTGATCAACCAGGGTGAAAAAACAAATAAAGATATGGTTAAAAAAAATATTCCGCAGCATAGAGCCTTCATTTGTTTTTTATATGGGGTTCTATTTCTCAAATAAAGAATAGGTATCAAGGAAGCTAAAACTAACAATGAAATCAAGCCATTATATTTGGTTCCGAGTCCCAGACCGCACATGACACCCGAAAGGACCAGCCATCTGATTCGCAGTCCTGTCTCGAGCCATTTTAGCATAGCAAGGAGGGATGCGGTTGTAAAAAAAATCAACCCCAGGTCAACGTAAACGGTAATCGACAGTTTCACAATGATGGGGAGAGAAAGAAAAAAGAACGCACCTAAAATACCCAGCGTCGTATTAGTATTTTTTTTCAAATATTTGAAGATAAGATAAGTGGTAAGCAGGGCGAAGGCGAAGTGGATATGCTTCGGGATAATGTCATTCCCAAAATTAAGCGGGATTAAATAAAGAAAATCAAGGTTCATCGGGTAATAAGAAAACGGGCGGTCTGTAATTTCATATATTCCGCCATGCTTAAGATATAGCTTAGGGATGGCAAGGTGATGCGTCAGTGCGTCTCTGCTTATAGGAGGAACCCATGAAAGCATTATAATGGCGCAGATTAACAGAATGAACACACCTGTTAGGGTCGCAATTATAACTTGCTTCTTTTCCAATTTAATTGAATACTTCTTTCATTGCGCCAGATGGTATTTGGCCAAGATATACCTGGTTATTAATCACGTATGCCGGGGTGCCCGAAATGCCTGCCTTTATGCCGTCTCTGATATCCATTTGAAGCTTTTTCAGGATCTCCGGATTTTTTCGGGACTTTGCCAGCTCAGTAAAGTCCAATCCGGTCTTTTCTGCGAGTTCCTTTGTATTAAAACTTCGCTTTTGTACGCCGATATCAAAAAGAATATCGTTCATCTGCCAGAACCTATTTTGGGTTAAAGCGTAAATTGCCAAGAGAGCCATATCGCCGGAGCCGATATGAAAAGGTTCCTTCAATACCGGATTAAAATGATGATCCATAGGAAAGTGCCGATGAACGATTCGAATTTTACCTGGGTATTTTTCAATGAGTTCTCTTAAATAAAAATGCATTTTTTTGCACTGAAAACATTGGTAATCTGAAAATTCTGTGATAGTCATCGCCGGGTAACTGGCGCCGATCCAGGGATGCCCTTCTTCGGTTAAACCTGTGGGTATATGAGAAGAGCCCTGAGGAAGGGGCATTTTCCAGTAAGGTGGTAAAAAGAGCCAGACCATCAACGCCAAGACCACTAGCGGAAGAATCAGACAAGATGTTTTTTTTTTAATGACCAGGAAAAAAATTAGATCCTGTTTCAGTCCTGAAAAAACGGATGTTTGATCAAAACGCCGTTGAATCAGCCAGGAGTAGAAGAGGACTGAGAGGTTCACTCCATATGTCATGATGCATAGTATGCAGTAGCTGCGTATATTGAAAGTGGAAATAAAGGCGAAAAAAACGCTTATTGAACTGAAAAAAAATGCAACGAAAAAAATTGTCGGCCATAATCGTTTTATACCCGCTCTTTTATCAAAAGCGAGAAAGAGCAATATCAAGAGCAGGGTATAACCATACATTCCCCAAATTGCGATCGGAAGGCCGAAAAGGATTGAATAAGGACTTTGAGAAACCGTGTCGCAGTTGATGGCTTTTGTAATGGCGCAGAAACTACTGTATCCGATGTCTGTGTAAACGCGATAGTGAGAGATGGCCAAATAAACTGAAACAACAAGTCCTGAAATGGTAAGAGATAGAACGGTTATAAAATAAATGATAAACGGGAGAGGTTGGATCGCTTTTTGTTTGTGCATCATTGACTGTTAAGGCTGTCTGTCATCTCAAAAGCCGTTTTCTTAATTAACGGAGTAATAATCTCTCTGGATATCGGAGCAAAAACATAGTTATTTTTAAGTTCCGCCAAATTCTTATTAACATCATATAAGTTGAATGAGGAAAGGAGTTTTCTGGCATAATTTTGAGCCTTTCGGTGGTTTTTTGACTTTATGGAGTTTTCAATCAAACCAAAAACCGGCATCATATCGCCAGGCGAGGATTGCATTGCACGGTTTAAAAACCACTCGGCATTTTGAAATGCCCCAACTCTGCTTAATGCTATTCCGGTGTTTAAAAGAATGCTGCTTTTTTGAAAATTGATGGATAATGCCTTTCTGAAAAATTGTAAAGCCTCATCAGGTCGATTTTGCCATAAAAGTATGTGCCCTTTAAGGTTGAAGTAATTTTCAAGAGTTAAGCTTGATTCCAGAAGTATATCAACCTGTTTTGATGCTTCATCCAATCGACCCAACAGGGTAAGTACCTCCGCCAATGCCAGTCTCATTTTTGAATAGGAGGGTTCAATACGCAGCGACTCTTCATAATATGAAATCGCATTCTGATATTCCTTATTTTTATAATACAAGTTTCCAATATTTCCGATTGTTTCGGCTTTATGGAATTTACTTGGCATATCCAATTTCAAGGATTGGCTGAAAATAGTTAAAGCCCTATAATGATTTTCGGGTGTTACAGGTTCTTTCCAACCCAGTTCTGCGGCAAGATTGAATATCGGCCTTTGGCTTTTTGGTGCTTTAGTCGCCGCATCCGTCCATAGTGTTTTTCTATCGAACCAAGCCATATTTCGTGTGTATGTTCCTACTCCCAGACAGATAAGTAAAATAATCAAACCGCCGATAAGGAAATAATACATGAAAGAATATTTTTTTGAATATACATTAATTAGCCAATGGAACCCAGCGGCAACCGGCAAAAATATAAAAGCGGATGGAAGATAATTCCGGTGTTCGAAAATGATTTCAAGCGAAAGTATGGTGGACTCAATAAGGTGATTTAGAAAAAAAAACAGAATTGAAAATGCCAAAATGGGTTTTTTCTTGATTAGAAGAATCGCAGCAATAATCAGGAAAAATAGGATGACCATGGCTGGGAGAGTAGTCCAGGGGTCGAATAGAGAAGTTGAAATTGTAATATCGTGATCAATTGAAAGGCGTTGTGGAAGAGGATAAAAAATCAATGTGAGATAAAAGAGGATGACTCTGGGCTCCGTCATCAAACGCTCAAGCAATGAAAATGTCCGAAGTTCATAATTATGAAAAATAAAAAGAAGGTTGCCCTTCGAATAAATAAGAATAACACTGAAAAATAATATGGCGCCGATTCCCGATACGATCAAAAAAGAAGTGATTTGTGATTTGAATCCCCTCTTATTATTAAAAAATATGATTTCAACAAGAATTATCGCAAACGGGAAAATGGCTGCGTTTTCTTTTGATCCTAAAGCGCACATAAAGCTTATGAAACCACAAAGATAAAAAAGGCCCTGCCTTAACTTCGATTGAGAGATTCTTCCATTTATGTAGAAGCCAATTGCGAGCAAATAAAACAAAGCAGCCATTGCGGCCATTCGTTGAACAATATAAGTAACCGCCTGGGTTTGAATCGGATTTATCGCCCAGAGACAGGTACTCAATAGAGAAATGAAATATGCATCCTCACCGGTATATTTTTCTTTTAAGGCGGGCGTTTGAAATAGTGATAATGTTGTGTGAAAAAGGACAAACGCAGCAAGAATGTGAATAATAATATTAACGATGTGATATCCAGCGACATCTTTTCCTCCAAAATACCAGTTTAATGCAAAAGTCAAACTAGGTAGAGGACGATAAAGTGTGTTTGTTGAATCTGGATGCGCAAAGAAAACTCGGAAGAGGGATTCGGGCAATAATTCCGCAATATGTAAAGGATTATTATTTAAAATGTTGGGTTCGTCATCCAATTGCCAGGAGGCTTTAAGAGAATTGGAATAAATGGTGAAAATCAGAAAAGAAAAAAGTATGAAAACGAAGCATATTTTTTGCTTCAATAATGGGTTGGAATTGAAAAAGGTTCTTGCTTTATCAGCCATTGCATGAACAGCAAGTTAATATTGAACAGTTTCGTCGATAAAAATATACCATGAATGATTTGAAAGAAAGAGAAAAATTATCGGGATGTTGTGTTTTATACAAAATATTGAAAAAAGGTAACAAAATACAAAAGGGAAGGCAGACCCTTCCCTTTTGTATTTATATATCGAACAGAAAAAACGTCGCTTTTTATTGGGTGGATATATATTTCGTGAAGATGACAGGAGCTGCGCCCTGTGTCCAGTAAGGGGATCGGGTCCGGTAATCCGCCGGGCATCTTGTGCTTACGTCTGTTACAGTGATCGTAATCCTGATATTTGGATTAACCCCAACAATTGTTCCTGTATTTCGATTTGGAGGATCACCGGAAAATCTGTAGCCAGCACCGCTGTGGAGCATGGCGACAGTGGGCGTGTTCACATGAGCAGGAATGGCAAAATAGTCGGAAAGTGCCGCAGCCAGACCATCCGCATCCGATTCCGCCCGACTGCAAAAGGATTTGTTTCTATAAGAGATGAAGTTGGGGATGGCGATGGCTGCCAGGATGCCGATGATGGCCACGACGATCATCAACTCGATTAAGGTGAACCCTTTTTGGTTTTTGAATCGACTTAACATGTTTTGTTCCTCCTTTTGATGTTGGTTTAAAAGAATGAATCACTTCTTCTTTTTATCGTTTGCTAAATAATGGAGCAAAATGCAGGCCAGTTTTAAATTCAAGTGAAAAAAATGTTATAACAAATTGATATTATTTGAAATATATTTTTTATTAGCAAATTAGAAGGGCATTCTTGTAATTATTTGAGTTGTAAAAATCGCCCAATTTTTGTCACCAATTGACAAAAATTGTCAGCAACACGCCTGATTCCCCTTATTTATCGATCCCCAGCTTTTCGAGCCGATATCGTATGGAACGGAAACTGATGCCCAGGAGTTC
>MGQD01000198.1:9798-9990 GCA_001797695.1 Deltaproteobacteria bacterium RBG_13_49_15 | reverse complement strand
TGCTTGATGAGCTGGTAGATGTGGTGCATCTGGGGACTGTTTCCCACGATTTTTCCGAAATGAAGTGTCTTTTTCAGCTCGCCATCGATGAATTCCTTTTCAAGCTCGATGGTTTTCAAGCGAAGAGCGTTTTTGATGGTCTGCTTAAGCTCATCCGTATCAAAAGGCTTGGGAACATAATCGTATGCACCG
>MGQD01000198.1:9302-9767 GCA_001797695.1 Deltaproteobacteria bacterium RBG_13_49_15 | reverse complement strand
AAGCATAGGCGGAAATCATAATAACCACTGTATCCGGATTCTTTTTTTTGGCCATCCGGAGCACATCCAGTCCTGAAATGTCTCCGAGCCGGATATCAAGAAGCAGCAGGTCATAATCGTTTTTTTCAATCAATGACAGGGCTTTTTTCCCGCTTTCCGCCAACGAAATCTTGTATCCTTCTTCAGACAGCATGATTTCGAGAAACTCCCGCATGCTGAGTTCATCGTCGACAACAAGTATGTGAGAGGTTTGATTGCCCATAAGTTTTTATTGTTACTTTTCTTACAACGACGGAAATAAGCAGTTTAAAAAAATGTCATGGTGATCAGTTGAAATCGCTGAATACGATCTTCCCCCCGACAATGGTGCAAACCGCCTTTCCCTTGACTTCCCATCCGTCAAAAGGGGTGTTTCGGCTTTTGGAACGAAAGCACTTTGAATCGATGACATAGGTTTTTTCAGGA
>MGQD01000198.1:8289-9079 GCA_001797695.1 Deltaproteobacteria bacterium RBG_13_49_15 | reverse complement strand
GATTCCAGGGTGCTCACATGGGCGATATGGACCGGAGCACATGTGAGTTCGCATAGGGCAATCTCCCTCATCACTATGATGCTTTCAGCCGCATTGGGAATGCCTGCTAATCCCAGTCGGGTCGCAGTCTCCCCCTCGTTCATGGCGCCTCCCCAGGAAAGATTCGGATCTTCGCAATGGGATATGACCGGAAGGCCGAACCCTCTGGCATATTCGAGAGCTCGCCGCATCAATCGGCTGTTTGCAACAGGCCGGCCGTCATCCGACACGGCAACGGCCCCTCCTTCCTTGAGGTCCCCGAATTCGGTCAAGGCTTCTCCCTTGAGTCCGAAGCTGATGGCCGCCACCGGATACACCCTGATGCCACCTGCTTTTTCCGCCTTTTCAAGGATCGATTCCGTGACCTGGCGGTTGTCATTTACCGGTACCGTATTGGGCATGGTGCAGACAGCAGCAAATCCGCCCGCAGCCGCGGCCCGGCATCCGGTTTCGATCGTTTCCTTGTATTCGTGCCCCGGCTCCCTGAAGTGAACGTGCATGTCGATGAGCCCGGGGGTTACGATTTTTCCGGACGCATCGATGACATGCATACCGGCGGCTTCAATGACCGGGATCGGTTCCGGGGATAGGGTTGCAATTACGCCGTTTTTTATGAGGATATCCATCGTAGCATCTATTCTGCCCGGATCGATAACTCTTCCTCTTCTAATCAGCAGTTGCATGCCGTGCACCTCCTGCTACCAGATACAAGAGCGCCATCCGAACGGCAACGCCGTTGGCTACCTGGTCC
>MGQD01000198.1:0-8275 GCA_001797695.1 Deltaproteobacteria bacterium RBG_13_49_15 | reverse complement strand
CGGTCCATCCGCTACTTCCGGTGATATTTCAACACCCCGGTTAATGGGTCCCGGATGCATGATTAACAGATCCTTTTTGGCGTCTATGATCTTTTCCGTCGTCAGCCCGTAGAACTTGGCATATTCCCGTTCGGTGGATAATAAAAACCCTTTTTGCCGTTCTTTTTGTATCCGAAGCATCATGATCACATCGACATCCCGGATCGCTTCTTCGAGTCTGTGGGTTACGCTAGCACCCAGTTTTTCGATTCCGATGGGGATCATGGTGGGCGGGCCGCAAAGGGTCACGGAAGCTCCCATTTTGGTGAATCCGACGATGTTCGACCGGGCAACCCGGCTATGGGAAATATCCCCGATGATGGCCAATTTCAGACCGGAAACCCTCCCCTTTTTTTCCTTGACGGTCATCAGGTCCAGAAGCGCCTGCGTGGGATGGGCGTGCATGCCGTCTCCGGCGTTGATAACAGAGGATTTGAGGAGGGCGGCCAGCATATGAGGGGCTCCTGCCGAAGAATGCCTTATAATGAGAATATCCGGATTCATGGCTTCGAGGTTCCGGGCGGTGTCGATGAGCGTCTCCCCCTTGACCATGCTGCTCGTTCCGGCGGAAAGAGAGAGGCTGTCTGCGGAGAGGCGTTTGGCCGCGATGTCAAAGGATGCCTTGGTGCGGGTGCTCGGCTCGTAAAAAAAAGTCACTACGGTTTTTCCGCGCAACGTGGGCACTTTTTTCACCGGCCTTCCGGCGATCTCTTTCATGTGCTCGGCCGTCTCTAAAATTAAGGCGATCTCGTCTACCGAAAGGGACTCCATGTCCAGGATGTCTTTTCGGGTAAATTGCATGGGGCACCTAATATAAGGGTTCAAGGGGTTGAGGGTTTAAGGGATCGGGTGAGAAAAGACCTTTCACCCATCAACCGACGACCATTTTCAGTTGAAACGGGGTTACCGGATCCGGTTGCCCAGCCGGCTCCATCGCACACCGAAACGGTTTTTGTCCCAAGACCAGTAAATCAGAAAGGCCTTTCCTTTGACGGCGTTCAGGTCCACAAACCCCCAAAAACGGCTGTCATATGAATGATCCCGATTGTCGCCCATGACAAAAAGGGAATCCGGTGGAACGGTGATCGGCCCGAAATTGTCTCTCGGTTGAATGGTTCCTGGAATCACATGAGGATCGGTGTAAACGGCATAAGCGTTTTTGACCGGCTGATGATTGAGATAGACCTGTTTATCACGGACTTCGACCACATCTCCGGAGGCGCCGATCACCCTTTTGATAAAATCCTTTCCGGGTTCCTCCGGAAATCGAAAAACAATGATATCTTCTCTTTTCGGCGTGAGGATGGGGACAATGGTTTTCTGCAGAAAAGGAATTTTTATACCGTAAATGAATTTATTTACCAGAATATGATCGCCGATCAAAAGGGTTTCCTGCATGGACCCCGAAGGGATTTTAAAAGCCTGAACCACGAAGGTGCGTATAAGGAGAGCCAAAACAATAGCGACGATAATCGCCTCAATGTTTTCCCTGAGGCGGCTTTTCTTTTTCGTTTCAGCGGTTTCGCCGGTGCTTTTGGTTTTGATAAATTTAGTGAGTTCTTTCATGGAAAAGGTCAATATCCTAAGCGTTATTAGGTTAAGTTAAGAAATGGTAAAGTACCCTTGTTGCTGCATTCGCATAAACGCCTGCCATCACATCGTCGAAAACGATCCCTTTCCCTCCTGAAACCCGTTGATCAATCAGCCGGATCGGGTAGGGTTTAAAGATATCCATAATCCGGAAAAGCAAAAAACCCAAAACAAGATGATACACATCAAACGGTAATCCAAACATTGTTACCACAATGCCGGATATTTCATCAATAACAATATCGCGCGGATCGTTTTTTTCAAAAAAGCGCTGGGCACGATGAGCGATCAGAATCGAAAGAGCAATTAAAACAAGGATGATGAGGATGGAATAGCGGAATTCGACCGTTGACAGAAAGTAGCAGAGCGGGATCCCGGCGGCAGACCCGAAAGTCCCAGGAGCGACCGGGATCTTTCCCGCATAGCAACCCGTGGCGAGAAAGATCACCGCTTTTTCGCTAAAATTCATGGCGCATCTCTATAACCGCAACCGTTGTTTGTCAAGGTTATGTTCCCATTTCGCTCAACGGAACCGACAATGACGTTGATCTTAGGATTTTTTAGCGATATGAAACCATGACAGCGGCAAATCATTCTCATGCTTTGGAGGATAAACCACCGGTCATGAACGAGAGATATGATCCCAAGACAATAGAACCCAAGTGGCAATCGTATTGGGAAAAGGAAAAACTGTTTAAAGTCGAAACAGACGAACAGAAGCAAAAATACTATCTTCTGGAGATGTTTCCGTATCCTTCCGGGAAAATCCACATGGGGCATGTCCGTAACTATACCATCGGGGATGTGGTGGCGAGATATAAACGGATGCGCGGATTCAATGTCCTTCATCCCATGGGATGGGATGCGTTCGGCATGCCGGCGGAAAATGCAGCCATTGACAACAACACCCACCCCGCGACCTGGACATACCAGAACATCGATTATATGAGGAGCCAGCTCAAACGGATGGGCTTTTCCTATGATTGGGACCGGGAAATAGCGACCTGCATGCCGGACTACTACCGCTGGGAGCAATGGCTGTTTCTCAGGATGTACGAAAAAGGGATGGCTTACCGGAAGGAATCGTTCGTAAACTGGTGCCGATCGTGCCAGACCGTCCTTGCCAACGAACAGGTCGAAGCCGGAATGTGCTGGCGATGCGGAAAAGAGGTCCATCAAAAAAAGCTCCGGCAGTGGTTTTTCCGGATTACGGACTATGCGGATGATCTCTTAATGTATTGTGACCGGCTTCCGGGGTGGCCTGAAAAGGTCATCACCATGCAGAAGAACTGGATCGGGAAGAGCGTCGGCGCGGAGATCCGGTTTCCTGTGGAAGGGACAGGTGCGGTCGTCCCTGTTTTTACCACCCGTCAGGACACGGTTTTTGGTGCGACATTCATGTGCCTGGCGCCTGAACATCCCATGGTCGTCGAGCTTTCCCGGGGTACTTCGCAGGAACAGGCGGTAAACGATTTTATCGCGAGGATGTCTTGCATGGATCGATCCGGCCGGGTTGTGGATTTATATGAAAAGGAAGGGGTTTTTATCGGCGTCTGGTGCATAAACCCGCTCAACGGAAGGCGGATGCCCGTTTACACAGCCAACTTCGCCCTGATGGAATACGGCACCGGTGCAGTGATGTCGGTTCCGGCTCATGATCAGAGGGATTTGGACTTTGCAAGAAAATACGGCCTTGATGTCATCGTCGTGGTGGAACCGAAAGGCGAAACGCTTGATGCGCAAAAGATGAGCGAGGCGTTTACGGGCGAAGGAGTCATGATCAATTCCGGGCAGTTCAATGGAATCGACAATAATCAGGCCCTCGGTGACATTGCCGATTATCTTGAAGAAAAGGGGATCGGGGAAAAAGCGATCCGTTTTCGGTTAAGAGACTGGGGTATTTCGCGTCAACGCTACTGGGGGGCGCCCATTCCGGTGGTTTATTGCAGCAGTTGCGGCATCGTTCCGGTCCGGGATGAAGATCTTCCGATCATCCTTCCGGAGGAGGCAAACCTTCTTGAAGGTGGAAAATCTCCTCTCCCTGTTCTGGATTCTTTTATCAGGACCAGGTGCCCGAAATGCCTTCGTCCGGGTGCCCGGAGAGAGACGGATACCATGGACACCTTTGTGGAGTCATCCTGGTATTTCGAGCGATACTGCAGCCCGAAATGCCACACGGGGATGTTCGAAAAAAAAGATGTGGCCTACTGGATGCCCGTGGATCAATACATCGGCGGGATCGAGCACGCGATTTTACACCTTCTTTACTCACGATATTACACCCGTGTTTTAAGCGAATTTAAGATGCTTGATTATAAGGAACCCTTTACCCGGTTGCTCACCCAGGGAATGGTCTGCAAGGAGACGGCTTCCTGTCCGAAACACGGATTTCTGTTTCCGGACGAGACCCGGACGGAAGGGGATGATCGCTTTTGTGTCAAATGCGGTCGGAAAGTCAATTTGGGTCGAGTGGAAAAGATGTCCAAATCCAAAAAAAACGTCATCGATCCGAACACCCTTCTCGACCGATACGGCGCCGACACCACCCGGCTCTTCTGTCTTTTTGCCGCTCCGCCCGAACGCGACCTGGAATGGAGTGAGCAGGGTGTTGAAGGAGGGGCCCGTTTCCTGAACCGTTTATGGCGGCTGGCTTCAGGCTGGATGGCTATGATCCGGGAGACCGACCCGTTTACGGGAAATCCGGACCAGCTTCAGGGAGAAATCAGGGACCTCTATAAAAAAGCGCATCAAACCATCGCCAAGGTCACCCAGGATATTGAGGACCGGTTTCATTTCAACACGGCCATCAGCATCGTTATGGAACTTGTCAATGCCATGTACGGTATCCACCCGGAGAAAAGCGAGCCGGGAAAAGCGGCCGTCATGCGCTTTGTTATGGAAACCGTTATTACCCTGTTATCCCCGATCGTTCCTCATCTGGCTGAAGAACTCTGGGAAGCGCTCGGGCACGAAAAAAGCATTCTGCTTGCTCCATGGCCGCGTTACCGGAATGAAGCACTTGTCCAGGATGATCTGCTGATCGTGGTTCAGATCAACGGAAAGGTGAGGAGCCGTTTCAGAGTGGGATCCGACACTAATGAACAAGCCATCAGGGATCGGGCGCTAAACGATGAACGGGTGGCAGGCTATATCGGGGAAAAACCGGTGAAAAAGGTTATCCTGGTCAAAAAAAAGCTCGTCAATATTGTCATATAAAGGGTGTTCATATGGCTTTATCCCGAAAAATGAATTGCGGATATCTTGCCGGTTTTTTTGTCCTGATAGTCCTTTGGATGTTCTGGGGATGTGGTTATAAATTTGCCGGAAGCGGGACTTATCCGGCCGGAGTGAAGCGGATTTTTATTTCCATTCTTGAAAACCGGACCACTGAAACCGGGATCGAAAAAGTCTTTACCGACGATATGGTAAACGAGTTTATCCGCAGGGACGAAACAGGGTTGGCAAATGATAAGGGTGATGCCGATGCCGTCTTAATCGGCGTTATCGACTCCATGAGTGTTGAAACCATAACCCACACCGGAGTCTATACTTCCGACACCCGGAGGGTTGCGATTTCCGTAAATCTGAAACTGGTGGACGGAAAAAAGAGGATATTATGGTCCGGCGTGATCACGGATAACGAAGCGTACGATGTGGCTGATGACAAATTCGCTACCGATGAAAAACGCCGGGACGCCATCACGGTTATTTCCAAGCGGATGGCGGAAAAGTTTTATAACCGGCTGACAGCTGATTTCTAGATATAGAAAACCTTGATTTTCCGGAAATTTCGGAATGAACTTTAGCGCCTATGACTTCCGGCTTGAATTTGCGATCTTCGACAGACGAGAGATCTTTCTGGAGGCGGTCTTTTTGTGGATCACCCCTTTTTTTGCGCTTTTGGCAATAACCGATTTAGCTTGATTCAGATGTTTTGCAACGGCTTCAGGATCCGACGACTGACCAACAGCGGCGCGGAGGGTTTTAACGATGTTCTTTACTTTGGTCTTGACGATCCTGTTCCTTGTGCGCTTTTCTTCATTCTGGCGCGCACGCTTTAATGCTGATGGATGATTGGCCAATGGTAAGTGCTCCTCTCAGTTATATTTTATCGGGTAATTAAAACATTATAATTAACTAATTTATTTAATGATGTCAATACAAATCAAAAAATAAGACGAAAGAGATAAACGAAGCATTTTCGAACTTATATGAAGGAACGCGTTCGATTTACAAGAGCTGCAGGGGTCGTCGGCAGCGCAACATTATTGAGCCGCATTTTTGGGTTTTTGCGGGATATGATGATCGCCTGGGTTTTCGGCGCCGGCGCAGGAGCGGACGCGTTTTTTGTTGCGTTTCGGATTCCAAACTTATTGAGACGCCTTTTAGCCGAAGGGTCGTTGAGCGTTTCATTCATCCCGGTTTTTACTGAATACCTTGCAAACCAGGGGCAGGAAGAAGCATTCCGGCTGGCCAGGTCCGCAGTCAAAATGCTTTCCATCCTGCTGTTGGTCGTTGTGGTATTGGGGATCATTTTTTCCCCTGCTATTGTTCGAATCATCGCTCCTGGATTTGCCGGTTCAACGGACAAATTGTCTCTGACCATCTCCTTAACCCGAATCATGTTCCCGTATATTTTCTTTATCGCCCTGATGGCGCTTGGTATGGGGATCTTAAACACTTTGGGTCATTTTGCCGCACCGGCTGCTGCACCAGCCCTTTTAAGCATCACGATGATCGCTTCCATTTATTTGATTTCGCCGCATTTTGCGGACCCGATCACCGGTCTGGCCATCGGCGTGCTTTTCGGAGGGGCGCTGCAGTTGTCATTGCAGATCCCTTTTATTCTGAAAAAAGGAATCTATACGGAGAAAAAAACGGCTTTTTATCATACCGGGCTGAAAAAGATCGGGCAGTTGATGGTCCCGACTATTTTCGGCGCAGCGGTCTATCAGGTGAACATTCTGGTGGGAACGCTCCTTGCATCGCTTCTCCCTGAAGGGAGCGTTTCTTTTTTGTATTATGCCGATCGCCTTGTCCAGTTTCCGCTCGGGATTTTTGCAATAGCGATTGCCACCGCCGTTCTGCCCAGCTTATCCAGACAGGCCGCCGCCGGAGATATTGATGGATTGAAAGATACCTTTTCTCATGCCATGAAACTGGTCTCATTTATCACCCTTCCTTCCATGGCAGGACTGATCATCCTTAGGGAACCCATCATTGCCGTTTTGTTTAAACGAGGGGCATTCGACGCCCGATCCACGCAATTGACTGCAGAGGCGCTTTTGTACTATAGTATTGGGTTATGGGCATTCTCAGCCGTTCGCGTCGTGGTTTCAACCTTCTACGCATTGCAGGACACCCGAACGCCGGTTCGCACTGCATTTATCGCAGTGATTGCCAATATTTTATTCGGAGTCATTCTCATGAGGTTTTTAAATCACGGAGGTCTTGCGCTGGCCACCTCGCTTTCCTCCATGCTGAACCTCGCCTTGTTGATGTGGTCTCTAAGAGTCAAGCTGGGCTCCTTGAAATGGAGAGAAATGGGCCCTTCCATTATGAAATCATCCTTCTGTTCGATAATCATGGGAGCGGTTTTATGGACCTCGTCGGTTGTCTTTTTTTCGAAAAAAGTCTCACCGGGATCCGGTCTTTTGTTGGGGCTTATCGGAACCATGACCCTGGGTATAATGAGTTATGTCATTCTTTCCTATCTTTTGAAAAATCCCGAACTGAGCCATTTATTCAGCATGGCCCAAAAGAGCTTAAAGAAAGGTGAATGTTAGACAAAAAATCCTGATTACGTTGGCTGTGGCGGCTTTAGTCAATTTTCTTGTCCTTATTTTCTTCGGGGACAAGGGGTATTTCGATCTATCTTCTTTAAAAACGTCGAAAAAACAGACCCTGGAAGAGAATGAAGTGCTTGTTAAACAAAACATTTCCCTGTATCGTAAGATCGAAAAGCTCAAGCATGACCCGGAATTTATTGAACATGTGGCCCGAAAGGAATTGGGGCTTGTGGGAAAAGGGCAGTTGATTCTCCAAAGGAATCCGTCTGATTCCAAAGATATCAAAAAAGATGAATGATGATCCTTCCTTTTATACGGAAACCATGGCAAGGGTATATGCGAAGCAGGGGTATGATGATAAAGCGCTTAAGATTTATCGCCACCTGATTCAGAAATATCCTAAAAGGGAGGATCTCATGAGTGCATATGCTCAGATCGAAAGCCGGATGGCTCAAAACCCCGAAGATGCTGAAAGCCGGCTTTTTGTCCGCATTGGGGAATGGATCAATCTTCTGTTTCGTTACCGTAAAATGAAAAAGCTGAAGATGATAAAAAATTTGTTCTCAAATGATTAGCAGTTCGATTTTCATGTAATACTTTAAACATAATCGCCATAAAAACCCACCAAAAAGAGAAGGAGGTATGATCATGATGAAATTGAGGAGAAGGAATTGGAGCTTCATCGGACTTGGAATTGCGGCTGCATGCTTACTGATGATTTCCGGGTGCGCTAGCGTCATGCCGAAAGGGAGCGGGTCTGACACCGAGGCGAGAAAGGATCTGCCGCTCTATTATGACTTCGGAGATGTCCTTGTTCCTAAAGAGTTGAAAGTTGAAAAGAAGCTCAGTTTTATTTA
>MGQD01000197.1:16440-18510 GCA_001797695.1 Deltaproteobacteria bacterium RBG_13_49_15 | reverse complement strand
TTAACCCGTTAACCCCTTTATCCAGGGTTGGACTGTAATGCGAAGTGTTATTGCCGAAAAAAACATCGTGCTTGGAGTGTGCGGGGGGATCGCTGCTTATAAAAGTGTCGAACTTCTCCGCCTTCTGATAAAAGACAGCGCATCCGTCAGGGTGATGATGACTCAAAACGCCCGGCGGTTCGTCGGTCCAGTCACGTTCGAGGCGCTTTCCGGAAACCCGGTTTGCTCTGATCTTTTCAACAGCCGGGACAAGAGCGCCATGAAGCATATCCGCTGGGCGGAAACGGCCGATGCCGTGGTTATCGCTCCGGCAACAGCCAACATGATCGGCAAAATCGCCGGCGGGATTGGAGACGATGCATTGAGCACCTTTGTTCTTGCCGTGACATCACCGGTCCTGGTATGCCCTTCCATGAATTCGAATATGTATCAAAGCGCGGCCGTCCAAAGAAATCTTGGAATTCTGAAAAATGACGGCTTTTTTATTATCGAACCCGGGTCCGGGGAACTTGCCTGCAAGACCGTCGGACCCGGCCGCCTTCCTGACCCCCCCTATATCCTGGACCGTCTGATACGCTGTATATCGCCGAAAGATTTGACCGGAAACAGAATTCTAGTAACGGCCGGCCCTACACGGGAGCCGGTCGATCCGGTCCGGTTTATCAGCAACCCGTCATCCGGGAAAATGGGGTTTGCTGTTGCCAGGGCCGCCGAGCACCGGGGGGCGGAGGTTATTCTCATCACCGGGCCCAGTTCATTGCCGGATTTGCCCAACGTCCGGACTATCCGGGTGAATACGGCAAGGGAAATGGCCGATGCCGTATTTGCACATTTGGAATCAAGCCGGATCATCATCAAAACAGCGGCTGTCTCGGATTACAGGCCGTCCCGGAAATCGGAGAAAAAAATTAAAAAAGGGGAGGATGCTCTGATTTTACATTTGGAGCCGACACAGGATATCCTGACGGAAATCGGGAAGCGTAAAAAAAACCAGATCATCGTCGGTTTTGCCGCCGAGACCGATGATCTCGAGAAAAATGCCATTGATAAACTGATGCGGAAACATCTGGATATGATTGCCGCAAACCGTATCGGCTGGAATGATTCAGGCTTTGAATCCGATACGAACCAGGTAACGTTGTTTTACAAAGATGGGGCAAAAGAATCGATTCCGATCATGGAAAAGGGCGAACTGGCTCATCTTATTCTTGATCGAATCACTAAGATCATGCAGGGATAATTTTCCGGAAACCGTTGATTCACAAAATGAAAGCGATTTGGACAAACCGGTTAAATGATACATTGGCGGAAATCGAGCATACCCTGCGATTTCTTTCACACCTCGGCTGCAACGGATTCGACTGCTCGGAAAAGAGCATTCAGACGCTTAAGGCAATGGGTCGGGAGACACTTGAGGACATTCAGGCGGATCTTGGAGATTGCAGGAGATGCCCGCTTTCACAGCACCGCAATCGTATCGTCTTCGGCAAAGGAGATCCGAACGCAAAGCTGATGTTTGTTGGGGAAGGGCCGGGTTATGACGAGGATCAGCAGGGAGAGCCGTTTGTCGGTGCGGCCGGGCAGTTGTTGACCAAAATCATACAGGCCATCGGCTTATCCCGGGACCACGTATATATCTGCAACGTTGTCAAATGCCGTCCTCCGGGGAATCGCACTCCGCTTCCGGATGAAATTGAAATCTGTTTACCGTTTTTGGAAAGACAAATAGCGGCGATAAAACCCGCATTCATCTGTGCGCTTGGAGCTGTCGCCGCTCAGGCCCTGATCAGCCCGAATATGCCGATATCCAAATTAAGAGGCCGCTTCTATGATTTTTTGGGGATCCGCGTGCTTCCCACCTATCACCCGGCGTATTTGCTGCGCAATCCCGATAAGAAAAGGGAGGTCTGGGAAGATATGAAGCGGTTAATTCCGTATATCATGCGAGGAGAAGATGTTGCCGAACCTCAAGCATCATGAATGGATAGTCGTAATTGCCGTTTTGTTGTTCCCGGCATTGGCGTTGGCCGGAAGCGGTGATGTGTATATCCTCCGGATCTCCGATGCCAT
>MGQD01000197.1:12587-16399 GCA_001797695.1 Deltaproteobacteria bacterium RBG_13_49_15 | reverse complement strand
TCGGCGCCGCACATCCGGTTGCGGCCGGAGGCAAAGAGATCGAGAAGACCATGTCCGAAAAAGTCACCAATGATATGGTGGCTTACGTTAAAAGCATTGCCAGGAAAAGGAACCGAAACGTCGAATGGGCGGAAAAAGCGGTTCGGGAGAGTGTTTCCGTCACCGAATCAGAAGCGCTGAAAGAAAAGATCATCGACATCATTGCCAAAGATACGGACGACCTGATCCGGAAACTGGATGGCTGGGAAGTCAAAGAAAAGAGGAAATTGAAGCTCTCCTCGTATCAAAAAATAATAATTAAGGAAAGCCTCCGGACAAAGATTCTCAAAACCATCAGCAATCCCAATATTGCTTACATCCTGATGATGATCGGCCTTGCCGGCCTCTACTTTGAACTTTCCCACCCGGGTGTCGTCTTCCCCGGCGTCATCGGCGGCATATGCCTTATTTTGGCGTTTTTTGCTTTTCAGACCCTGCCCGTCAATTATGCCGGCGTCCTGTTGATCCTGTTGTCCATCATATTCTTCATCCTGGAGATGAAGATCGCCAGTTACGGCCTGTTGAGCATTGCAGGTATTTTGTCCCTGCTCCTGGGCTCCCTGATGCTGTTCGAGACGGAAAGCCCGGAACTCCGCCTTTCCTGGCGGATTCTTTTCCCGACCCTTTTCATCGTCTCCGGGTTTTTCATCGGTGTGGCCAGCCTGGTCTTCAAATCCCAGGTTTCGAAACCCAGAACCGGGGCCAAGGGGCTCATCGGGGAGATCGGAGTGGTTAAAAAAGCGCTCGAACCGGAAGGGAAAGTGTTCGTTCATGGAGAACTCTGGAATGCCGTTTCTAAAAAGCCGTTGAAGGAAGGGACCAAGGTTCGGGTGACAGGGATCGAGAATCTGGTTATCGAAGTGGAAAAAGAGAACTCATAAAGAAAGGAGCAATCTATGTTTACAGCCATCGCCATACTGATACTTGCGGCATTTTTCCTCTCAACAGCCATCCGGATTCTGAATGAATACGAACGCGGCGTGATTTTCCGTTTTGGGCGTGTCATCAAGGCAAAAGGGCCGGGACTCATCATTCTCATACCCATCGTCGATAAAATGAACAAGGTCAGCCTGAGGCTGGTTGTCATGGATGTGGATCCGCAGGATGTGATCACCCGGGACAATGTTTCGGTTAAAGTCAATGCCGTCATTTATTTCCGGGTGATCGACACGGTCAAAGCCATCATTGAAGTGGAGAACTACCATTATGCCATGTCCCAATTGGCTCAGACGACCTTGCGGAGCGTATGCGGCCAGGCCGAGCTTGACGATCTTTTGTCCGAAAGGGAAAAAATCAATGCGAAGCTGCAGGAAATCCTCGACACCCATACCGACCCGTGGGGAATCAAGGTGGCCAACGTCGAACTGAAACACATCGACCTGCCCCAGGAGATGCAGCGGGCCATGGCCAAGCAGGCTGAGGCGGAAAGGGAGCGTCGCGCCAAGATCATCAATGCGGAAGGCGAGTATCAGGCCGCCGCCAAGTTAGCGGAAGCGGCCGAGATCATCCAATCGCGTCCCGTCGCCCTCCAACTCCGATACCTTCAGACCATGCGCGAAATCGCCTCGGAAAATAATACCACCACCATCTTTCCGATCCCTATTGATCTGTTCAAACCGTTCTATGCGCTATCGGAAAAAGCGGCGGATATCCTGCAACAGTCGGCCAAAGCGAAGGAGTTAGAATCGGAGCGCCTGTAAAATGATTTTCTTGACGGGTTCGGCAATCACATATTGACTTTTTAATAAAAAAATCTTATTTAGTTAAGCTTTTCTGAAAAGATCGACGCGATCCGAAATATTGGATGGATCTTGAAAATGCAATTGATCGATCATATGCCGGCGGAGGCGTTGAGCCTCCGCTTATTCATTTTAATCTGCCTTTGGCAGATTAAAACCAACCAGGGGGTAATAAAAGATGGGTGAAAAGAAGAAGGAGATCAGAGAAAAACCGCTCGACAAGATGACCGTCAAGGAACTGAGAGAGATCGCTCTTCAGGTACCTGAAATTACAGGCGTCCATGGAAAAAACAAGCCTGAACTGCTGAGTGCCGTCAAGGCAGCCCGGGGAATTGTCGATGAGGTTCCCAAAAAAAAGGATTCATCCGTAAGGGAATTGAAGAAAAAGATCCGAAAGCTTAAAAAAGGACAAGGGGATGCCCTTGAATCAAGTAATCGCAAAATGTCTTCCATTTACCGCCGCAGGATCTCAAGGCTTAAAAAAAGAACCCGAAAAACCGCTTAACAAATCGAGTTTATAGGACATATTCCATTTGAAAGGGATACGATTGAACAACGGCGGCATTCACCCGGCATCCGTAGCATTTGATATCGACGGCGTTTTCGCCGATACTATGCGATTATTTCTCGATATCGCCCGTGAAGAGTTCCATATCAACGGGATTCGATATGAAGACATCACGCGCTATAACCTTGAGGAGTGCATATCGATCGATCCTCAGATCATCGGTGTCATCATTACCAGGATATTGGATGGGGACTATCGCATCCCCTTAAAACCGATCCATCGGGCGCCTGAAGTCGTTTCCCGCATCGGGTCCCGGCATACCCCCGTTCTCTTCGTAACAGCCCGGTCCAATCCGGAACCGGTTCGAAAGTGGATGGAACAGATATTGCTGCTGGCCCCTGATTCAGTTGAAATTGTGGCTACCGGAACATGTGAAAAAAAAGCCGAAGTCCTGGTGGAGAAAAAGATTTCCTATTTCATTGAAGATCGGCTTGAAACCTGTTTTTCACTCAAAGAAGCAGGGATTACACCGATTCTTTTCCAGCAACCCTGGAACCGCGAAGCGCATCCCTTTTTGGAAGTGGCTTCGTGGAAAGAGATCGAGTCGCTGGTCGACATTTAGGCGGATAAGCGCCGATGAAGAGACCTTCTCTATCTGAAATGATACAATTGTTCGTCGAATCCCGTTCCACGGAAAAGGGATACTCCGAAAATACTTGCCGGGCCTACCATCATGATCTAGTTGAATTTTCAGATTTCATAAATGAGAGCCGCAACACTTTGGGGAAGCGCGAACCGGGGAGCGGTTTATCCGATGGACGGGATCCGGATATCCATCAGATCCGGAAATATCTCGCCCTGTTGCATGAAAAGAATCAAAAGAGCACGATGGGTCGAAAACTCGCCGCCCTCAGGTCCTTTTTTAAATTTGCCGTGAAACATAAAATGATGGATGCGAACCCGGTGGAATTAATCCGCACTCCCAAAAAAGGGACATCTATTCCTCTCTATTTATCTGTTGATGATATGTTTCGGCTTCTCGACTCAGTTAAAGGGGAAACGATTTTCGGGCTTCGTAACCGTGCTATTTTTGAAACCCTCTATTCGTGCGGTATCCGGATATCCGAACTTACCGGATTGAATTTGCCGGATGTCGATTTTGAAAAAGGGGTGGTTCGGGTATTAGGAAAAGGAAATCGGGAACGGATCGTTCCCATCGGCAAGAAGGCGCTTTCCGCAATATCAGCTTACAGGGAGAGGCTTAAATCCACACACGGTCCTCTTTTTCAAAACAAAGGATTCGGACGGCTCACCCCCCGTTCCATCGACCGTATCCTGAAACGAACGGCGGCGGCTTGCGGATTTACGTTTCCGATTCACCCCCATGCATTGCGCCACACATTCGCCACCCATATGCTGGACGCCGGAGCGGATTTACGGATCGTTCAGGAGCTTCTGGGACACAAAAGTCTTTCTACGACTCAAAAATATACCCATGTCAGCATCGACAAGCTCATGGAAACCTA
>MGQD01000197.1:12228-12547 GCA_001797695.1 Deltaproteobacteria bacterium RBG_13_49_15 | reverse complement strand
AACCAAATGAAACCGGAGCATAACCAAAATTTGACCTGCTGCAACGGCGGGGAATCCCGAACGGAGATTCATGGGACAACGGTTCTGGCGCTTCGGCACAAAGGTAAAACGGCGGTCGCCGGCGACGGCCAGGTGACAATGAACAATATCATCCTCAAGCACCATGCCAAAAAAGTCCGAAAGATCTATCATGATCAGATCATCGTCGGTTTTGCCGGCGCCACAGCGGATGCGCTTAGCCTTACCGAAAAACTTGAAAAGAAACTTGAGCGTTACAATGGGAATTTGACCCGAAGCGCGGTTGAATTGGCCAGAGACT
>MGQD01000197.1:0-12208 GCA_001797695.1 Deltaproteobacteria bacterium RBG_13_49_15 | reverse complement strand
AGGCGTCTTGAGGCGGTCATGATCGCAGCAGATCAAAACAAAATGTTCCTTATTTCAGGAAGCGGGGATGTGATCGAACCGGACACCGGGATCATGGGCATCGGCTCCGGAGGTGTTGCGGCGCAGAGTGCGGCGACAGTATTGGTCAACCACACGGACATGGATGCGGTTGACATTGTACGGGAAGCCATGAAGGTGGCCTCATCCGTCTGCGTCTTTACCAACGATGTCATTTCTGTTGAAGAGCTGTGAAGGCAAAACGGATAGCCAAAAATGAATGAATTGAAACCATCGGATATCGTAAAAGAGCTCGATGCTTATATCATCGGACAGAACAAAGCCAAGCGCTCCGTAGCCATCGCATTAAGAAACCGGTGGCGCAGACAGCAGGTCCCGAAAGGGCTTAGAGAAGAGATCGTTCCGAAAAACAGCATCCTGATCGGACCCACCGGGGTGGGGAAAACGGAAATCGCCAGACGGCTTTCCATTTTGACGGATTCCCCTTTTATTAAAGTGGAAGCTTCCAAGTTTACTGAAGTGGGATATGTGGGAAGGGACGTGGAATCGATCCTCCGGGACCTGGTGGAGATCACGGTCAACCGGATCAAATCCCGGGAGCAGGAATCGGTTCGGGAAAAGTCCTGGCAGCTTGCAGAAGAAAAGATGCTCGATCTTCTTCTTCCGAAGTCCAAAGAAGAGACGAGGCCTCAGGGGGAAGATCCCAAGAGTTCTCCTCTTGCTCTGATCTCGGCCAATCCGTCCGAATCCATATCCACGAGGGAGAAGCTGCGCACCATGATGCGTACCGGAAAATTGGATAACCGGTATGTGGATCTTGATGTTTCGGAAAAAGCCATGCCGGTTGTGGAAATTTTCTCCAACGTGGGGCTGGAGGAGATGGGGATCAATTTTCGTGACATGTTGGGAAGCATGCTGCCCAA
The DNA here is from genome assembly GCA_001797695.1 of Deltaproteobacteria bacterium RBG_13_49_15. Taxonomy (GTDB): domain Bacteria; phylum Desulfobacterota; class Desulfobacteria; order Desulfobacterales; family UBA2156; genus RBG-13-49-15. The sequence goes on along the minus strand of MGQD01000197.1, from coordinate 11,267 downwards.
AGGGACCAAACGACGGAAGGTCAAGGTTCCAGAAGCCATGGAAATTCTTGCCCAGGAGGAGACACTGCACCTTGTGGATATGGATCGGGTGATCGGTCAGGCTATTGAAAAGGTGGAACAATCCGGAATCGTTTTCATCGACGAAATCGACAAGATCGTCGGCAAAGACGGAGGGCATGGACCGGATGTCTCAAGGGAAGGCGTCCAGCGGGATCTGCTTCCGATCGTTGAAGGATCGACGGTCACCACCAAATACGGACCGGTGAAAACCGACCATGTTTTGTTTATTGCGTCGGGTGCTTTTCATGCGGTAAAACCCTCGGATTTAATTCCGGAACTTCAGGGGCGTTTTCCGATTCGTGTCGAACTGGAATCGCTCGGCAGCAAGGAATTCAAACGGATTTTAACAGAACCGAAAAATGCCCTGATCCTCCAGTATATAGAACTGTTAAAAACCGAAGGGGTAGATGTCGTTTTTCAAGACGAGGCCGTATCCGAGATTGCCCGAATCGCTGAAGAGGTCAATCAGCGCAGTGAAAATATCGGGGCAAGACGGCTTCATACCATCATGGAATGCCTTCTTGAAGATATCCTTTTTGATGCTCCGGATATTGAACCAAAGAAGATCATTATCGATAAACGATTTGTGGAGGATAAATTAAAAGACGTTGTCGAAAACGAAGATTTGAGCCGATACATTCTGTAATAGCGGGTGCACCGGTTTGAAAGGATCGAATAGGAAATGGACCATCCGGTTGCCGACATCCTGATAGAGGCGCTGCCGTATATCCGCCGGTTTTACGGCATGACCATCGTTATCAAATACGGCGGACACGCCATGGTTGACGAGCAGTTGAAGGAGGATTTTGCGCGGGATGTCACCCTGCTCAAATTCATCGGATTAAACCCGGTCGTCGTGCATGGAGGAGGGCCCCAGATAAATACAATATTGGAAAAGATGGGGGTAGAGCCTCAATTTGTCAGGGGGATGCGGTTGACGGATGAAGCCACCATGGACGTCGTGGAAATGGTCCTTGGAGGGAAGATCAACAAGGCGATCGTAACCCAGATCAATCATCAGGGCGGCAAGGCTGTCGGATTGAGCGGAAAGGACGGCGGGCTGATCATGGCCAAAAAGCTCCATATTGTTTACCAGGAGGACGAGAACAAACCGCCGGAGATCATTGACCCCGGACTGGTGGGGGAAGTGACACACGTCAACCCGGAGCTCATCCATACGTTGACCGGAAAAGGATTTATCCCCATCATTGCGCCGGTGGGCGGCGGTGAGGAAGGGGAAACCTATAACATCAATGCAGATCTGGTGGCCGGCAAAATCGCCTCATCCCTCAAGGCGGGAAGACTCATTTTTTTAACTGATGTCGACGGCGTGTTGGAACCGTCCGGCGAATTGATTTCCTCCATTAATGCGGATACGATTTTGGGTATGATCAAAGAAAAAAGCATCTCCGGCGGGATGATCCCCAAAATTGAGTATGCCCTGGACGCCCTTCAGAATGATGTCGGAAAGGTTCACATCATAAATGGAAAAAGACGCCATGCACTTCTCCTTGAACTGTTTACGGACAAGGGGATCGGAACGGAAGTGACTCTGGAAAAACCATGAGCCGATCAATCATCGAAAAAGCGGATCGCGTCATTTTCGCAACGTATCAGCGGCAGCCGGTTCTGATCCAAAAAGGGGAAGGATGCCGGGTGTGGGACTCCGAGGGGCGCACCTATACCGATTTTGTTGCCGGTATAGCCGTCTGCAACTTAGGGCATGCCCATCCGAGGATTGCAAAAGTCCTGTCGGAACAGGCCCGCACCCTGTGGCATGTTTCGAACCTGTACTATACGCAGCCGCAGGTTGAACTCGCCTCATATCTGGTTAAAAAGTGCTTTGCAGACCGGGTATTTTTTTGCAACAGCGGTGCGGAAGCGAACGAGGCGGCCATTAAACTGGCCAGAAGGTATTTCAAAGAAAAAGGAGAAAAAGACCGTTACCGGATCGTGGCCATGGAACAATCCTTCCATGGAAGAACAATGGCGACGTTGTCGGCTACAGGCCAGGAAAAAGTCAAAAGCGGTTTCGCTCCCCTGCTTGATGGATTCGATTTTGTCCCCTTTAACGACATTGAAGCACTTCGAAGGAAAATAAGCGGATCGACGTGCGCCGTGCTGATGGAACCCATTCAGGGGGAAGGGGGGATCAGATGCCCGGAAGCGGGATTTCTGGAATCGGTTAGGCGCCTATGCGACGAAACCCGATCCCTATTGATTTTTGATGAAATTCAAACCGGTATGGGGCGCACGGGCCGGCTCTTTGCCCATCAGCATTTCAATGTTGAACCGGATATCATGACGCTCGCCAAAGCCCTTGGGAACGGACTTCCCATCGGCGCCATGCTGGCCAGAGAAACGGTGGCCGGGGGGTTCGGGCCAGGATCGCATGCATCCACATTCGGCGGAACTCCCATCGTATGTGCGGCATCCCTTGAGGTTCTCAAAATCATGGACGAGGAGAAGGTTCCGGAACACTGCGCCGAAATCGGCGCCTATTTCAAAAAACAACTAGAGGAGTTAAAGGATAAATACGAATTCATTGAAGATGTCCGGGGGATGGGCCTGTTATTGGGAATGAAGGTGAAAGAAGAAGGAGATGCGATTGTCGGGGCATGCCGAGATCGGGGTTTTTTAATCAATTGCATCCAGGGGAATGTCCTTCGATTCGTTCCGCCCCTTATCATCGAAAAAGAAGAAATCGATTCCCTTATTTCCTGCCTTGACGATGTTTTGAACATGCTCACAAGGAAACGGGACGGGCATTCGCGAGGAGATATGTGAATGAAAAAAGATATTTTAACGCTCTGGGATTTGACTCCGGAGGATTTCAAGTATCTGTTTGAGCGGGCGATTCAACTGAAAAGTGAAAAGAAGAACGGGGTTTTTTCCAATATTCTTTCCGGAAGAACGCTCGGCCTTGTTTTTGACAAGCCTTCCACCCGAACCCGTATTTCCTTTGAAGCCGCAATGGCTCAAATGGGAGGAACTCCGATTTTCATCAATACCAGGGATTCACAGATTTCCAGAAACGAACCGGTGCGGGATACGGCCAGAGTCCTGTCGAGGTATCTGGATGCCCTTGTGATCCGGACCTTTTCCCAGGACCTGCTGATCGAATTTGCCGAGTTTTCAAGCATACCGGTTATTAACGCCTTAACCGATCTGTATCATCCCTGCCAGGTTTTAAGCGACCTGATGACAGTGATTGAACTGAAAGGGGGATACCGGGGATTCAAGATTGCGTGGATCGGGGATGGAAACAATGTCGCCCATTCATGGATCAATGCCGCAGCAATTTTGGGGTTTCATCTGGAGCTTGCCTGCCCGAAGGGGTATACCCCCAATGAAAAAATCCTTAAAAGGGCGATGGCTTCAGGGAAGGGAACCATTCGCACGAGCGAAGACCCGATCGCCGTTGCCAAAGATGCGGGTGTCATCTATACCGATGTCTGGGCCAGCATGGGGCAGGAACGGGAGCATGCATTCCGAAAAAAAACCTTCAAGCCATATTGCGTGGATGAAGAGCTCATTTCTCATGCGTCGACGGATGTGACTGTCATGCACTGTCTGCCGGCACACAGGGGAGAGGAAATCGGCGAAGCGGTATTGGAAGGCCCGCATAGCGCAGTGTGGGATCAGTCGGAAAACAAATTGCATATGCATAAAGCCATTCTGGAGACGCTCATCCGCTGACACCCTCGAAACCGATCCGGACTTTTAAAAGAAATTAAGAAATTATATTTGGGAAAAGAAAGGAACCGATACGTGCGCAAGGAGAAGATCAGCAAGGTCGTCTTAGCATATTCCGGAGGCCTGGACACGTCCGTAATACTTAAATGGCTTATTGAAACATACCATTGTGAAGTAATCACTTTTTCGGCGGATATCGGCCAGGAAGAAGAATTGGATCAAATCAAGGAAAAGGCGCTGTCAACCGGCGCATCGAAGGTATATGTTGAGGATTTGAAGGAAACCTTTGTGAAAGAATATGTCTTTCCGGCGTTTCGAGCGAATGCGATCTATGAAGGGCAATACCTGCTGGGCACTTCCATCGCCCGCCCCCTCATTGCCAAGCGACAGGTGCAAATTGCTGAAATGGAAGGGGCCGACACTGTAAGCCATGGCGCAACCGGAAAAGGAAACGACCAAGTCCGGTTCGAGCTGAGTTATTTCGCCCATAAACCCGGGATTAACGTCATTGCTCCGTGGCGGGAGTGGAATTTCCAGTCCAGGACCGCGTTGATGGATTTTGCCAGGATGCACGGCATTCCGGTGCCGGCAAATCCGGATAAACCTTACAGCATTGACAGAAATCTTTTACATATCAGCTATGAGGGGGGGATACTGGAAGATCCGTGGCTGCCGGCGCCGGATGATCTCTATACCCTGTCGGTTCCGCCCTGGAAGGCTCCGGATGAGCCGGAAGTGATCGAAATCACCTTCGAGAAAGGGGACCCTGTCGCCGTCAACGGCGAAACCCGTTCACCGGCGGCCCTTTTGAAGCAGTTGAATCTGCTCGGGGGGAAGCACGGCATCGGCCGGATCGATATGGTTGAAAACCGGTTCGTGGGAATGAAATCGAGGGGCGTATACGAAACACCGGGAGGGACTATTTTGCGCCTTGCCCATATGGCTGTGGAATCGATCACTATGGACCGGGAAGTCATGCATCTTCGGGATTCCCTGGTCCCGAAATACAGCGAATTGATTTATTACGGCTTCTGGTTTTCCCCTGAAATGAAGATGCTTCAGAAGATGATCGATGAAACCCAGCAAAACGTCTGCGGCGTTGTTTTGCTAAAACTCTACAAAGGGAATTGCTATGTTTTGGGAAGGAGATCGGACGCCTCGCTTTATCGTGAGGATTTTGCAACCTTCGAAGATGACACCGTATACAGTCAGAAAGATGCGGAAGGGTTTATTCGACTCAATGCCCTTCGATTGAAGATTCAACGGATGCTGGCGGATAAGGGGTGCGTTTGATCTAAATTATGCAGGAGCACAGGAGACGATATGGCTGAAAAACCATGGGGCGGACGGTTTTCTGAAAAAACGGATCGGATCGCCGAAATATTCACATCCTCCATCGATGTGGACCGCCGGCTCTATGCCCATGATATCGAAGGGAGTATCGCCCATTGCAAAACCCTGGCCAAGGGCGGCATCATCACCGGGGAAGAATCGGATGCTCTGATTCAGGGCCTTGGCAAAATCAAACGAGATATCGAACGGGAGGAGTTTGAGTTTGATGAAGGGCTCGAGGATATTCACATGAATATCGAAGCCCGACTGGTCAATGACCTGGGAAAGGTCGCCCAAAAGCTCCACACGGCCCGAAGCCGTAACGATCAGGTCGCGCTGGATGTCAGGATGTATTTGAGGGATGAGACGACGGTCATTATTAAAAATCTGATCCGTTTGAGAGAGGTAATCCTGGATCTGGCGTCCGCTCATATTGACATCGTCCTTCCCGGTTATACGCATCTTCAGAGAGCGCAGCCGATTCTGCTCTCCCATCATTGGATGGCCTATTATGAAATGTTTTCAAGGGATACCGAACGCTTTGGAGATGCGCTGGGTCGAATCAACGTCATGCCCCTGGGAAGCGCTGCCATCGCCGGAACGACATACCCGATTGACCGCCATTTCACGGCAAAACTCCTTCATTTTCCAAAGGTTGCCGAAAACAGCATTGATGCGGTTTCAGACCGGGATTTCATAATCGAGTTTTTATCCGCAGCCTCCATCACCATGGTTCATTTCAGCCGATTATCCGAAGAACTTGTTCTTTGGTCATCATCGGAATTTGGTTTTATCGAAATTCCGGATGCCTTTGCCACCGGCAGCAGCATTATGCCTCAGAAAAAAAATCCGGACATACCGGAACTGGTCAGGGGGAAGTCTGGAGTGGTCTTCGGGAATCTCATGGCAATCCTCACGATCATGAAATCACTCCCACTGGCGTACAACCGGGATATGCAGGAGGATAAAGCTCTTTTATTTGAGGGTTCGGATGTTCTTAAAGCCTGCCTGGAAGTCTACCATCGGATGCTTCCGAAATTAAGCATTTCACGAGAAACCATGGGAAGGGCTGTTTCTTCGGGCTTTTTAAACGCTACCGATCTGGCCGATTACCTGGTGGCGAAAGGAATGGTTTTCAGGGATGCTCATAAGTGTGTAGGAGAAGCGGTCAGATATGCGGTGTCCAAGGGAAAAGAACTTCAGGATCTGACAATAGAGGAATTGAAAGCCGTCTCATCGTTAATTGATAAAGATGTCTATCCGCTTCTGGAAGTGGATTCTATGATCAACCGGAGGACATCTTACGGAGGGACGGCAAAACGATGCGTGTTATCTGCCATTGAAAACGGAAAAGCCCGGATAAAAGAAGAGATGAAACCCTATTGCAAGACAGGTGAAAAAGCCGGAAAGAAGCCATAATCGGGAATCACCCACCCGCCCATGGCGGACAAGACTTCGATTTATCCGCCTCTGGAGGATTTATCCGCCTTCGGCGGATCGATAGAAAAGAGTATCCGATTGAATCGCAATATCCCTTTCACATATGCCGTGCTTTTTCTGATGTCGGCTCCGCTATTTTGCTTTATCGGCGGATGTGGTAAAAAAGGACCGCCGGTGGCGCCTGGCGCTAAACCGCTTCCGGCTGTAAGCGATCTGCGGTTGACCATGGGGACCGACCGGATCTGGTTGTCCTGGTCGATCCCGGATGAAATGAATAAGATATCCGCCGGGATAAAGGAATTTGCAGTATATCGCTCTAAAGTCAGCGCAACCGAACCGGCGTGCAAGGATTGTCCGATCCTTTTCAAGCGGATAGCTCAGGTACCCCTTGAAATTCATTTAAAAGAGGAGGCGGTCGGCAGGCCTTTCAGTTATGGGGATCGGGTGGAAAGCGGAAACCATTACATTTATAAAGTCACCGTACTGATGAAAGACGGGAGGGAAAGCCCTGATTCGAATTTTGTTCCATTCTCAAATTGAGGGTTGGGAATTTTATGCATCATTTTACCTATCGCAATGACGAACTCTACTGTGAAGAACTTCCGGTAAAAATCATTGCCGAATCGGTAGGGACACCCTTTTATCTTTACAGCCATGCCACGTTGTCACGACATTTTCATGCCTTTTACGATGCCTTTGAAGGGGTTGAGAGGCTGATCTGTTATTCAGCAAAAGCCAATACCAGTTTGGCCATTTTGAAGCTTTTTGCATCCATGGGGGGCGGGCTCGATATTGTTTCAGGCGGTGAGCTGTATCGAGGGCTTTTAGCCGGATTTCCTCCTGAAAAGATCGTTTACAGCGGTGTCGGAAAACGTGTGGATGAAATCGACATGGCTCTTGAAAAAGGGATCCTCATGTTCAATGTGGAATCACTTGAAGAACTCGATCTTTTGAATCAAAGAGCCGGCCGAATCGGAAAAAGAGCGCAAGTAGCCCTCCGCGTCAATCCGGATGTGGATCCCAAAACCCATCCCTACATTGCAACGGGTCTTAAAAATAACAAATTCGGGATTGACGCGGAATCTGCCATAGAAGGGTATAAAGCAGCAAAGCGACTCCCCAACATCAGGATACTTGGGATAGATTGCCATATCGGATCACAGATCACCGAGGCAAAACCGTTCAGGGACGCCCTTGAAAATCTGAAAGGACTGATCCATGAGCTTAAGAGGCTCGGGATACCGCTTGAATACCTGGATATGGGGGGAGGCCTTGGAATCATCTATGATGATGAAACCCCGCCGCTTCCGAACGAATATGCCAAAGCCATTGTCGATTCCCTTAAAAGGATCCATTTGAAACTGATTCTTGAGCCCGGGCGGGTGATTGTCGGGAACGCAGGGATTCTGGTGGCCAAGGTGCTATACCGGAAGAAAGGAAAAGCCAAGGAATTCGTGATCGTGGATGCCGCCATGAACGACCTGATCCGACCTTCTCTCTATCATGCCTACCACTCTGTTTGGCCGGTCGTCAAAGCCGGAACAAAAACCATTATTGCGGATCTGGTAGGTCCGATCTGCGAAAGCGGGGATTTCCTGGCGTTGGATCGATCCATCGCCGATGTTAAAAGAGATGACCTTCTGGCCGTCATGAGCGCAGGCGCCTATGGATTTGTCATGTCTTCCACCTATTGCTCAAGACCGCGGATCCCCGAGGTGATGGTCAGGAAAGACCGGTTTCATGTCATCCGGGAGCGGGAAACCCATGAGGACCTGGTGAGGGGGGAATCCCTCCCGCCGTTTATTACATGAATCCGGTATGAAAATTGGCAAAAACATGAAAAAAATACCATTTGTTAAAATGAGCGGCAGCGGAAATGATTTTATCATCATCGACAACCGGAATTCCATTCTGGAAGAAACCACCCTCCCGGCTTTTATCGCCGGGGTATGTCGAAGACGGCTGTCCGCCGGAGCAGACGGCCTGATTCTTGTGGAAAGAGGGGAAGGCGTCGATTTCAAGTGGCGCTTTTTCAATAGCGACGGAGGCAGAGCGGAGATGTGTGGAAACGGTGCACGATGTGTTTCCCGGTTTGCTCTCTTAAAAGGAATTGCCGGTCCTGAGATGTCGTTTGAGACGGATACCGGAATCCTTTCGGCTCAGGTGAGCGGGAACCGGGTCAATGTTACGATGCCCGATACAAGGAACCTCCGAATCGATTATCCCCTGGATACGGCAGGCGGCCGGGTCACGGTCAGCAGTGTTCATACGGGAGTTCCACATCTGGTATGGGAGGTCGCCGATTTAGACGGAATCGATGTAAAAGGACTTGGGAGAGAGCTCCGATACCACAAGCACTTTTCGCCTGCCGGAACGAATGTGAATTTTATTTCGGTCAAAGCCGATAAAACCATCCGGCTAAGAACGTATGAGCGGGGTGTTGAAGATGAAACGCTTGCCTGCGGCACGGGCGCGATTGCCGGCGCCGTTGTCATGGCGGTAAAGACCCAACTTTTATCCCCGATCCGCGTGGAACCTATGGGTGGCGGTTATCTCAACATCCACTTTCACATGGCGGATGGACAATTTACCGGGATCCGCCTCGAAGGTGATGCGCGGGTCATCTACGAGGGCGAACTATGGGAAGATGCATGGAATGACGGAGGAATGAAAGCGCTATGATGTCTATTGAAAAAGCGGAAAGACTCAAAACCCTTCCCCCTTATTTATTTAAGGAGCTCGACAGGCAGAAGGAAGAAGTTCGAAAAAAAGGGATGGATATTATCGACCTGGGTGTCGGAGATCCGGATCTCCCGACTCCGGCCCATATCATCGAAGCTTTGAAACGGGCCTCATCGGATCCGGCCAATCACCGGTATCCGTCCTATACCGGAATGGAGAATTTTAAGAGTGCCGCAGCGCACTGGTATCGGCGCCGCTTCAATGTCGACCTGGATCCGAAACGCGAAGTCGTCACACTGATCGGTTCCAAGGAAGGGATAGCCCACATCCCTCTGGCGTTCATCAATCCCGAAGATGTAGCGCTCGTTCCAAGCCCCGCATATCCGGTCTATAATATCGGTGTTCGGTTTGCCGGAGGAAAACCGTATGCGATGAACCTTGTCAAAACAAACGATTTCCTGCCGGACCTGAACGCCGTACCTGAAGAAATCGCCAAAAAAGCCAAATTGATGTTTATCAATTATCCAAACAACCCGACCTCTGCTGTTGCTTCCGAAGATTTTTTCCGAAGGGTTGTGGATTTTGCCGCCGCCTTTAAGATCATCGTTTGTCATGATGCGGCGTATTCTGAAATGGCATTCGACGGATACCGGCCGATGAGTTTCCTCCAGGTCAAAGGCGCAAAAGAGGTCGGAATCGAGTTTCATTCTCTTTCAAAAACATACAACATGACCGGGTGGCGTATCGGATTTGCGGTAGGACATGCCGAAGTTATCAACGCTCTGGGCCAGATTAAAAGCAACATTGATTCCGGGGCCTTTCAAGCAGTGCAAATTGCCGGAATCGCAGCGCTGGAAGGGGATCAATCGTTCATTGAAAAGATGAACCGGGAATACGAAGCACGCCGGGATATCCTGGTCAACGGTCTTTTAGAGTTAGGCCTTTCCGTCTCCAAGCCGAGGGCGACCTTTTATGTTTGGATAGGGATTCCAAGAAATTATACGTCTGCCGAATTTGCAAGCCGGTTGCTGGCAAAAGCCGGAGTGGTCGCTACTCCGGGGAACGGATTTGGTGAGGCCGGAGAAGGGTATATTCGAATGGCCTTGACAGTGAACCGGGAACGGATGCAGGAGGCTGTCGAAAGGCTCCGCTCCATCGGCATTTAGTCCGCCGATGGATCACATTGTCTATATTTCCGTCGGATCCAACATGGGAAACCGGCTCGAAAACTGCAAATTCGGAATTGCCGAATTGGTCAGGAATGGAAAATCGGTTTTGATGGATCTTTCCCGGTTTTATGTCACCGAACCGGTCGATTATCAGGATCAGGATTGGTTCGTGAATGCCGTCTTTAAAATCAAAACCGATCTCGTACCATCCGTTTTGTTCGAAAAGATCAGGAGGATCCAGCAAAATGCCGGCCGTCCCGAGGATGCCATCCGTTTCGGCCCGCGGATTCTGGATATGGATATCCTGTTTTACGATGACGGATTAATGAATACCAAGGAGCTCATCATCCCGCATCCAAGGATGCATAAAAGACGCTTTGTATTAAAGCCCATTTGTGATATAGCGCCGGATATGGTTCATCCGATGTTGAAGAAAAGCATGAAACATTTGCTGGATCAACTCGATGAACATTCTCAAAAGGTGTTTCTGTATTGACCCGATTGCTCATCATCATCGGCGTTGGTTACTTTTGTTTCCGGCTATTAAAGATGTGGGTGCTTCGAAACCGATCGAATCGACGCCCATTTTTAAACAAAGGGCCGGATCCGATAGCCGATGTCATGATACAGGACCCCTTCTGCCGGGTTTATTTTCCTAAAAGACAGGGAGTTCATTATCAATATAAAGGGAAGGATCTTTATTTCTGCAGCACCTCTTGCCGGGATCGATTTCTGAGTGAACGACCTTGATGGGGGCGGATATCGCAACGATTCCATTCAATGTACTCACCCCGGTTGGCCGCTCACCCGTTAACGGATAAGGGGATCAAGGCCTTTTTACCCTGCAGTTGCATAAAAAACATGACAAGGTATAGAAAAAAAGAATGA
>MGQD01000196.1:13949-14694 GCA_001797695.1 Deltaproteobacteria bacterium RBG_13_49_15 | reverse complement strand
CGCATATTCCCGGCTCCATCGCATGTACCATTCCTTGGCCACGGAGCCTCGGGCGGTGGTTGTGGTGATGTAAAAGTCATTTTCTCCCCGGCGGATGATGATGCCGTCGTCGATGATGACCCCTTCTTCATTGCACGCCACAGAATAGTGAATCCGGTTTTTTGACAGCCGATCCACATTTCGGGTGTTGATGCAGTTAAGAAGTTTATGAGCATCCGGGCCGGCGATCCTGAATTTGCCGAGAGTCGACACATCACACATCCCTGCCGTATGATGAACCGCGAGCGATTCGCCTTCCGGATCTCCGAAATGCTCGATTCGGATCCATGGGCCGGTCCGGATGGGGACTCCTCCTTGTGCCAACTGGATGGAATGAAGCGGCGGGCGTCGGGGGTGGTCGTGAAAACCGGCCGCCAGAACACCTAGGCCGATCCCCACGATCGGCGGCCGGGGAGTAAAGAGCGTTTGAGCTCCCAGCGATTCCGGTTTCCGCCCGGCAAGATAGTCGAGAAAATTGGCCTGCGAGACCGCTCCCTGTTCCGAACCCATGGTTGCGGTTGTATATCGTTTGATCATTTCGGTAGAATCGAATCCTTCGGCGATTGCGGTATCGATATCCTTTTCAGTAACATCGTTTCCCATGCAGATAAACCGGCGGTCCTTTTTCCGATCAAGGGAGGGCGTTTGCCGGGGATTGGGTGTAACGGCAGGGGAATTTGACAAAACGCTCATCGCATCATCGACC
>MGQD01000196.1:9783-13900 GCA_001797695.1 Deltaproteobacteria bacterium RBG_13_49_15 | reverse complement strand
GGCGCCCCTGAGCCCGGATGGCGGGTAAATATTCAGTTCCCAACATTCGGCCGGCGGCATAAAATCCTGGCGGCAGCTCTTCGGGAAGATGAAAGCCAAGTTCGGGGCGGTACACTATTCGACACCCGGTCAACGCGAGGATTTTAAATAGAGGCGTCCGGCCGCAAGAGGCCACAATCAGGTCCGATTTAATTATTTTAGCTCCCGATCCGCCCATCTCGAATACGTTTGCACCGGTTACTGTTTGTTTTCCCTCAGCCTGCGATAGAGTCCATCCCTGCAGTACTTCGATCCGCAGTTTTTTCAGTTGTCCGAGAAGCGTTTCAGGCGCCCTGTCTCGCCTGGAATCGCATACCGCAGACACCATGATTCCGGAGGACGCCATATCCAAAGCCGCCTGGTAGATGGAATCGTCGCCGCCTGCCGCCACCGCCGTATCGCCTAACCTGACTCCGTAAAGGTGCATCAGGCGCTGGGCCGTCTGAGGGAGCATCACTCCGGGGCGATCGTTATGGTTGAAGAGAAGGGGGCGGTCCATAGCCCCGGTTGCCGCCACAACCGTTTTGGGCCGGATCAGATAAAGCCTTTCCAGAAAAGGCTCATCCGGTCTGCAGGTCTGCGTGCACAGAACAATCCCTTCAGGGTAGATCGCCGTGGCAACGGTGGATGTCAACACCGTCACATTCCCGGCGCCCCTGACCTGGTCCGCCGATGATTTCACCGAAACGGGGGTTCCCTCTTTTTGGAAAGCGAAAAAACCGCCGAGCCATGCTTCGGCTTCGACCAGAACCACCCGAACACCTGCCGATGCTCCAAGCAGGGCCGCTTCGATACCTGCGGCGCCTCCGCCGATGACCAGGATTTCAGGAGTTAAATTGACCGCTTCGAAGCGATATTTTTGTGACAACGGTTTGACTTCTCCAAGATTTCCGGGAGCTTTTCGCATCACCTCAAGCGACTTGTTCCATATGGTTTTGGACTGGTGAAAGGACTTATAATAGAAACCGACCTCCATGGCGCCGGATGCCTTATCCGCCAATTTGAAAATGTCCACCTTCGGGTTGCTCTGGCGCCTGACCTCCATACCGTCACCCACCGGAATTCTGGCGATGCGCGTGTTCAAGCGTCCATCCACTTCCATGGCGGGTTCGGCGGCATGAACCCCGATATCGAAAATGCCCCGCGGCCGGTGATATTTAAAGGAAGTCGACATGATCCTGACGCCTGCAGCATAAAGTGCGCTCGCTATGGTGTCGCCGGTGAAAGCCGGAACGGTCTTCCCGTTGTATTGAATCGTGACCGGTTTGCTCCTGTCGATCACCTCCGCTGGACTTTGAGGAAGCCGGCTGGCGATATCATCGTTCATATGTTTTCTCCTTCACTGACTCGGTTGGTTGCGGTGTCTCTTGTGATCTTGATCCAGGACTGGCATCCGGCAGTGTGATACCACCATTCCTCGTGAAGGCCGTTAGCGTTCTTGTTGAAGTAGATATAGTGTCTCCACCGGCGGATGTCAGCATCCGGGCCGGGCCTTTCCTTTGCTTCGCCTCCGAATTTAAACTCGTAGACATCCCTTAATCCGCAGTTTGGGCAGTTGATTTGGAATCCCATATTTTTTTCTCCTTAACTCCGGGCAATATACACTTCCGGAACCATGCGTCCTTCGTAAAACCGTTCCATACCTAAAAATGTGATCTTTTCCGGGGTCCGGCCGGTGGCGATAAGCTCGGCCATATTTTTCCCGCAGGCAGGGGAGGCTTTGAACCCGAAATATCCCCATCCGGCATCGATAAAAAGGCCTTCAATGGGCAGCGCTCCCATGATCGGCGCCCCGTCCACCGTCATGTCGCAGAGGCCGGACCAGGAGCGCATCAGCTTCAGGTGCGCCAGATCCGGAAAAAGCTGAAGCATGAAGTAGGCCTGCTCTGCGGCAAACTCGTACGTGTTATACGACCTATAGCTTTGCCATGGATCCAGGTGCGCCCCCATAATCAGATCCCCCTTGATGGATTGCTGGCAATAACAAAAATATAGTTCGCTGACCACGACGTGGTTGAGGAAGGGTTTGACGCATTCCGTAACCATCGCCTGGAGCGGAAGCGTAACAACCGGCAAAGTAATTCCGGCCATTGCCGCGACTTCAGACGACCACCCTCCGAGCGCCATGTGGATCAGCGGAGCAGAGATGGTGATTTTATTTCCACCGACCTTCGCCTCCACGCCGTTGACCCGGCCGTTTTTGATGGAGATGCTTCTGACGTCGACTCCCGGACAGAGATGCACGCCATGCCGGTGCAACCCTTTCATGAGCCCCCAGACAGCCGCATCATGATGGACCGTCCCCCCCGGGGGATGATAATAGCCTCCGGCGATGGGGATCGCGGCGCTGCGGGAAGTATCGAGGGCAGGTATCAACTTCTTAAGCTCTTCAGGAGAGAGAATGTGGTTTTCGATTCCCAAATTGGTTTGAGTGGCGTGGCGCATCCGCATTGAATTGACTCCGGCGGCATTATGGGCCAGGCCGATTAATCCTTTCATCCATACCATGAAATTCCATTCCACTTCGGCTGAGAGTTCATTCCATAACCGGATGGACTGAACATAGAGCGGGAGGATCTCAGGCGCGCGTTGATTGGCCCTGATGACCTCGGTGTTGCGGGAAGAACCGCCGTATCCCATACGTCTCCGATCAAGGACAGCCACATTGGTCATGCCAAAATCACGCGCCAGGTAATATGCTGCAGCCATTCCATGCAAACCGCCTCCGATTACAACGGCATCATAGGAGCGGTTCGGTTCGCAAAATTTCCACAACGGTTTTTTTAAAGCCATTGATCCCCCTTTGCTTTCATTTTCATATATCGTATTCCGGTTTTGGTCTGGTTTGGCAATCTCGGTTTATTCGATTTGCGATTTTCGGCGTATCGCTGCTTCCGGCTTGCATCTTCCAGATAGCGGTTATAAGTCACCACATGAGAATTGGCAACCCCTGCCGCTTTGACGGCATCCCCCTCGATAACGGCGTCAACAATATCATGCCAGTCCCGGTATACTTCTTTCAATACGAACTCATCCGTCGGAAGCATTTCATAATAACTCCACATGCTGGAATGGACGGTTTCAAGAATCCAGCCGAGAATAGGGTTTTGACACATCCGCGGCATGAACTGGTGCAGCAGGCTCTCTATCGCGTAAAATTCCTTCCACCTTCTGGAACCTTCTTTGAGAAGCCCTTTCATTTCATTTAAATAGCTCAACAGGATGCGATGGTCTTTTGTTGTGGCATGGGTCACGGCCAAACCGGTGACAAACCCCTCAATTGCGAGGCGGAACTCAAACAGGTGTTTAAGCGATACCTTTTTTTGGCGGATGAGAAGCGCCAGATAATCCCCCATCCGTTCAACGCCGGTTGCGTTAATAAAAGCTCCGCCTTTGACGCCGGTCCGGATTTCGATAAGCCCTTTTTGTTCCAAAACGCGAAGGGCTTCGCGAAGAGTCGACCGGGACGTGTCCAGGGTCTTCTGCAGTTCACGCTCAGGCGGGAGCTTATCTCCCGGCTTGAATTTGCCGGAAGCGATTGCCGTTTCAATCTGTTTAATGATATCTTCAAAAACCCGGTTGGCTTTAACAGGTATCTGCACGGATCGAACTCCCCAAGAAATGGTCGAACCAAATATTGGGGCATTATATTTTTTGCCAGATGAAAGTCAACACTTTTTTGATTTTATACTATTTTCATTTTTTATTAATAATATCGTAAAATCAAGATATTAACTATCGTATAAATTTAAATTTATCTTGACAGCTCCTAAATTTCAAATTAATGATGATCGGTTTGTTTCGGTTATTTTGAGGAATTTCAGCATTATTTATAACTAAAGGTCAGGCCAATGTCGTTTCCTTGCCTGAGCATATTGATGGAAAAAAACGATTATTCAGCATGGGAGAGTAAATGATACAGGTCGGTTCAACTGAAAAAAGGTCGGTCGGTTTCAGGGTGTTGAGCGAGGACCAGATTGGTCGAATCAAACGCGCCGCAATTGACATTATGAAGACCGTTGGGTTTAAGGTGTTGCATGCCGGAGCCCGCGATATGCTCAAGCGCGCCGGTGCGATG
>MGQD01000196.1:7991-9693 GCA_001797695.1 Deltaproteobacteria bacterium RBG_13_49_15 | reverse complement strand
GGCAAGAGAGCCATGGAGGTTGAAGGGACCAACAGCTACTATGGAACGGCTACCGCGGCTCCGAATACCAAGGATGCGCTGACCGGTGAAATCCGCGAAACCCGTGTAGCCGACATCGCACTGGGCGCCCGTGTAGCCGACGCGCTTGAACAGATCGACTATGTCATGCCGCTTGGATCGAGCCAGGATATCGACAGCATGGCAGCGGATGTTCATGAGTTCAGGGCGGTTGTCACGAATACCGCTAAACCGATTGTGTTTATCAGCTATTCGGCCCGAGGAACGGAAGCGGTTTTTGAAATGGCGGCGGAAGTGGCCGGCGGAATTGAGAATTTGCGTGAAAGACCCTTTCTGATCCTCTATCCCGAATCCATCTCACCTCTGGTTTTTCCTGAAGAGGTAGTTGATCGGATATTTATTGCAGCCGATCTGTCCATGCCCCAGATGATGGGACCTTCGATACAACCCGGTGCGACCGGTCCGGTAACACTGGCCGGAGCGATCGTTCAAAGCATTGCCGAGTCGCTTATGGGCATGGTCATATCCCAACTTCGAAAACCGGGGTGCCCATGCGGCCTTGGAGTGAATTATCCGATATTGGATATGGCGACCGGTCTGATCACGGTGGGTTCGCCGGAGATGAGCCTGGCGCTTTGCGCCCAGGCTGAAATCGCTCGATCGTTCGGACTCCCGTCGTGGGGGCTTGCCGGGGGGACCGACGCCAAAACCGTTGATGCACAAGCAGGGATTGAAAGCGCTTTCAGCATTCTGGCTCAGGGGCTGGGCGGACTCAACCTGATCCATGATGTCGGATACATGGACAGCGCAATGGTCGTTTCGGCGGAACAGCTCGTTTTGGGAAACGAAGTGATCGGGATGGCCAAACGATTCATCAAAGGGATAACCATCAATGATGAGACAATTGCTAAAGAAGTCATCGAGAGGATCGGACCGGCCGGACAATATCTTCAGGATGAACATACGGCGGCTCATTTCAAGAACGAATTATGGCACCCCAGGTTATTGACACGTCAGTCCAGGACCTCATGGGTGAAAAAAGGCTCAAAGACCATGGAACAGAGGATCCGGGAGCAGCTTGGGAAAATCATCGAAACCCATCACGCATCACCGCTTTCGGATAAGACGATTGAAGCTTTGGATAAGATCATCCGGTCAAGGGAAGCGGAATTAAGGAAAAAACGTTGAGAAAATGCAAAAAACGGTGGAATGAGAAGATGGGAGAGAAGGTTTAAATAATAGGGTCGGATGGGGCGCCCATTTCGTTAAGGAGACGAACATGTTTGATTTTAACGACATCATAAATGCGTTGATTGCCTCTGATCAAGCCAGAGTTCTGGAGCTTGTTAAGGACGGGTTGAGCCGGGGAGCAGATGCCAGAGAGATTTTGGAAAAAGGCCTGATTGCCGGAATGGACCGGGTCGGCGAACGGATGGAAAATGAGGATATGTTCATTCCCGAAGTCCTGATGGCGGCCAAAGCGATGAGCGCTGCCGTCGAGATTCTGAAGCCGCACCTTGGAAAAGAGGGCGTCGTCTCAAAAGGAAAAGTCGTTATCGGAACCGTTTCCGGAGATATCCACGATATCGGAAAGAATCTTGTGGCCATGCTGCTCTCCAGCGCCGGTTTCGACGTGTATAATTTAGGGGCGGATATTGATCCAAAACGATTTGTGGATGCCGTT
>MGQD01000196.1:6221-7978 GCA_001797695.1 Deltaproteobacteria bacterium RBG_13_49_15 | reverse complement strand
CCGATATCCTGGGGTTATCGGCACTCCTGACGACGACCATGCCGATGATGAAGGAGACCATTACAGCCGTGGAACGGGCCGGAATCCGGAATCAGGTCAAAATCATGATCGGGGGCGCCCCGGTGACCCAATCGTTTGCCGACGAAATCGGCGCCGATGGGTATGCTTCGGATGCGAGTTCCGCCACGAAACTGGCAAAGTCGCTTTTGGAGTGATCTTTCGACATGGATGAGCCGGTCATCAGCCGGTTAAATGCGGCGATTCGGCGGCGCAAAACGCTCAATACCGTCACTGATGCCATGCGTTTGGTGAACAGCAGCGGTGACGGCATGCCGGGTTTGATTTTAGAACGCTATGGGAATCACTTTTCCGCCCAGATATTTCATCCAAAGTGGCTGAGGCAGAAGGCTCTTCTTACCGCATTCATCCGGGATCGTTTAAAGGGTCGTTTTTTTATCGTTAAGAATCGTTTTCGCTCCGGATCAGCCGATCCCGATGCCTTTTCAACATCGTTTTGGATTAAAGAAGCGTCATCCGAAACAACCGTGCGGGAAAATACGCTGAGGTTTTCGGTTGATCTGAATGACGGGCTCAACTGCGGGCTCTTTCTGGATATGCGAAAAAATCGTTCGCTGGTGGCGGAGAAGGCAAAAGGGTTAAACGTTCTTAATTGCTTTGCCTATACCTGTTCTTTCGGCGTCTATGCTCGAAATGGAGGAGCTGCCCGTCTTGTCAATGTGGACATCAGCCAAAAAGCGCTCGAGCGGGGCCGAATAAATTATTCCTTAAACGGCATTGAACCTGCAGAATACGAGTTTATCCGTGCGGATGCTATGAACTACATGGAGCGGGCGGCACGGAAAGGGGACCGTTTTGATCTCATCATCCTCGATCCGCCTTCTTTTGCGAGATATCGCAACCGTGTTTTCAGCGTCAAGAAAGATTTGGCCCATCTTGTGGATCGCGCCCTCTGTGCCCTTAAACATGAAGGGATGCTTTTTGTATCGAGCAACTTCAGCAGCCTGACCCGCAAAGATTTGTTAACCGCCGTGAGATTTGCCGCCGGTAAGCGGGCATTTAAGACGATCGGACGTCTTGGGCAGGACATTGATTTCCCAGGAAGCGGCCGGATGCCGGAAAGCCATCTTGCGGCATTGCTGATTGAGCTATGACCTGAATTTTGTGTGAGCCTGATGAACTGTATTTGATCTGAAAGCGTATCGCTAAAAGAGATCGACTGATCGTCTCCGCAAAATCCTTTCACGACATGATCCGGAAGAGCGTGTATAAATGGTTTTATATTTTTCAGCGGCCATTTTTATGCATTCCGTGCATCCCTTTTCCTCGTCCGGATGGAAGGGTTCGAAGTGGATCTCCATGCCGATTTCTTTATACATCCCTGCCAGCTCGGAGAGGCGCGGTTCATCTGCAGCAGTACGCTTGTTCCAGCCCTGCAGGGCCAGTTCTTCTTCCCGGGTCATCTTATCTCCCTTTGTATTCAGGCCGCTTGCGACCTAACGAAGACAATCCTTCGAGGGCGTCCTGGCTGGAAAAGATCTCGTTTAACCTTCCGAGTTCAATCTCAACAGCCTCAGGTATCGATTTACCTGCCTGGGCATCGATGATTTCATCAGCAATCTTAAGAGCTAAAGGCGCTTTGTAGCCGATTGTTTTAATGAGTTTTTGGGCCTCATCATTCGGGATGCCGGGAGGGGCTTCTTTTGCCAGGAGCGCTTTGGTGTTGACAGGGGTGAAGG
>MGQD01000196.1:5389-6211 GCA_001797695.1 Deltaproteobacteria bacterium RBG_13_49_15 | reverse complement strand
CGGCTTAAACCGTGGCGGCAATTCCCGTTTCCGGTACTTATCCGGTTTTTGTCCTGAAACCAGCGATTCAATGGCGGTCTCCACTTTTGTCGGGGGGACGACATCGGCGACGATTCCAAGATCGAAGGCATCCTCAGCGCTGATGGTTCTCCCGGTGAAGGTGTAGTATTTGGCCAGCCCAGGCCCGGCATGCCGGGCAAATCTGAGCATACCTCCGAGGCCCGGGAATATGCCGATCCCGGTTTCCGGGAATGCTATGGAACCGGCGGGAGTTGCCAGAATCGCCTGACAGGCAAGCGCCAATTCGCTTCCTCCGCCCAGAGAAAGGCCGTCCAACAGGGCAACGGTAAGTTTTTTGGAGTTTTCGATCCGGAGAAGAAGTTCGTGACCTTTCCGTGTGAAATAAACAATATCCTGGATCCGATTTGTCTTGATTTTTTCGACAAAATAACGGATGTCTGCGCCCGCAACAAAAGCTTTTCCAGCCCCTTGGAAGACGATCCCTTTGACGGACCTATTTTTTTCGGCTTCTGAGAATCGTTCCTCAAGCTGCTGAAAAACAGCTTCATTTAACGCATTCATGGCTTCCGGACGATTGATGGTTATGAATGCGATATTCCCTTTGATATAGAGATCCACAAATGCAAATTCAAACGGCTTCCCTGAATCATTTTGTTTTTTCAAAAGCCCGGGCATCTTGAAATCCGGGTATTTCCGGCAAAGAGCTGAAACTGCCTCGTATGTTTTACCGATTCCGAGTTTGTTGGCGATTTCAAAGGGGCCCTGAACCCATCGCAGGCCGATTTTAGCCCCACGATCCGT
>MGQD01000196.1:0-5369 GCA_001797695.1 Deltaproteobacteria bacterium RBG_13_49_15 | reverse complement strand
ACGGCAATCGGAATGCCTGTCACATTCATCAGTTCAAAAGGCCCCATTCCGATCTTGAACGCCCTCTTTGCCGCTTCCTCGATGGTGGGGATATCGGCGACGGATTCTTCAAGCATTCTTGCCGCTTCATTAAGAAACGGCACAAAAAAACGGTTTACGGCAAATCCGGGGGCGTCCTTGACTAGGATAGCCGTTTTACCATGAAGCTTTGCGGCGAGAAGGGACTTATCCACCGTTTCCCGGCTTGTTCCTTCATGAGGAATGACTTCAAGAAGTCGGTTTTTCGCCGGATGATAAAAATAGTGAAGACCGATAAAGCGATCCGGGCGAGATGTTTTTTCCGCAAACTCCCGCACATAGAAGCTCGATGTGTTGGTGGCGAGGATGGTCTTTTTCGAGCAGATTTGATCCAGTTTTTTGAACAGTTCCGATTTGACGATTTTATCCTCGAAAACAGCCTCGATGACGAGATCCGCGTCGGCAACTGCATTGAAGTCGGTCGTCCCCTCAATCCTGGAAAGGATTTGATCCACCTGATCGGGCCTGAAAATCTTCCGGTCCACCCCTTCCTGAAGGAGCTTTTTAATGGTATTCATGCCGCGCTGGACAAACTCGTTTTTTAAATCCACCATCACCACCCGGATCCCCTCCTGGGCGATTTTTTGTACGATGCCGCTTCCCATATTCCCAGCGCCGATCACGCCGATTTTATCAATTTGAGACATGAATCCTCCTTGGTGCTATCTGTTTTTCCACTGGGCTTTTCGTTTTCCTTCGAAACTGGCAATTCCTTCAAGCGTATCTTCGGTTTTCATCAGGGTGTTCAGGAACAGATCGCTGACCTTTTCCATCGATTCCGGAAATCTGAAATTGAGGTGACGTTTTACCGCTCGCTTATTGAGCCGGATGATCAATGGACTTAAAACCGATATTTCTCCCACCAGTTTATCGACCGATGCATTCAACTGATCATCGTCGACGACATAGGAGACAAATCCCATCTGCAGGGCTTCTTGAGCGGTGTATCGTTTCCCAGTGGTGCAGATTTCAACGGCTTTTGCCGGACCCACCAGTTGAGGGAGCCGGATGGCGGCATATGGCGGGAAGAATCCGATTTTGATCTCGGGCTGACCGAAGGCGGCGCTTTTTGTCGCCACGATGGTATCGCAAGCGATGGCCACCTCCATTCCGCCGCCCAGGCAGAATCCATGGACCGCAGCGATAAGGGGGACTTCGATCAGATTCATGAGCAGGAAGATCCGGTTGAACGTTTCGATCATTTGATGAACGGATTCGGGTTTATGATCCGCCACCTCTAAACCGGCACACCAGCTCGGCCCTTCTCCGAAAATGGTCACACACTTCAGGGAATCATCTGCAAGCAGTATTTCAAACTCCAAATTGAGCTCTTCCATCATTGTGATGTCAAACACATTGTGTTTCGGGCGGGCCAGCGTTATCCGGGCGACGCCGGAAGATTTCTCCAAATTGATATTTTTTTTTGTCATAATGGATTCCTCAGGTTAGGATTCGTTTGATTATAATACTTCAGCTTATACTTTTTGAAATACATAATTAAGCTGTCCGTTCGGAAGTCGGTTGGCCGCCGCTTTCATTTTCATTCCCACCTGGATTTCATTATCGGGAATATTTCCGGCGATCCGTCCGAAGATTTTAAAATCCCCGTAATCCAGAAGGGCGATGGAATAGGGGAGGTCGGCGTCAAACCCGACCGGGCCGTATTCGAGTTTGCTGTATGTAACCAATGTCCCGAATCCCGAAACCTCGAACCATTCCATGTTGCCGGAAAGGCAGCGGTAGCAATCGGCACGCGGCGGAAAGAAGTTAATTCCGCAATCCTTGCATCGGGTTCCCATGATCTTTCCGTTTTCCAGGTATCCGATAAAATCGTTGGTCTTTGTAATGGATGTAAAGCTCACCGTTCCGAATTTTTTAAATCGATCATCGATTTCTTTTTCTTTTGATCTGCTCATAAGCTACCTCCCCAGTATGGTGACGTTTCCATATAAGCCGACGCCGCCGATGTTGTGCACTAGACCGATTTCCGGGTCCTTCACCTGGATGGCTCCGGCTTCGTTTCTAAGCTGAAGCACGATGGTCCGGATTTGGGAGCCGCCGGTGGCGCCGATCGGGTGCCCTTTGGACAACAGACCGCCGTCCACATTCACCGGGATATCTCCGTCTTTGTAAGTCGCCTTGCTTCGAATCAGATCTTTTCCCTCGCCTGGTTTGGCAAATCCTAGATTTTCATATGCCATCATTTCCGCGATGGTAAAGCAATCGTGCACTTCCGCCACATCGATCTCTTTTGGAGAAATTCCGGCCATCCGATATGCCTGGCGGGATGCTTCCTGAGCCACCGTAAGCCCTGTAAAAAGATCTCTTCCTGCCAGATTGACGCTGGTCGTAGCGGCGCCCAAACCCAGAATCCATACCGGTTTTTTAGAAAACTTCCGCGCTTTTTCCTCGCAGGCGACAATGATGCAGGAGCTTCCGTCCGCATTGGCACAGCAGTCTCCGACGCGAAGCGGGCTTGCAACCGGAGCGGCCATCCGGTCTTTGGGGTCGGCAAACATATCAAAGGTAACCGCTTTCCTGTAAACGGCCATTTCATTGAGCTGGCCATAGGTGGCTGATTTGACACGGATGAGCGCCAAATCGTCGGGAGTAGTTCCGTATTGGACCATATGAGCCCTCGCATACATGGCATAGTATGCCGGCATCATGGTGCCGAACGGGCTTTCCCATTGAATATCGGCCCCCCGCCCCATCCGCTCCTGGGATTCGGATGAACTGATTTCGGACATTTTTTGAAATCCGATGATCGCCACCACATCATGAAGCCCGGACTTGACGAGTGAATAGGCCAAGCGAAGCCCCATGCTGCTGGAGGAGCAGAGGCTTTCAACATAACATGTCGGCTGAGGATTCAGCCCCAGATATTCGGCAAAAACACCTGCCGGAGAACGCTGTTTATCATATTCCGGCGCCGAGCATATAACGGAAGCATCCACATCTTTTACTGTTATCTGCGCATCTTTCATCCCCGCTTTGAATCCTTCAAAGGCCAGTTCCCGGATGGATCCTGGATATTGCCGAACGAATGCACTTTGCCCTACGCCGATGATCCCCACTTTTCCCATACATGACCCCTTCTTCATTAAAAAGTTATGATTCGATGCGCTCTGAAAAAAGTTGTCCTTTAAATATATTGTCCGCCATCCACCTTGATTACCTCTCCGGTGATGTGTTTGGACTTATCCGAGGCGAGAAAAACGACCAGATTGGCCAGGTCTTCTGGTTGACCGACACGTTTTAAGACACTTTCGGCCATGGCCATCTGAATGATCTGGTCGCGCGCGCTGGATCCTTTCAACATGGCGGTTTCGATCAATCCAGGGGCAACGGCGTTTACGTTGACGCTGAAAGCGCCGAGTTCTTTGGCCAAAGCCTTTGTGAATCCGATTATTCCGGCTTTTGAAGCCGAATAGTTGGTCTGGCCGAATTTTCCGCGAAGACCGTTTATGGACGTGACGTTGATGATTTTTCCGGATTTCTGATCCTTGAGCAAGGGCGCCACATGACGTGTAAAATTAAAATACCCTTTTAAGTTGACTTCGATGACCCGGTCCCATTGCTCCTCGGTCATCTTCCATGAAACCCCGTCCCAGTTCATTCCGGCGTTGTTGACTAAAATATCGATTTTACCGAACGCATCTAGTGTCGCTTTGACGACTTTTTCCGCTTCTGAGAATGAAGCAATGTCGCACTTGACCGCGATGGCTTTTCCGCCCATCTGAAGAATCCGGTCCCTGACCTCAAACGCTTCGTTTTCATGTTTCCGGTAGGTCAGGCATACATTGGCTCCTTCCCTCGCCATTTCAAGGGATATGGCGGTCCCGATCCCCTGGGATCCGCCGGTAACAATGGCGTTTTTATCTCTCAACATCATGTCGATTCTCCTTCAATTTACCATAGCGTCATTGCCTGAAAAAATAAGCTACATTACAGCTACTACCCGGTTTGTCCGGTCGAGTCAAGCGATAAATCGCCGGGTTTTCTTTCGCTGACACTTCGTTTACAGCATATCATTTCGCGATTTGAAAAACACAAATTTTTATTGACAAATCGCTTCAATTTTTGTTTCTTATTTAGAACATATGTTCGATATGGAGAACAGAGAATGTCAACTAGCGGATTCAAACGCGTTCCTGCGATCGAAAAATGTTTTGCCATCCTCCGGCTTTTAACAAAATCCAAAGCAGCCATGGGGATTACCGGCATCTCCAGGGCACTCCGGTATAACAAGAGCACGGTTTTTAACATCGTCCATACCCTTTCCGACCTGGGGATATTGGAACAGATGCCGGACAATAAATTCAACCTCGGAACGGACCTCTACCTGTTGAGCCGGGCTGCGGGAAAGAGCTCTGAATTGATTCAGATCGTTCATCCCTATCTGGAAGAGATCAATAAAAAAACTAAGCTTTCGGCTTTTCTGGGGATCCGGTCGGGGATGAGGGCGGTCATACTGGATAAGGTCGATTCGGCTTTCGACATCAAGATATCTTCCGAGGTGGGCATGAGACTTCCCTTGCTGGGCGGGGCCGGAGGGAGGGCCCTGTTATCCCAGCTTCCCGATAGAGAAATCGAAAGAATCCTGGCCAAGGAGGAACTTCCCAAATTTACACCCCAGTCCTGCGTGGACAAGAAGAGATACCTGATGATGATCAGAAAAGCACGGGAAGAACGGATTGCATTCGATGACGAAGAATACATTGAAGGAATTTATGCTTTTGCGGTTCCCTTCAGGACCGGAAGGCAAAATCTTCAGACAGCGCTGTGGGCGGTCGGTTTAAAGAGGCAGGTGCCCAAAGAGATGGTACAACAATTTTCAGAGCTGCTAAAAAAGATGGCATCGGGCATCGAAGCCCGTTTCCAGTTGAGGTAATTGCACTTGAAGGTAATGGATGATGCGGGTTTCTACATCTCTCCCAAATTGGAACCAAGGAGAAACAGCTCTATGAAAGGGGAACGCAACAAATATTGGAATCCTTTTTTGGAAACATTGGCTCCTGAGAAACTAATCGAACTCGAAATGAAAAATTTCCGTCGCCATCTTTTTTATGCGAAAACGCATTCTGCGTTGTGTCGCGAAATTTTTCGGAATATTTCACCTGAAGAGATCCGAAACAGAGACGATTTAAAATCCCTTCCCCTTATCGACAAGGAGGACCTGCGAAATGCACAGAAAGAGAATCGGGAAAACATCTACGGAAAACTTTTAGGTATCGATCCAAGGGAAGTGACCAGCTTCCGTCAGACTTCCGGGACTACCGGGAAACCGG
>MGQD01000195.1:4768-5706 GCA_001797695.1 Deltaproteobacteria bacterium RBG_13_49_15 | reverse complement strand
CGGAACCAAAATCAATAAAAAAGCGGGAAACCATTAAAAGATCCCCGCTTTTTCATTGCCGGGAAGCCCCGCTCTTCAGAGCGGGGAGCTTCACTCATTCAGTTTTTACAACGATTTTTCGAGGTTTCGCCTTTTCGACTTTGGACAGCGCTAGGCGAAGAACTCCGTCTTTGAGTTGCGCATCGATTTTGTTTTGGTCAATCACCTCGGATAGAGAAAACTGTCGAAAATATTTACCTGTTTCATATTCAACCAAAAGCTCTACCTCATCGGGACCTTCAACTGATGCGGTATCGGCCGAAAGGGTCAAGGTTCCATCTTTAAGATCAATCGAGAGATCTTCAGGCCCTACACCCGGAATATCTGCCATGAGTGTAATTTGTGTATTGGTTTCAAAGATATCCACATTCGGATTGAAAACCAACCCCGGCCGGGTCTGCTCGGCTGGTGTTGAAACTTCCTGTTTTTCTTTGACTTTTAGGGATTTGATATCAGAATCAGCCATGTGAGCCTCCTTTCATAATAATTCTTTGCTTAATTGACGGCAATCTGCTTCGGTTTTGCAATCTCCGCTTTCGGAACCGTAATAGTAAGGATTCCGTTAACAAGTGAAGCCGACACATGATCCGGATTGATTTCACCCGGAATAGTTAACACCCTTGAAAAGCAACCCGATTCTCGTTCACGGCGATGGTATTTGGCATCTTTCTCTTCGGATGGTATTTTCCTTTCACCGGAAATGGACAGACTTTTTGCAGTGGCTTGAATATCCAAATCTTCTTTGTTCACTCCTGGAAGTTCAGCGCGGACATAATAACTGTTTTTATCTTCTGTCAAATTAATCAAAGGGAACACGCCGGATCTCAATTTCTGGTACGGAGTTGTGACTTCTTCTAGCCAGTGCCCCAAAAATCGCCTCATCCGATCAAATTCCTCTG
>MGQD01000195.1:4476-4610 GCA_001797695.1 Deltaproteobacteria bacterium RBG_13_49_15 | reverse complement strand
GGATGCTTTGGTAGAAAATTCGGTTCACCGGTTGATGCCGGTGATCGCCAGGGAACGGGAAAAGCATCGGATTCGTAAGGAGATCCTGAATCTGATAATGGATCACCATCAAAAAGGGAAAATGATTTTAGAAC
>MGQD01000195.1:4027-4318 GCA_001797695.1 Deltaproteobacteria bacterium RBG_13_49_15 | reverse complement strand
AAAAAGAGCTCAGGTTGCTCTTTCAAGTACAAAAGTCGGTTTTAAGAGATGTTTATCACGGCCGGCCGGAGTTAGCCCTGCTCTTTTTCATATACCGCAGAAATTCGTATTCCGGTGTTATTACTAAAATGGACTGCTCGTTCAAAGCTTTGCGGGATGCCTCCATCGAACGCATGAAATTAATATTCCGAATGACCCCGCCTCACCCAGGCTTTTTCAAAAATCAGGGTCTACAAGCACTTTGGCGCGATGTTTAGTTATGATAATTGATCCATTCGGAGACCGGGCGGG
>MGQD01000195.1:775-3992 GCA_001797695.1 Deltaproteobacteria bacterium RBG_13_49_15 | reverse complement strand
TAAGGAAAAACCGCTTGTGCCACCGAAGAATTCCGGATCATCCAGCGTGCCATTCGGTGGATGGTCCGGAAGGGTCGGCTGAACGGGCAAATTCCCATACAAACCGAACAATCGGTTCCAACCTTTGCCCAGTAATCAAAACAGGACTCTTCATCGAGTTTCCATTTTTTTACACCATTGCAGATGGTTTTCTCTCCAGAAGGGATCGATTTCGAAGGGCAGGCATTGGCGCACTTTAAACAGCGACGGCAGAATGCGTCAACTCCGAGATCGATGGGTGGATCAGGGGAGAGAGGCATATCGGTGGTCACTGCAAACAAGCGTGCGCGGGGACCGAACCGGCCGGTAATCAAGTATCCGAATCTGCCGAGCTCACCCAGTCCGGCATCAATGGCGAGCGGGACCAGGTTCAGGTCGTAGTGCCGGCTGTGCTGGGCCGACGCCCGATACCCCATGGAGGCGAACCACCGGGATAGTGCCGTGACTATGAAAGCCCCTTTTGCATAATTTTTAGCGCTCTCCATGAGTGCCGGAGTGTGAGGGCCGGCCTTGACCATTTCGTGTTCCATTTCGGTAGCGATCACCACTGCAAAGGGTAAGGGCAATTCGATTTTTTTGCCCCAGTCATTCCAGTTGTCATAATGAATTTCTCCGCGATGGGAGTATGTCCACTTGGGATTGACCCGGCAGATTCCGACCAGATCGGCTCCAAGATGTCGGGAAAATCCTTTTACGATGGCGCTCGCTTTCTTTGGATCCGGAGGGCGTTGCGGGGTATCCTGTTTCGGTGCGGCTTGGGCATGAATACCAAGCATTGGCGGAATCTGGAAACAAGCATCTATCATAGCCACATTTGGGGGATATTCGTTGTCGATAGCACCGGTTCGTCCTACAGGTCCTCCCTTGTTACGGCGTTCGGCATCTTTTGTTTCCTTATCAGGATGCGATGCATAGTATGTTCGATAAGCTTCAGATAGGGGCGGCAAAGATCGGTTTCTGGCAAATACGGTGTCCCGTTCGTCGAAACGGGACGGCTCGGCTACGACATGACCCAGGGAGCCTTTCAAAACATCCGGATTGGCAGGGTTTGGAATCAATAAAATTAAACAGCCCGAACCGATAAGAAAAAACAGCGCAGCGGCAAACGGTTGAATTATGGGAATCAGGTAAACCGCTCCCCCGACGAAAATAAAAAAGGTTGTGCCGGCAAGGGCGATTCGAGGGGCTCTGATTTCGTTTTCCCGAAACGATTCGACGGCGAAAAATAAACAGGCAGTCGCACAGAAAAAAGAAAAAAGAAATATCAGCGAATCCATGAAACTCCTTTTCTATTGAATATGTTATTGTATAGTACGATCTTAATTGCAGGATTCGAAGGAGAAATCAAATGTCAAGTTCGTCGGTCACACAGATTTTTGTTAGAGGACAAAAGGTCGGCATCATCGGCCTCAAAGAGACACTGGAATCGGTGGTGGAAGCGTTCCGCGGAAAGCCGGATGCCGTGATACAGGAGGAGTTACTGTCAAGGTTCTCCAAATCCAACTATATTCCCGAAAGCGTTAAGGATTATTACCGGATCGCCTTTCTCCGGGAATACAAGAAATTCGTCGGGGAGCCGGTGAAAGAGACGGATGCTCAGGAAGGGTTCCAGATCAAAATCCTCGGGCCGGGGTGTCCCAATTGTGAGGGCCTGGAGCGATTGGTCATGGCGGTCTTGGCGGAGTTGCAAATTCCGGCGGACGTGGAACATATCCGCGATCCCTTGGCGATTTCCCAATATGGTGTTATGGGAACCCCGGCCCTGGTCGTGAACGAAAAAGTCGTCTCGGTTGGGAAAGTGCCGTTGAGATCGGCGTTAAAGTCGCTTATTGCCGACGCATGGAGAAAAGATTAAATGATGGGGCGCTTCGGATAAAACCAGATACAAAAATCGTGTCATATGCCACCTTTCTCCTCGGATCTAACACACTAAAAAAAAGAACTTGTCTTTCATGGGAATAGACCATCCCGTTGATTAGGCGCCTATAAACGGGATGGACATAAAATAGGCCCCTAATAGCGCGATGACAACGCCCGCACCGCGCCTGAACCACAAACCGGCGCCTTGCCAAGTTGTGCTTTCCGTGAATTTTCTTGCCAGGGCCATGGAGCTTCCGGCTGCGGCAATGGGCAGGCAATGCCCTAACGCAAACAGAATCATCATCACCGAACCATTGACAATTTTCTGTTGCACGGTGACAATGGCCAGAATCGGGGCGATAAAACCGAACGTGCACGATCCGGAAAGGATGCCGTAAGCCAAGCCCAGTCCGAAGGCGCCTTGGATGCCGTGCAGCTTAAGCCGGTAGAGCAGCGTTCCCGAAATAGTGCATGCCTGCACTCCCAGCATTCCCAAAGCCACCCAAATCAACACGGCGCCCACGAGTATTTGCCACCAGATACCGACATCGCCGAGCATACGGCCGAGCAAGGCGCATGCAATGCCGACAGCGGTAATGGTGATGAACAAACCTGTCGTGAAGGCGGCGGCATACCAACCGGCCCTCCGGGGATTGATCGCTGTATCCTGGCCCCCTACGTAGGCTACGATCAGAGGGATGGAAGCTAAGTGGCAAGGGCTGAACAGCACACTGACCATTCCCCAGAAAAATGCGCCCATGCCGGCAACGATCAATCCGCCGCTCATCCATTGATTAATGGTGATAAAAAATTGGTTAAGCATATCCTGCTCCGCTTATTTTTTATTTCAAATCGCCCGCTATGCCGGTGCGGGGTTCTGTAACGCCCAGTGTGGACAGGATTTTGACGATCTGTTTTTTATCCATAAATCCAACATTACGGTGAACTTCCTTGCCGTTTTCATCAAAAAAAATCTGTGTCGGAATAGCCCGGATTCCATATTTTTTCGCTTGTGCCGGATCTTTCCATACATCGATGAAGATGATATCGGCCTTGCCGGCATACACTTTCTTAAGTTCTTCGATGATAGGAGCCATCATTTTGCAGGGAATGCATGCGGTTGCTCCCAAATCGATCATGGTGACTCGCATTGAAGACGGCACAGTCGAAGAATGGGGAGGAGAAGCATTCGCTTCTTTTTTCTTGAAAATCGATTGCGTCGGAATCAGGTTGTATGCGGCCAAAAAAGCTATAAGAAGGATGGCCGCAATGAACGCCCATTTAACTTTCGGTTTCATTTTTTCACTCCCATTTGAAC
>MGQD01000195.1:0-714 GCA_001797695.1 Deltaproteobacteria bacterium RBG_13_49_15 | reverse complement strand
CTGTCGTCGAAAAACACCTGCACCGGTATTGATCGAATGCCATAGCGCGCTGCAAGAATCTGATCTTCTCCCACATGAACAAAGATTACATTCAGTTTGCCAGTATAGGTTTTACGCAATTTTTCCAATATGGGTTGCATCATATCGCAGGGCACACACCCCGTAGCGCCGAATTCCACCATCGTCGGCCTGCCGGAATGGCGGGCTTTATCCACGGAATTATCCATCGCGATTTGACTTTGGGTTTTCACCCACTCATTGTTTATTCGGATATGAATCGAATCGGATAGGGACGCAATATAGGAGGCGATGCTTCGCTGTTTTTTTTCCTGCAACAGGTATTGGTGGATTCCCTCTTTGACTTGGTCAAAAGAAGCCCCTCCCATCGTTTCCTTATTTTTTTTATAAAAAATCGCTGCTTCCTCTTCGGATACAGCCGCCTCAGCCGATTTGCGCTCGAATAACTCCTGAATCGCTTGGTCTTCATTCAAACCGCTGGTTGAAATACCCATTTTTTTTGCTTCGATAAGTAAAATACGCCGGGTGGCTTCCTGTTCCAGAATAAAAAGAAGATTTTTTTCAAGTTGCCGCCTCAGTTTAGGTTCCTGTTTTCTGACGATTTCCAATAATTCCGCTTTTTTGATCCTGACATCGTCGGCAGACAACAAAATCTCTTCATTCATGCGCTCAAGTTCCGCCGCACCTAGAATCCCC
>MGQD01000194.1:7339-13025 GCA_001797695.1 Deltaproteobacteria bacterium RBG_13_49_15 | reverse complement strand
GCAAGGATAGCGGTCAGCCAGAATCCACGTCCCGGAAGGCCGCAGTATAGAAAGGCGGTCACGGTATGGATGCTGACGGCCCAGGGTATGGAAAGATAAATCAACGGTTTAAGCCACTTGGGAGGGGGGAGGGCATTCCGTTCAGCCTCCAGGACTTTCCATCCGATGATAATGTTGAGAAAGAGATACCCGGTCAGGACGATCATGTCCCAAAAGAGAACGGAGTTGGGCGTGGGATAGAGCATCACGTTTAAAACCCGCATCGGCTGGCCGAGATCCACAAAGATAAAGAGGATGCACATGGTCACCGATGAAACGGCAAGAAATTCTCCAAGGATGGTGATCTTCCCGAAAGCTTTATAGTGGTGGAGGTAATATGGGAGCACCAGCATTACCGCAGATGCTGCAACGCCGACGAGGAAGGTAAATTGGGCGATATAAAACCCCCAGGAGACATCCCGGCTCATTCCTGTGATGCCCAAACCGAACCGGAGTTGCCACATATAAAAGACGAATCCGAGTCCGATCACGGCCGCAAGTGCCGCCATCCATCCATAATACCGACTGGTTCCTTTGAGCGCTTTTTCAAGCATAGTCACCTCATATAATGTAATAGACGGCCGGGCTTGTGCCCAGGCTTTGTTTACGCCGAATCGTAAAAGTCGTTTTTAAGAGTTCCCTCACCGGAGAACCTGGATCTTCCAGATCTCCAAAAATCAGAGCGCCGTTAGAGGCTTCCACGCAGGCCGGGGCTTGTCCAATGGCCAGTCGTTCTTCACAAAAATTGCATTTTTCAACAACGCCTTTCATTCGGGTGGGGAATTTGGGGTTCGTCTCCTTGATAAACGGCCTCGGATCTCTGAAATTGAAACTCCTTGAGCCATAAGGGCATGCAGCCATGCAGAAGCGGCATCCGATGCATCGGTGAAAATCCATTAAAACAATGCCGTCTTCCCTTTTAAACGTCGCTTTTGTCGGGCATGCTCTCACGCAGGGTGGATTTTCGCATTGATTGCATAGGACAAGGAAGGGAAGATGTTCAATCCGTTCCGGAAGAAATCGGGCTTCTTGAAGAGGAAACGCATTATGGAATTCTTCTTCCCAGATCCATTTGATTTCATGACGCTTGTTATCCATTTTGGGAACGTTATGGATTTTATGGCACGCTTCAATGATCGGTTCCAAATCCTTGGACGATTTGAATTTCCGGGTGTCGATGACCATCGCCCATTGTTTTGCCTTCAGGGCTTTTTCATTTTTATAGACCTTTGCCTCGGGAGCCTCACGATGTCCTCCGGATGCGGCAAAAAGGTCAACAACCGGTTTGGCGCCAATGCCAAGCGCAGAAATGCCGGCAATTTTCAAAAAGCGTCTTCTGCTGCTTTTCATTCCTTTGTCTCCTTCGGTTTCTCAATGTGGCAGTCCCAGCAATACGGGCTGACTGCAACATAATTATGGCATTTGTCGCAAAAATCAGCCTTGTTCGAATGGCAGTCCAGGCAGGTATTGGAGAGGCTCATATCATACCGCTTCCCTTCGGGTGTTTCATAGATGCGGTTGGTATTTCGAACAACCGTATTTCTCCAGTCATTTAAAATTTGCATATGTTCGGATTTCATTAACTCTTTCTTAAGGATGCACACCTTCTCCGTTTTGGCTTTCTCCGTCAGTTTGGGTTCCGGAATCGGGGCCGCTTTCCCGTGGTTGTACCAAAACGGAAACGTTGCCAAGATCACAAAGACGATCAGCCCTGCGATCACCTTTCCTCCGTCGAACATTTTTTTTTCGTTACTCATCATCACCCTCCATTCCGGGTAGCGGTTCTCCTCTTAAATTCTTGGTTCTCTTTGGCTGGCCGGGCAGATTCAACGCATTGGCCACCATTTCGTGAATGCCTGTAACATTTACGCCGGGAACCCAATAATCCATAGAGACCGGAAGTACGGCTCGATCAATGGCGCAGATACAAGCCAACATGTTCACCCCGTGTTTTTCATGGACATATTTGACGGCATTAGCTCTCGGGAACCCGCCGATCATTCTCAGATCCATGTTTTCACCGGCATTCAAGCCTGATCCGCTTCCGCAGCAAAAGGTTTGTTCCCGAATAGTATTGGACGGCATTTCGTAGAAGTTCTTGCAAACGTTTTTGATGACGTACCGGGGCTCTTCCAGAAGCCCCATGCCTCGCGACGTGTTGCAGGAATCATGAAACGTCACAATGAGGTTGTCGTTCCGGCTCGGGTCCAGATCGAGCTTGCCGTGCTTGATCAGATCGGCGGTGAATTCGGCAATGTGGACCATTTTGGTGGATTTGGCATTATCGAACTTGGTTCCGGTTATCGGTGAAACGGGCTCTTCAAGAAAATCGGCGGGTCCGTTCATGGTTCCCATGTACTGATGGATCACCCGCCACATATGCCCGCATTCTCCTCCAAGGATCCATTTCACGCCAAGGCGTTTGGCTTCCGCATACATTTTTGCATTTAAACGTTTCATGGTTTCATGGGAGGTGAAAAAGCCGAAATTTCCGCCTTCCGAGGCATAGGTGCTCCACGTTACGTCCAGGCCGTATTTTTCCTTAAGATAATGGAACAGGACGAGATATCCCATGGCCGTGTATGTCCCGGGATCGGCGAACACATCCCCGGAAGGGGTGATGAAAAGGATGTCCGCCCCTTTTTTATTAATGTTCGGTTCAACCCGGATGCCGATTTTTTCCTCTATGTCATCGATGAAAAAATCGATCATATCCTTGAAAGCGTGAGGCTGAATTCCCAGATGGTTTCCGGTCCGGTAGCAGTTGGCTATGGGGGTTGCAATCCAGTCGATGTTAAGACCCAGGAGGTTGAAGATTTCCCTTGCCATGATGGTGATTTCAGCCGTATCGATGCCGTAGGGGCAAAAGACAGAGCAACGCCGGCATTCGGTGCACTGGAAAAAATAGTACCACCATTCCTTGAGTACATCCAGAGTTAGCTCACGAGCGCCCGCGAGCGTTCCGAAAATTTTTCCCGCTGCCGTAAAGTCTTTGCGATAAACGGATCTTAAAAGCTCCGCCCTTAGAACCGGCATGTTTTTTGGGTCTCCGGTTCCAATGAAAAAATGGCATTTATCCGCGCAGGCGCCGCATCGAACGCAGATATCCATAAAAAGTTTGAATGTACGAAACCGATCCAGGCGCTGCCTTAGCCCCTCGAAAACGATCTCTTTCCAATTTTTCGGAAGCTTCCAGTCCTCTTCCAGGGGATTCCATCCTCTTGCGTTGGGGAGCTTTAGAATTTCGACGCTTTTAGGGTTTGATGCGTAACAAAACATTCCTTTCCGTATAACGGCAGGGGTATTCATCCACCCGGTCTGTGGAGGTCTTGGTTGTATGTTTGCAATTAATTCATGGGGTTTAAGGTCGTCTGTCATCACTTGCTCCTTTTTCTATTCTTGTGCAGTACCGGCTTCGATTCCTTTTTCGACGGGGAGTCCGACGTCTATCATTTTTTCTCTAAACTCATCTTCGTATTCGTCATACGTATGAACTTTGACCGGGTAATTCCAGGGATTGGTGTGATGTATTTCCCTGTTGGTATTCGCCAAATTCCGGGTCGGGCTCATAAAAATCCCGCCGAGATGCATCAGCTTGCTGAATGGGAAATAGGCAAAAAAAATGCTGATGAAAAAGAGATGAACATAAAATATTCCACCCACAGTTTTTGGAATGGTCGGATGAAACGTCACCAGCCCCATGGTCAGTTCTTTGACTCCCACTATATCCACCTTGGTTATATAGCGCATCAGGATTCCGGAGATCGCCACTCCCATGAGCAGAAAAAGGGGAAAGTAATCGGAAGCCAGGGAAATATATCTGACTTGCGGAATAAACACGCGCCTCAGGAAAAGATAAACGACAGCCGCGAGCAATGCAAAGCCGGACAGCAGGATCCCCGGAACCCCGACCTGAAGGAATCCATCCAGTTGTTCCAGCCACTGAAAGCAAACCGGAACAGGTTCGAGAAAGAAGCGGAAATGCCGGATCAAAACGGTTAAAAACGAATAGTGGAAAACGATGGCCCCGAGCCAGAGCCATTTTTCCCATTCATATGAAAGCATGGGGCCTTCGTTCAATCGGCATTTCGTGTTCCGGAAAAGGGAACGGAAAAAGAGGATTTCCATCGCCATCCGGACAAGAACACCGCCACCGGTGGAAGGATTGTCAAAGGCGGCGGATTTAATCCAGGGAAGCGACTTCTGCTGGCCGCAGGTGGAAGGGATACGAAATGGAACCGGAGACCTTGCCCAGTTTACAACCTTATAAATAAAGCCGATAATAAACGTCAACAAAGCCGCGTAGGGGATAATAATCCCGAAGAGAACCTGGAGCCCTCCCGCTTCGACTCCGATATAGGCGATTAAGAAAAGGAGAATCACCATGATGAGGGAAGAAATGTAGTTAACATTCATTTACCGTTACCTCGCTTTCGACCCCGTTGCAGCGGCCTGTTGGATCGACATTGTCGACAATGCCGCTGTCTGAATGAATTAATTATGTTCAGTTAAGTCAGATTCAACCTGCTCCAAATCACAAACCAGGCCGGCTCTTCTAAGCGCTTTAAACGTCCGATCCCTGACTTCGTTGGCCTTCAGTTGAAAAACCTTTTCCCGGCATTCCATATAGATGTTAAATGCAATGAGACTCAGTTCGTCGATTCTCATTTCTATTGTTGTAAGCTCGTCCTCTAAGTGGTTTTCCCTTATCTCTTTACTAAAAATTTGTCGAATGATTTTTTTAATGGAAAAAACGAATGAAACGGCCTGGGAGGGTAAAAAACCTTGAACTGCCCGAATGCGAACAATGGGATCTAATGCGGAAACAGCCGATTGATGATCGATTCCTTCAACAATTTGGTCGATAATTACCTTAAAACCCTGTCGAAAAGCATTACCGACCGGATTGGCGAATGGATCCTTCTGATTTTTCAGGAATGCCGAGGTGTTGGCAGGGTAGGTTTCGATGAGAGATGTAAACCACGCGTTAATCAGATCCGCATTTCTCTCCTTCATCAATTTTTCTAGCTTCATTTTTTGGCTCAAGTTCCAGCAGCTTTTCAAATTATTTTAAAATAGCCAAAACCTAACCAGCATTAGGTCAGAATAAATCGGTTATCATCGGCAAAAAATATTAAAAATATTTCTATATTCAACTTGTTTTTTGATGTCAAGTTCAAATGAAAAAAATCAAAAAAGTGAAAATCGATTTGCTTTATCAGGCAGTTACGCTTTATGGGAAAATAAACTTCAACGCGAACCGTTTAAGGTGAGATCGGTTCTGCATCAATTTTACGAATGCAGATGATGTGAATGGCCGGTTAACTTGCGTTAGCGCTTAAAAAAAAATCGGATGAGTTCTGATCTAAAACACTCCTGATCTGCTTGAGCATGGTTTTAAATTGATATGGTTTTGCGATAAAACCGGATGCACCCGAATCCAATGTTTCTTTGACTTTGCCGTTCAACGCATAGCCGCTGGCAATGATAACCTTGGCCAGAGGATTTAGCGTCAACAACTCCTGCATGCACTTTTGTCCACCCATCCCGGGCATGTTAAAGTCTAAAATAACCAGGTTGATTCTATCTTTTTGGGTCCGATAGATATTGACGGCGTCTTCTCCTTTTCGGGCCTTGATGGTATGAT
>MGQD01000194.1:0-7253 GCA_001797695.1 Deltaproteobacteria bacterium RBG_13_49_15 | reverse complement strand
TTCTGTTTCAGATCGGTGGTTTTTTTTTCGAAAATTTCTTTGACAACGGGCAGATGAGCCGGAAAGTAAATTTTAAAAATGGTCCCTTCTCCCACCCTGGAAGTGCAGGTGATGTATCCGCCGTGGTTTTTAACGATCCCATATACCATTGCCAGCCCCAATCCGGTTCCTTTCCCCCTTTCTTTTGTTGTAAAGAACGGCTCGAAGATGTGTTCCCGGATGTTTTCCGGGATACCGCACCCGGTGTCTTTGACGCTTAACAGAACATACTTGCCCGGTTTGAGGTCCAGGTAGCTTTTGCTTGCAGATTTTTCAACTGTATGATTTTCAGTGCAAAAAACCAATTTGCCTCCATCCGGCATGGCATCGCCGGCATTGATCCCAAGGTTCATCAAGATCTGTTCCAACTGAATCGGGTCGGCATTGATTTTAAGAAGATCTTTTGCAAGACAAAGTTCGATATTGATCATTTTAGACATGGTTCTTTCCAAAAGCCTTGCGATATGCCCGATCTCATTATTCAAATCCACAGGTTTTAATGCGCTCTCCACTTTTCGACTGAAAATTAATAGCTGTCGAATCAAATCCCCGGCCCTCTGGATCGACAATTCAATCGCCTCCAGGTGCTTTCGGTTTAAATCATTCCCATTATTTTTCATCAATAAAAGCTGGGTATATCCGGAAATCACCTGAAGCATGTTGTTGAAATCATGCGCAATCCCACCGGCCAGTGTTCCGATGGCTTCCATTTTTTGGGCTTGCTGAAGCTGTTCTTCGAGCGTTGTCCGTTCCTGTTCGGAAATTATACGATCAGTGACATCCCGGACCACGCCACGAAATCCAATGGGACGCCCCTCCTCGTTTTTCATCAGTGACGTTGAAAGCTCCAAAACAGAGGCGGATCCGTCTTTTTTAAAGATCTCATAATCTGTTACCCTTGCTGATTTACCGGTTTGGAGCACCTCATTGAAAATCAGGGACATCTTTCTTGCGGTTTCCTCAGTGGTGTATTGACGGTTATTCATACCCAGGAGCTCTTCACGACTATAGCCGGTAATCACGCTGATGGCATCGTTGATGAATGTCAAATTCCCGGTTAAATCCACTTCGAAATACCCTTCCTCGATGCTTTCCAAAATCAATTGGTACTTGTCTTCCCTTTTTCTAAGCTCTTCTCTGGTCAAATCGTTTTCGATCATTTTTTTTCGGAGTTGGTTGGAGGCGTCGGAAAGCTCCCGTTCGCTCTGCCGGATATTTTGCAAATATTCCTCAATGGTATAGGTCAGACGTGTGTTCTCGAGAACAAAGCCGATTTCATTGGTGAGGATGCCCAGGATTTCTTCGTCCGAGATGTCAAAAGTCTCGCCGTTGTCTTTACAGGACAAATTCAGTAAGGCCATCATATTCTGCTTTTCAAAAATCGGCATGATTATAAATGAAGGGGATTCATATTTGGCGGCATTCGCCCTCATTATTCGTGAATCGGATTCGATATTTTCCACGCGCATGGGCTTTTTTTCGGATACCACCTGACGCATGATGGATTGATTCATATCGATATAAAAGTCCTTTTTCGGCTCTCTGACAAATCCTTTTGAAGAAACCACGAAAAACCGTTCCTGAGCTTCTTCGATCAAGCATAAGGATCCGATCCGGGCATTCGTGACGGCCATCGCCTTCTCGAGAATGATGTCCATGAGCTCTTGTGTATCGTGGCTTTTTCTTATCGTGTGCACCAGATCCCTGATGATGCTGATTTGAAGCGTTTTTTGTCTTAAAAGCGATTCGGTTTTTTCACAACGATCGAAAAGCTGATTGAAAGAAGAGGAAATATCCTGCAGTTCCTTGGTATTATTATAAATTTGCATTTGTCCCCTTTCTCCGGCTTCATTTTGCAGCATCCGACTGGCCAGAACCAGAAATTTATCAAAGATTTCTCTTACCATCAGAAGACCGCTGAGGATGAGCAGCAAAGCCATCGCAATCAGGATCATCTGGGATGTGTTAAACAAGACCTCGTTTGAGTAAAAGATGTAACCCAGCACCAGTGCAGGCAGAATAAAAATCAATGATTCGATCATGAGGAGCTTGTAGCGGAGTCGCTCGCAACGGCGATTCGGTTTTTCGGCGACAAAGGATTTCATGTAAATGGAATCTTTGATTTTCCTAAGTGGTTAAATGCCAACAATGATTTAGGTTCATCGCACATCATTTCTGTCAAAGCTGCCGATCCGGAGGCAAAAAAGAAACATATGGGATCCCCCGGCATCCATTGCAGCGCAAGTCAAGCCAATCCCGCAATCATGAAATTGGCGCCACGGACGTCATCATTAAAAGGTTAGCAATAGTTATGCCATTTTTATTATATTGATCTTACTCAGGAAAATAGTAGGGGGGCCCATTCAACTGCCCAAGGTGAGCAAGATATTGCACAAAAATATGTGCAATTAAACCGGATTGACTTTGGGCGAACGGGAAGGGAGGTTGAAGCAGCCGGCTTTTTATCGCATCTTTTTGCGTTTTTAGATTATGAATTGGAATCCGGTTCGTTGGTTTTGGATAAAAGCGTATTTCGGTGTATACCGAGTTTTTCTGCCGCTTTTGATTTATTCCCGCCCACGGTTTCCAATACATCGGCGATATATTGTCGTTCAAACGTGTTGACCGCTTCCTTTAGCGTCATATCCCTGATTTCTGCCTTTCGGGGGCCGACTGAGGGAAGATCCTTGGAGCGGATAACCGGATCTTTTGTAATAGTTATCAGTCTTTCCACCAGGTTTTGCAGCTCTCTGACATTTCCAGGCCATTCATACTCCACTGTCAACATCCTGACCGCATCTTCAGAAAACTGTTTTTTCTCTTTTCCCGTCTGTTTTGCATACAGAGCAGTGAAATGCTCCAACAGCAAAGGGACATCTTTTTTTCGTTCTCGCAGAGGAGGCACCTTGATAGGGAAAACATTGAGTCGATAAAAGAGGTCTTCACGAAACTCGCTCTGTTCGATCAGAGTCTTTAAATCCTTATTGGATGCGGCGATAAACCGGACATCTGCTTTAAGGACCTTGCTGCTTCCGAGGCGCTCGAACTCTTTATCCTGAATGATCCGAAGCAGCTTTCCCTGCATTTTGACATCCATCGAGTCAACATCATCTAAAAAGACGGTCCCTTTATTGGCCATTTCCAACTTTCCGATTCGGGTGGAAAACGCCCCGGTAAAAGCCCCTTTATTATACCCGAAGATTTCGCTCTCCATTAGTGTAATTGGTATGGCGGCACAATTCATGACAATAAAGGGTTCGCTTTTTCTAGGGCTGCGGTTATGGATGGCCCTGGCGACCAATTCTTTTCCGGTTCCGCTTTCGCCCTGTATCAGGACGGTTCCGCTGCTTTGGGCGATGATGGTAATGTAATCGAAGATTTCCCTCATTTTAGGATCTTCTCCGACCATCATCTCAAATGGACGACGGACTTCCAGTTCGTTTCGCAGATAGGCGACTTCTTTAATCAGAGAGCGCTTTTCCAGTGCTCTTTGAATAACAGATAGGATGTCGTCGATGGTAAAGGGCTTCATAATGTATTCATAAGCGCCAGATTTAATGGCCTTTACTGCGATAGCGACTTCCTTTACGGCAGTGACCATGATGACTTCAACCGTAGGGTCGGTTTCCTTGAATTTTTCAAGAAGCTCAAGACCACCCATGTCGGGAAGCAGGATGTCCAGCAGTACGATGTCCACCGGATTGGCTTTGAAAAGCTCAAGCGCCTCATTTCCGGTTGAGGCCAGAATAATTTTATAATCATCCTTGAGGATCATATTAAAAGATTGCCGGATCCCTAACTCATCGTCAACCACCAGAATCATTTCGGATCTTTTTGAACCCATTCCCTATCCTATCCGTTGTAATGTATGTGAAGCTCCACGCTCTGAAGAGCGTGGTTTCCCGGCAAGGAAAATGTCTATTTTAGATAGCTTCCCTTGACCCCGCCTTAATAAGCCTAAGGCTTATTAAAAGGCGGGTCAAGGGAAGCAGACCGGTCAATAGCTCGTATCTTATGAGCTATCCTGCTTTGTGCATCGCCTGACGACTAATAGGTCACATGTTTCATTTTTCAGGTACTTTATATCACATAAAAAAGAAATATCGAGAAAATTTTGTAATGTAATTCCGGCATCTGATCAATTTGGAGTGCCATATTTAAAACATTGGTGCACAAAAAGGGAGGCATTCATGCACGGATTGTTGTGCAATTTTCCTAATTAAAGAGCCCCGGATTTAGTTTAAGCAAAAAAGATCTTTAATTATTTCAATAGGTATGATATGATTTTATATCGTTCTTTTGCCATAAATACCCCATATCCTGATTCCTTATAAACTCTTACAGGCCAAGGGTTTGGAAGGATTGATGATAGACAGGTTGTTTTTTTGCTTTTTTCTCCGGATGGATGCGCCGCATGTTTTCCTGGCATGATTATTGAAAGGAATTTAAAAAAAGTTAGCGGACTCCCTGACAACCAATCTTTTTGAAAGATACCATTGGAATGAGTTTAAGCTCTTTTTTGCAATCGAAAATCAATCTTTACATCTGTAAAAAACTCGGATGGAAGTTTACCTATTATTATATTTTGGTTCTGGGGAGATGCTATTTTTTCTTTAGACTCAAAGAAAGAAAAGCCATTCGGAATGCCGTTAAAGCGGTATTCGCCGACCGGAAAAGCAATCGGGAAACACGGAAAACCGTTAAAGCCGTTTTTAAGGGGATCATATCCCACTATTTTGAAAAACTCTTTAACGCGTATTCGACTTCGGATACCTTGAGAGCGTTTTTTAAAACCCATGTCGTCTGCCGGAATCTTGATTTGATTCAGGAAGAGCTTTTAAAAGGTAAAGGCGCGTTATTGATAACGGGACATTATGGAGGGGTTGAGTTGATACCCGGCTATCTAGGCGTCAATCATTATCCCGTGTCGATCATCGCCAAATTCAAGACCAATCATTTGCGCGAACGGCTTCTGCAAAAGGCGCCTGAGTTTTCGACCCGAATCATCGATCCGACCCTTACCCCAAACATCATCAGCGAAATCTGTTCAAGCCTGAAGGAAAACCGGATCGTTATTACACAGTGCGATGAAATCGAAGAGTGGCGGGTCTCCAGAAAGGACAAAATGTATTTCTTGGGAAAACGGATTTGGTTGGATAAAACCATGAATATCCTTACCAAAAGAACCAAAGCTTCCATACTCTTCGGATTGATGCACAGGTCCAGCGAACACGGATATGAATTCATCCTGTCATCCGTGGATGATATGTCGAAATCATATCGAATACGGGCCAATCCCTCTCAAGGGGAGATGCTGTTAAAAGCATTGGAACATTTTATTTACGTCTATCCTGAGGAATGGTATCAGTGGAAAAAATATTTTCACATGGAAACCGTCCCATCTTTGGAAGTCCCGGAGGAGAAACTCGTGCCTGTGCCTCTTTTAAACTCTTCTTTTTTGAAAACATAGCCCTCCGTTTATAAAGCGTTCTGCATCTCAACCCCGGCTATTATCAGTAAAAGCAGGAATTTCAGAATGGAGAAGGAAGTCAATTGCACCAACTCAAGCGTCATTTTGAATTATATCAAGACGCACCATGACGGCGACTTCTCCGTATTGTTAAAAGACCTTCACCCGGAAATAGATTCCCTTCCTGATCCGGAAAAATTCCTGAAAGATCCCAATAATTGGATTTCGAGCGACGTCGCAGCGGAATTATACAAAAGAGCAAAAGCGATTCTGAATGACGACATGGCCCCTTTTAATATTGCCAGGTTTGCCATTGAAAAGACCAATCTGGGTTTTAAAAGCCTCATCGTCAAGATTTTTGCATCCTATGAAATAGCCTTAAAAAACGCGCAGCGACTCAATGCCAAATGGAACAGAAATAAAGAAGTGGAAGTCGTCAATGTCGGACGCAATGAGGGGACGGTTCGGCTGCATTGGAACCCTTCCATGAAGGTGACCAAAGATATTTGCCTCTATAACAAAGGGATTTATACCTTTTTACCGATATTGTGGGGCGATAAGCCGACAAACGTGAGAGAAACCGCCTGCTATTTTGAAGGCGCCCCATTCTGTGAATATCATCTGGAATGGCCTGAGCGAAAAAGTCTTTTTTCCTTTGTCAAAAAATTTTTCCAGAGCAAATCGGTCCTTGTTGAGACCATTAAGGAGATCGAAGAAAGCAAAGAGATCATCGAGCAGAAATATGAAGAAGTCAATCGCCTCAACATTGAATTGAACCGGAAAATCAAACAGCTTCTGGCGATCCAGGAGACAGGGAAAGCCATTTTGTCGATCTTGAATTTGGAGCAGTTGCTGTCGGTCATCATGAGCCTATTAGCCAATGTGTGTCAAATCAATCGGGCAACGATCATGCTTGTAAATGAAGAACAGCAGTGCCTTGAATATATTTACGGCATGGGTTATGGCGGCGACGTGCCGAATGAGGTGAAGAACTACAAGGTTCCCCTGGATCGATTAAGCAACATACTGGCAAGGGTGACGAGCACCGGCCAGTCGGAGTACATTCCGGAAGTAAAAAGTTCAAGCCTCAGAAAAGAAAACATTCTTCTGGCAAGCACCAACCCCACGTCGGTTTACGTGGCTCCACTGATCACTCGCTCAAAGGTTATCGGGGTGATTGCAACCGATGCTGTCGGAGATAAGGGTGTACCTCAGGAAACCCGGGAAACATTGGAGATTTTTGCACCCCAAATCGCCATTGCCATACAGAATGCAAGGCTTTACCAAAGGCTCCATGACCGGATGGAGGAATTAAAACAATCCAGAGCGTTGCTCGGGAGAGCGGAAAAACTCTCCTTTTTAGGAAACCTTGCGGCAAGACTGGCACATGAGATCAAGAATCCGCTCACGGCAATAGGCACTTTTCTGCA
Source organism: Deltaproteobacteria bacterium RBG_13_49_15 (assembly GCA_001797695.1). Taxonomy (GTDB): domain Bacteria; phylum Desulfobacterota; class Desulfobacteria; order Desulfobacterales; family UBA2156; genus RBG-13-49-15. Next base: position 314 of record MGQD01000194.1, on the reverse strand, counting down.
GATGCTTCCGAAAAAATATGATGATGAGGAATTCCGCAACGAATTTTACAAAATTGCGTTGGAGGAAACCTATCGTGTCAACAACCTGATTACCGAGTTGCTGGATTTAAGTAAAACAAGGGAAAGCCACTTCGAAATGGAGCAACTTCATACGGTGATCGAAAAAATGGTCATGTTGGTGTCCCCCCAGACCAAATCCAAGCAGATCGATGTCGTAACCCGGTTGGATCCTGATGTTGAAAAGGCATGGATGGATTCGGAAAAAATAAAAGAAGTCATTTTAAATCTGCTTTCAAACGCTATTGAATTTACGC
>MGQD01000193.1:4565-8010 GCA_001797695.1 Deltaproteobacteria bacterium RBG_13_49_15 | reverse complement strand
AGTCACCAAAAGTTTATTTACGAACTTTGCCTAAACGTATTCAAATGCCCTATTATCATTCTTTTTTTCTATACCTTGTCATGTTTTTATGTAACTGCAGGGTTTATTTTTCTAGAGATGGCTGTCCAAATCGAATGCACAGGAGTCGATCGGCCAAGAGCCGCCGGCGAATCATCTGATAATGCGGATCAGGGAAAGACGGGGACTATGGAAATCCAAAATGAGGGTGAATACAAACCCATGCCGCTTCCCAGTCCCGATAGCCGGACCCCTCTCCGGAAGTCAAAGGCCCCTGAAACGCCTGTAACACATTCGGTTCAAAAAGAATCGGACTTGCCGGATTCAACAAAGAGATGAAATGGAATATGGCTAACGAAAAATTTTCGAAACTAGTAAAATTGATTCTGATCCTGTGCCTATCGTTGTTTTTTATTTTTTTTGCAGCAACCGGGGTCGTTCAGGCCAAGTCGATTCTGCAAGTTATACCGACCACGGCATCGGTGGTGGATGAGACCGTCGTAGTCGGCAAGGCAGGCGCAGATGAAGGAGCATCCCGAAACACTGTCAATTTGCCCACAGACCTCGATCAATTTATTCCTATGCCCCTCCCTCAGCCTCGTGCAACTGCGGAACGGAGTTTTTCAGCAGAGGACGGAAACAGACCGGTTTTTTATCAAGTGGCTACCGGAAAAGAGACAGTTTTGGGCTTGCGATCCACTGTAAAAAATTCCTTCGACACTCACCGGATCAGCAGCGCCGGCAGAGAACCGTCCGGCAACGGAAGGGATTTTGGAGATCCTCCCGAACTCGAATATCTCACGGATTTGATTCGGATAGAAAATAATCAGGATTATCCCTGGAGGGCGTTTGTCAAAGTTTTTCTAACCTTTCCTTACGGGAAATATGTTTGTTCCGGGACCTTGATAAAACCGAACCATGTGATTACGGCGGGACACTGCGTTCATGAGGGGAGCGGCGGTTCGTGGGCTGACGGAATTATCGTTGTGCCGGGGTATAAGGACGGATGGCAACCTTATGGTGCGGCTAATGCCGTTTCATATATTTCATGGCAAGGATGGACAGTGGACGGCTCTTTTGATCATGATATTGGTGTGATCAGATTGGATCGAAATATAGGGGCCGTTGTCGGTTGGCACAGTTACGGATACACCAACGACTGGTCTTGGTATGGATCAACCCTTTTCAGATTGGCAGGGTATCCTGCAGAATACCCGTACAGCGGCCGCTATTTGTATTATCAGTACGGCTATTATGACTACTGGTGGACCGACCATCAGCTCGGATATTATAATCTATCCTACGGCGGTCAGAGCGGAAGCGGTTCCTATTATTACGACGGCTCGGCACGGTATGTTTACGCTGTTCTTTCGAACGGCAATTTTTATTTGACCAACCATCCGATCATTACCGAAAATAAATTTTACGACATTCACTATTGGATGGAGTCGGGATCGGCCGGATTTGACCTGACGCCGCTGGGTGTGACTGCCAAGCCGCTTGAGACATCGGATGATCGCCAGATGGAGATGGCTTACATCGCCCATAATGCCTCATCCGCTTCCTGGAGCGGGACGGTTATGGCAAGCGTTTATGTATCGAAGAACGAAAACATCTCCGCCTCCGATACGCTGATCCAGAAGCATTCCTTCAAGGCGGATTTCGGACCATGGTCGTCGGTGGAGGTGAAGGTTCCTCTGGTAAGCATACCCGAAAGCGCTGCAAAGGGGATCTACTATCTGGGAGTGATACTCGATATCGATGACGGGGATGTCCGGAACAACGACTCGGACGGGCAGGATGCCGCGAAAGTGTTTAGGGGACGTTCTTGAAACCTTGACATATTTCAGATTTTTCCACTATGGGCTTACGAAATCGGCCGATACAGTTCCGTTTCGTATTTCTTTATGTCCGGATCTTTTCTCCCTTTATTCGCCAATTTGCTGACGCTCGACTCGGAAATATTCAATCTACGGGCGACATTGACACCCTTTTCACCCAGCCTGTCCAACGCCAGGGAGCAGATGATTGACCGCGCTGATGCCACGGCTCTGCGTCGGCTGCTGCTGACGATGAGCTTCTCTTCTATATCCGCCTGTTTGGAAACCGAGCGGATGAGTCGTTCCAGGGTTATTCCCATAGATGCGGCTTCAGTCTTTTTTTCATAGCGCTCATCTGCTTTCCCAAGAACAGATTTAACAAAATCGCTGCTCCCTAAAATCCGCTCATCGCTGTTGATTCGGATCCTGTTGTTCCTCAACTCCGTGACTGAATGCCAACCGCCGGCCGATCGGATCATTCCACCTCCGACGAGTTCAGGTCGGCGTCCCTGGGAAACGCCTTTTGAAATGAAGCGGCAATAGGATTTCCGCGCGATCTCCTCCTTTTCCCCGAAAAGGCTTAACACGTAATTGCTGTCCTGCCAATTGCGCCGGATGTTTCGCATGATGACAGAGTGGCCGCAGTATGGGTAGATGTTTAATCCGCTCATCGAGTCGACGACCGCCGCGCGCAATGGATTAAGATGAATATACCGGACCAACTCCAACAGGTACGCATTTTCCTCGCAAAGAATAGACTTATACCGGTTTTGGAAGAGATGCCCACTCCGTTCGTGCCGCCGGTTGAAGTACTGGGCATATCCGGTCAGAAGTCTTCTCATGACGGTTGATATCGGTACAATACCGGTCCTTAAAAGCAGATGGACATGGTTGGGCATCAGGGCCCAGGCAAAGCATGGTGTTTCGGTTTCTTCGAGTATCTTTTTCAATCGATCTAGGAAGACATTATGGTCCAAAGAATCGTTGAAAATGATTTTGCTCTCGATTCCCCTGGTGATGATGTGATGCAATGCTCCAGGTGCATCGATCCGTGCTTGACGCGGCATAATGCAGCCTCCCATCTGAGAATAGGGCAACGATATCAGCGAATCGAATTAATTTGAAATCATATCAGGAGAGAAAAAATATGTCAACCTTTCAAGAACGTCCCCTAAATATGTCAAGGTTTCAAGAACGTCCCCAAGTCGGGGAGTTGGTGGTCGGCAAGCAAAAAGGGATAATCGGATCCGGAGGAGATGGCGGGTTGGCTTCCCGCCGCTTTATCGGTTTTAGCAAAAACAGCCAGACGGTCTTCCGTTTTACCGTTGATGACGATTTCCATAACCGGTCGTTTAAGCTCTTCTTTTTTCAGGTCCTTGATGAATTCCTGGCATTTTAATCCGGAAAGAGAGGTCAGCACGCGTCGGACATTGGCTGCATCCGCGCGTTTTCCGTTTCCATCCTCCCATAACGGTTCGGCTTTTTCCGTGGCAGCGCCGCCGGAAGGTGTCGCCTTCTTCTCCTTTTCGTCTGCTTGTGCCGCACCCTCTTTACGCGAAACAACGACGCTCTTCCCGTCTTTCCGAATCGTCAATTTGACGACGCTT
>MGQD01000193.1:1670-4517 GCA_001797695.1 Deltaproteobacteria bacterium RBG_13_49_15 | reverse complement strand
ACGTCGAATTTCACTCTTAGGTTCCCCTGGGCCTGGTAAACGATATCGTCTCCGGCAAACCTCACATGGGTATGGCGAAAGGTGGAAGCCGTGCTTCCGATCTCCAACTCCCTCCTGACGGCATTGCCGACCCACACTTTCACCCCGATTTTCTGGTCGTCTCCTAGCTCGTATCGCTCGTAATTTTTCGATTCCGAGATGCGGGCCGAAAGGGAGAGCTTTTCCATTGCAGCCAGCATGTCGCCGATTTTTTGCGGGTCAGCCGGAAATTCCCCGGCTTCGATCACCCACCGGCTGTCTTTCCTGACCAGCGAAATCGTTTTTCCATTTTTTGTAATTTCCACCTTCGTAATATCGGCTTGCAATACTTCTCCGATCGCCGGAAGCCGGTATTGCGTCCTGTCGGTTTTTCGAAGGGCAAGATAGGCAACCAGGGCGACGATGACGAGCGCGAGAGCGATATATTCTTTTTTCAGTTTCATGCTGACTCCGTCTAAGCGCAGATCTTGAACATGTCCTGGATGCTTTTCCGGCGGCTGCGGCGGCGCATCCATACGGCCAGGCCGAAAAAGACGACCATCACCGGAATCCCGGCGATGGTAAAGGCCTTGATAAACGTTTTTGTAAAGGCATCGGTTTCGCTGAGCGGATTAAACCGTGCTTCCTTTCCCCTCAGAACTGCGATTTCTTCCCGGTTATTGAGATAATCCAGAAGATTTTGCGTAAAAACGGCATTTTCGGTTTTTCCTTCCGGATCGACGATGTTGTCCTTCAAGACTTCAGAAGATGCCATTAAAAATACTTTGGCCGGACGCCCCTTGGCCAGAAAGCCTCCTTTTTTCTCGATCTTGGAAAGGTCCAGATCCGGCTTGCTCTTCGGCTCTTCCTTCACGCCGGCCGGGTTTTTTGCACCTCCCTTTTCCTCCGGCGCCGTCTCCGGTTTTTCAGGAATCGCCTTTCCAGCGAAATAGCTCGGGAATTCCCCTTCCAGGAGGAATGCAAGCGGCAGGCTCATCTTTTCCGCATCCGAGGATGGCGGCTGGATAAGCATCGGATTCAGGTTGATCCGCTCCTTCATCTCCCACGATTTTTCAGAGGATGAAAAAAGCAGGTTTGCCTTGATCTTGTTCTCGGCGATCCGATTTTCAATGAGCGTGAGCGGCGATACCTGCAGGGCGATGAGCCCCTTGATGTTCTTCATGAAGGGAAGGGAGTTGTTGATCCGTTCCTTTTTGATGATGGGGGCAAAATAGATGGGTTTTTCGCCTCCGCCGAACTGCCGGGAAAGCTGCTGCCGGAAGCAGTTTTCGTCCATCACGATCGATTTTTTCATATCGATCCCCCAGTGATTCAGCAACTTCTCTAGCCCGGTATCGAGCGGCAATAATCCCGCCCCCTGACCGAACCCCTGCATCTGGCCGCCCGGCGGCTCGCTGAGGGCGTCCAAAAAGAGCGCCAGGTTGGTCCCCCTCATCAGCGCCTGATCGATCTGGAATAATTCATATTCGGTAAACGGCTCCCTGGGCCCGGCGATCACCAGGCACCCCAGCGCTTCGGGGAGGGGCTTTTCCTTGAGCCCGATATGCTTGATGGAGTAGTTCCGGGAAGCCAGTTTGGCAAAGTTCGACAATGCATTCTCGTCCTGGCGCTGCGAGAAAGAAAAATCCATGGCCGGCGGCGTGCCGTGATCCGCCACATATCCGAGATCCGCATTGATGTTGATGAGCTTCTCGATGCCGGCGTTTAACGCCTCTTCCAGGCGCTTGACGTCCACGAGTTCATAGCGCGTCCCGATGATCGGGATACGCAAAACATTCAGGAGGGGGAGTTCGGAAAACGCCTCTCCGTGTTCCATGACCAACCCGATGACGCCGCTCCCCTCCTCGATTTTCCCGTCGATGAAGGCCGGCCATTTCAGCCGCATCACATTGTATTTCTGCAAAAGCGCTTCGGCGTTCTGATCTTTTGAAGGGTCGATGCTCCGGTATTCGAGCTTCTTATAGAGCTTTTCGTTTAGCCGGTTGACCATCTGTTCCACTTCCTTCGGATAATCCGGAAGCGTCTTGATCCCTATATGCGGGGCTACCGGCGTAAGGGATGACGAGAGAAACAGCGTGACCCGAATCTTGTCTTTAAGGTTGAGCAGGGCGCTGACTTTATTGTTGAGTTTTTGGATGGACGTGGTCAACTGATATTCCAGGTCTGCGGTGGAGGTGATTGCCGGAATCCGTTCCACGATGTCGCCGTGGATCATCACCAGCCCCATGTAAGCCTTCTTGAACTTGATTTCGTCTTTTTCAACCGCCTGGATCTGGAGGGGTGGAATGCCGTAAGTGTCCGCCAGTTTCCGGTTTTCGGTCTCTTTGGATCCGCCTCCTTTTTCTTCTTCACTCACATCGAAGAACCGGAAATTGAAAAACCGGTTGGCATGAACGGCATAGGCCTCCAGAAGGTCCCTGAGATATCGCTCCGTGTGATTATGGGGCGCGGGGAGATTTTTCGTGAAAAAGACATGGATGGTCAGCGGCTCGGAAAGCGTGCCTACCACCTGTTTGCTCGCCTCTGAAAGGCTATAGATCCGGTTTTTCGTAAGATCGAACCGGAAAAAGAGCGTTATCCCAGCGATGTTCAACAGCACCACGACAATCAGATAGATGATGAATTTGACGTATTGCCCCGTTTTTTTATTTAAAATCATTTCTCATCCCATTTTCTATCGTTAATTTTTCACTTTGCACTTCTTTCTCTCCAAAATCTTTTTTCCTCAACTTTGCACTTCGAACTTCGAACTTTGAACTTTATAAATGTCTTTTTCCTTAACTTCGAACTTCCAACTTATAACTTCGA
>MGQD01000193.1:722-1661 GCA_001797695.1 Deltaproteobacteria bacterium RBG_13_49_15 | reverse complement strand
TCTCCAAAATCTTTTTTCCTTAACTTCGAACTTTGAACTTATAACTTCGAACTTTTCACTTTGAACTTCTTCCCCTCTGTTCTCTGTTCCTTAACTTTGAACTTTGAACTTCGAACTTCTTCTTCTCAAGACCGTCCCTTAAAATGGGTGGCATACAGTCCGATGAAGATGATGCTCCCAAAATAGAGAAGATCTCTCGAATCGATGACCCCTTTGGCGATGTTTTGAAAATGCACATCCGCTCCCAGGTACCCGATGACCCCCAAAAGCGATTCCGGAACGAAAAAAAGCATCTTGTCGATGATGGCAAGCGAAAAACAGATCACCGCCCCTACGATGAAAGCGATGATCTGGTTGCGCGTTAACGAGGATGCGAAGAGTCCGACAGCCGAAAATGCGGCGCCCAGCAGCATTGCCCCGGCGTATCCTCCGATCACCGGCCCCCAGTCGAGACTTCCCAGAAAGGAGATGAATACCGGGTAGAACAGGGTGGGCGCGAGAACCGCCCCCACGAAGATAACGGATGCCAGGAATTTTCCGATGACGATGTCCCGGAATGTCACCGGGAGTGTGATCAGCAACTCCAGGGATCCGACGTGGACTTCTTCTGCAAAAAGCCTCATCGTAACGGCCGGAATGACAAACGAAAAGGCAAAGGGGAGCAGATTGAAAAAGTTTCGCATATCCGCCTGGTTATATAAAAAAAAGGTGGTGAAAAAGATCCATCCTGAAACCAGCAGGAAGACCGAGATCACGATGTAGGCGATCGGCGAGATGAAATAGTCTTTGACCTCTTTTGAGACGATATGGATCAGTGGTTTCATGGCATCACTCCCGGGTCAGTTCTCTGAATACGGTTTCCAGGTTTCGGGTTTCTTTATAGAGCTCGGTCAGGGACCAGTCTGTATTCTTGACGGTCCGGTAAATCTCTTCCTGAAG
>MGQD01000193.1:584-699 GCA_001797695.1 Deltaproteobacteria bacterium RBG_13_49_15 | reverse complement strand
CGGTTGATGATGATCACGCGGTCGCAGGTGGCCTCGGCTTCGCTCAAAATATGCGTGGACAGGATGATGGTTTTTTCCTTGCCGGCTTTCCGGATAATGTTTCGGATTTCCACAA
>MGQD01000193.1:326-544 GCA_001797695.1 Deltaproteobacteria bacterium RBG_13_49_15 | reverse complement strand
CAGGATCTCCGGGTCGGTCATCATGGCGTGGGCCAGCCCGACCCGCTGCTTGAGACCGCGGGAGAGCTCTCCCACCGACAGATGCATGATGTCGTGAAGACCGCACAGATCGGCAAGCCTCCTGATCCGCTCCTCGCTCTGTTTGCCGTCGAGCCCCCTGATGCCTGCCACATAATTCAGGTAATCAAATACCAGCATCCCCTGGTAAAGAGGGGCCG
>MGQD01000193.1:0-167 GCA_001797695.1 Deltaproteobacteria bacterium RBG_13_49_15 | reverse complement strand
TCTCCCCCTTTCGGATCTCTATGTTGATCCGGTCCACCGCGCAGAACCCGTTGTAATATTTGGTCAATTGTTCGACATGGATCACGGTTTATCTCCTTGCGCTTCGTTTTAAAAAATTACCGGCCCTATTTAACAGCCAAAAACCCTCAGGTCAAGCCCTTAAAGAA
>MGQD01000192.1:20151-21749 GCA_001797695.1 Deltaproteobacteria bacterium RBG_13_49_15 | reverse complement strand
CCAGCGCACGGCTATGGGCGGCGACCAGGGATTTAAAATCCGAAGCAACGGTGAGTTCCCGAATGATGGATGTTCCAACGAAAAACTCATTTTTCGCACCCTGATCACTGATTGTCCACACGGCATTCAGCAAGACCGATTCACCCGGCCTCCCGTCGAACCGGTTGACGACAACGGATATCCGAAAAGAGGGATTTATGGCAATTTCATCCGTCATTGCGCGGACACCCTCGTTTTCAAGAAGAAGATTCAGGTTTTCCGTCAGCACCCGGGTGATGTCTTCTTTCAAAGAACCGGCCCAGCGATTTCGTTCGGATAACTGGATCTGATTCTCGCCGGTTCGAACAAGGATCTGCGGCTTATCGACGATATCCGGAATCAGGACCGGACCGAGCGCAACCACAATACGGACCGGGCGCTTCTCCGCAACCGTTCCATGCAAAATGGAGTTTAGAGTATAAAATTGTTGAGGGGCTGATTCCCGAAAGCAACCCGAAAAAAGGAAAAAACCGCTTAATATAACGACAAGGCGCCTGATATCCGTTTTATTCATTTATTTCCCCCTTTCCACGAAGAATCGCTTCAGGATGTTGCTCCAGATAACCAGCTAAAACCCGCAATGCCCGTGCTGCATTGGATACCTCAGTTAGTGTCGCCCGGGCTCGCTGTTGTGTAAGAGAATCCGAACTGAGGATTTCTTCTGCCGCACTTAGGGATTTATGGGCCTGATGCAACGTCGCCTTTAAATCCGGTGTGATTTGAGTCCGAAGTTCCAAAAACAACAATTGCATCTCGTCTAGAGTTTGTTTTAACGACTGGACCATCTCAAAAAACGCCGGTGATCCTGCAAGGCGTTTGGCATCGGCAAGAGTATCTCTCAATTCCTTTGCAATCTCATCAAGGGGGAGCTTATCCAGCTTGTCGATTAAATGCGTTATCTTTGTTCCGATCTCTTCAAATTGAGCCGGTATCGTCGGGATTGCGGGATATTTTCCCTTCCGGTCGATACGCCCGGTAGGCGCATTCGGGAAGAAATCAAGCGCGACGTATTGTTGCCCGGTAATCAGGCTTGCCGTCCGAAGCTGTCCCCTTAATCCCTTATCCACCATGTAATCCATAATCTTATCGCGCGCCTTGGCATCCAAAGGTTCTCCCATAAATGAAACCCGTTCAGGTTCCAGTTCGATCAAAACCGGAATATCGAATTCTTTCATTTTTGGATCAAATTCCAACTTGACGTCTATTACCTCTCCGATCTTCATCCCCTTCAGCTCCACTGGAGATCCGGGAGATAGCCCTCTGACCGATTGATTGAAATGAAGGCTCCAGTAGCTTTTGACCTGATAGATTTTTTCCTTTGCCGCTTCCCGGTTCGGAAACAACGGATAAATATCCCCCTTTTCAATGCATTCTGCAATGACGTCATGGCTCTCAAAATTGTCAAAAGCGATTCCGCCTACCAGCATGGAAACAAAAGACTCTGTATCGAAGCGAAATCCCTGGGCATCGATCTTGAGGTTTATACCGCTGGCATTCCAGAAGCGTGTTTTTTTGTTTACGAACCGGCTGTAAGGTTCGTGAATAAAGATTTTAAAAAA
>MGQD01000192.1:18700-20061 GCA_001797695.1 Deltaproteobacteria bacterium RBG_13_49_15 | reverse complement strand
TCCTTTTCGCTCCCCCTGAAGAGTGACATGGCATCCCTGCATTCCGGTGATGATGAAGGGCGGTTCTTCGAGCCCCACAAATTCAGTCGCCGCCTTTCCGGATTCTCCCGGATCGCAATCAATATAAGCGCCTGAAAATACCGTACCGAGTCCTGAAACAGAGCTGGCTGTTATCCTTGCGCGAACCACCCAGAACCGCGTATTTTCCGTCTGGCACCGGGTAGCTTCCTTTACCAGTTCGGCCTTCACGATGACCTTGGAAAGATCTTTGCTGACGTTAATTTCCTTCACCAGTCCGATCTCGACTTCCTTGTATTTGATCTTTGTTTTTCCGGCTTCAAGCCCCTCCGCTGTTTTAAAGGTGATCGTAATCCGAGGTCCTTTTTCGGAAATGGCTTTAAAAAGCAGCCAGCCGCCGATGGCAATCGCTACAATCGGAACGATCCAAATAATTGAAACCGGGTTCCTTCGCTGTAAAACTGCGGCATCCGGAATATCAGAGGCGTCGTCAACGGACGGAATCGGCTCATTCATATGATTTCTCCTTTTCATCCCATATCAGCCGGGGGTCAAAACTCATGGAGGCAACCATGGTAATAATGACAACAGCGGCAAAAAATACGGCGCCCGGCCCGGCTTCGATGGTGGCGGCATTTCCCACCTGGACCAATGCGACAAGGATGGTCACCACGAATATATCCACCATGGACCAGCGCCCTATTCCTTCAATAAAACGATAAAGGCGTGCTCGTTCTGAAGGCCTCCACTCGGAGCGATGCCGGATGGAAACCAGCAAAAAAATAAGGATAATGATTTTAAATATCGGAATCAGGACGCTGGCGACAAAAATAACCGCTGCAATCAACCACATTCCCGACTGAATGAAATAAACGACACCGCTGATGATGGTGTCCGACTGGGTAACGCCGAACGAGGTAATCCTGGTGATCGGGAAAAGGTTGGCGGGAATGTATAAAATAACGGCGGCAATAATCAGCGCCCAGGTGCGACCGATGCTTTTCGGTTTGCGCATATGCAGAACAGCCCCGCAACGCGGGCAGAAGGTATTCTCCGAATCCTTCTTTTCGGAAATCCGGCAGAGGAGGTGACAAATCGAGCAGCCGGCAAGGGATGCGTTCCTGGCAGTTAGAGAAGTCATCGCTTTTTCTTCCAGCGCTCCCAGACCGCATAGGGGTCCAAAGAAGCGATACATGCTGCAATAACAAAAATCAGGGCCATAAAGCAATAAAGGGCCGGCCCCGGAATAATCTCAGCAATCCTCGCCAGCTTCGCGATGGATACCAGGATGCCGAGCATGAAGACTTCCAGCATTCCCCACGGCCTTAACCGATGGTAGAAAC
>MGQD01000192.1:10827-18627 GCA_001797695.1 Deltaproteobacteria bacterium RBG_13_49_15 | reverse complement strand
GTGGATCAGCGGCACTGCAATGACGGTGATCAGCACCAGCATCGCCAGGGCGTGCAACCCCTGATCGTAAAGTTCCTTGATTCCGGTAAAGAGCACGGTTTGCTGAAGTTGCCCCTGGATCTTGAAGCCGAGAAACGGAAAGGCGTTTGCAAGGATCATCAGGATCACGCCCGTAAAAGCAAACGCCAGGGTCCGTTCGATACTATTTTGTTTTTTGTTATAAAGGACAGCTCCGCACCGCCGGCAGACCGCCATCTCCCCTTCCGGAACAACCGGTATCCGGTTTATGAGATCGCAATCATGACATGCGATTGGGGCGCCTTCCATCATGTTCGTTTTACCCGTTTTTTACTTTCATTTCCCAAAAAGCTCGGACATTATTTCCTTGCTGAATCTGAGATACCTTTTTTCACCTGAAAATACCTCCAGCGTAATGGTGCCGTTATATCCAATTTTTTTAAGGGCTTTTGCGGCCCTTGCAAAATCGATGTTCCCGGCGCCGATGGGGAGGTGGCTGTCTTCTTTCCCGAAATTATCGCTTGCGTGTATATGGCCGATCCGATTCTTGAATGTCTGGATGAAATCCAGAACCCGTTTTTCTCTTTTGCTCCCGATGTTGGCGTGCCCAATGTCAAGGGTCAGCATCAGCGATGGAAACTCATCCAGGATTGATAAAAAATCGTCCGGTTCAGTCCATCCCGGATATTTCGGGAACATGTTCTCGATGCATATCGAAAAGCCGAGATTCCGTGCTTGATCGATAATCCTTCCGAGACTTTCTTTAGCAAGCGCCATGGCTTGGTCCATCACAAAAGGACCTAGCCCTCCGATGTATCCCGGATGTAAAACAATTTTTTTCGGATTCAGCCTTGCGGCAGCCCTTAACGATTCCAGAACCTCCTGGACGGATGCCTCCCGAATCCCATCCGCAAGATCCGCCGTATGGACAAAAGTGGGAAGGTGGCAGACCAGATCTAACCCGTGGCCGTCCAAGGCATTCCGGATCTCTTTTTCCTGTTTTCGGATGACGGAATAATGGGCGCCGGGCGGATCCATCGTGAGTTCGAGATAATCAAAACCAAGGGAGGAAATCGTACTGATTTCTTCCAAAACCGGGAGGATCGGAAAATTCATGGCGCCGTATTGCATCTTTCATGCTCCTTGTTTCACTACGCTCTGTATATCATCCCTTTTTATCCAAAAAAAGCGCCATTTTGTCCAATCTCCAATGAGGTAAACATTTCAATATCCTCCCTTCTTCCGGTCTTCCCGTATTTCCATTTTTTACATTAATATTTACATTGACATTTACATTTTATTATGCCATGTTGTTCCAGGATCAGATTGAGTTCTTTTTGATGGCTTCGTAAAAAGTCCACCCATCCGTCTTGATGGCTTTTAATGATTTCATTCTTTTTGGCCGGATCTACACATTTTCGGAGGGGTTTCGATGCGACCGGATCTGACACCCAGACAACAGGATCTGTTGCAATATGTCGAATATGAAATCCGGCGGACCGGGAACGCACCCAGTCTGCGCCGGGCAGCCGCCCATATGGGCGTCAGCCACACCGCCATTTCCCAGTTGATCAAAGGGCTTGAACAAAAAGAGGTTATCCGGCGGGAGAGGCGCTACAGCCGCACCATCCACGTCCTCAACCAGGCCCGGGAAACAGCAGGCCTGATGCGCTGGCGGGAAATTCCCATCGTGGGAAAGATCGCCGCCGGCTTGCCGCTCTACGCCCAACAGGAATGGGGCGGCAGCCTGGTGGTGGATGCCGGCAGATATGCCGGCCGGAACCTGTTCGCCCTGAAGGTTCACGGCGACTCCATGAGAGATGCGGCGATCCTCGACGGAGATATCGCCATCTGTGAACCCCGGCAGTTCGCTCAAAATGGAGAAATTATCGCCGCCCTCATCCGGGAAGAGGAGGCGACGATAAAACGGTTTTTCCTCCGTAAAGATCATATCGAACTTCGCCCTGAAAATCCGGCTTACGAACCGAAAATCTACGGTTTCGACGAAGTGCTGATACAGGGGAAGGTAATCGGCATCCAGCGCGGACCGGACGTCCTGGCGAGACTGTGAGGTGATGCATGGATTGTATTTTTTTTGTCGGAACAAGCGGGTATTCATATACCGAGTGGATGGAGGCCGGATTTTACCCGGACGGCACTACCTCAGGCCGGATGCTGCCGCTCTACGCCCAAATATTTTCCGTTACCGAGCTCAATTACACCTGGTATCAGATGCCCAGGGCCGAGGCCGTCGAACGCCAGCGCCGGCTCGTTCCGCCTTCGTTTCTCTTTGCCGCCAAACTGACCCGTACCCTAACCCACGAAATCGCCCCGGATCATTGGAAGGAAGAGGCGGCCCGGTACCGGGAGGGCGTCTCTCCTCTTATCCAGTCCGGTCAACTGGCGGCAGTATTGATCCAACTCCCCCCTTCTTTTACCCGGACTTCCGAACACCGAAAACATCTGGCCGGCCTCATCGCCGAACTTCACGGGCTCCCCCTGGCCATCGAGTTTCGCCATAGGTCCTGGGTCAGTGAACGGGTCTTTGGGGAACTCGCGAAGCGGCAGGTGACTCTGGTCGGCGTGGACGGACCAGACTTGCCGGAGCTTTTTCCGGCTCTCGACGTGATCACCAATTCCGATCTCATATACATCCGCTTTCACGGCCGGAACGCCAAAGGGTGGCGGTCCGGAAAGATGTCCCAGCAGTTCGACTATACTTACTCCGACGAGGAGCTTGCCGGGTGGATCGAACAAAGGATCATCCCCATGGCCAAAAAAGCAAAAAAAGGGATCGTCTTTTTCAACAACCACGTTCGGGCCCAAGCCCCGGAAAACGCCCGGCGGATGATCCGTCTTCTTAAAGAACAGGGGCTCACGGCGGCCTGACATGCGGGAACGGTTCATCATTCATTTAAATGTGGCCGATTTCCCCGTAGCCGTGGAGCGGGCCGTGGATGTCCGGCTCCGGGGAAATCCGGTGATCATCGCTCCGGAAGGCGCCCTTCGCGCTGTTGTTTACGATATGAGCGAAGAGGCCTATCAGAGCGGAGTGCGCAAAGGAATGCCCCTCCGGCGGGCGCTCCGCCGGTGCCCCAAGGCCGTAGTCCTGCCGCCCCATCCGGCCCGGTATGAACAGGCCATGGTCGATTTTCTCAAACACGCCCTCCCTTACTCTCCTCTCGTCGAGGTCGCCGATTGCCAGGGACATCTTTTCATCGACGCTACCGGTATAGGAAGGCTTTTCGGGCCTCCCCCGGATCTGGCCTGGCGCATCCGGAAAAACGTCCGGGCGCAGATGGGATTCGACCCCATCTGGTCCGTAGCCCCCAACAAGCTTGTGGCCAAGGCGGCAACACGGATCGTCAAACCCGTCGGCGAATACATCGTCGGCTCCGGTGAAGAAGAAGATTTTCTAAAACCACTCCCGGTTCACCTGGTCCCCGGCATCGAATCCGATGACTTGAAATTTTTTTACGATTTCAACTTAACCCTTGCCGGAGAGGTTGCCCGCCTCTCCATGGATCAACTCAGCGTGCTCTTCGGAAGCCGAAGTCAACACCTTCACGATGCCGTCAGGGGGATCGACACTTCTCCGGTTCTCCCCTTTCCCCATGGAAAACCGGTTATCACCGTCGATTATAGCTTCGGAGATGATACCAATGATGTCCGGAAAGTCGAAGCGGTATTGTTCACCCTGGTGGAACAGACCGGCATGAAACTGCGGCGAAAAGGCATGACCGCCGGCCGCTTACGAGTGTTCATCGACTATTCGGATGGCGGTCAGGCGAGCCGTCAGACCGTCATGGATGTTCCCACATCCAATGATTTCAACCTCTTTGCCTCCGCCAAGTTCATCCTCAATAAGGCCTGGAAGCGCCGCATCCGGATCCGCTGCCTGCGCCTGGCTGCCGACCGCCTCGCCTATCCTGCGCCGCTCCAGCAAACTCTTTTCGGCAAAACCGAAAGAAATAGAAAAGATAACCTGATCAGCGCCATAGACGCCGTCCGAAACCGGTTCGGCCGGAGCGCTCTTCAAGTAGGACGGGTATTGGCGGCTTGACCATGGTTCCATTGGTCGTCCATTCCCATTATTCCCTGATGCAAGGAACCGCGTCACCGGAAGAACTCTGCAGCGCCGCTAAAAATTTTGGATATCGGCGGCTCGCTCTCACCGACACGGATAATATTTACGGCCTGTGGCCTTTTATCAAAAACTGCGCCGATCGCGGGATCACCCCTGTCATCGGCGCAGAAATCACCGACTCCAAATCCGGCGCTCATGCCGTCTGCCTGGTGGAAAACCACGCCGGATACCGAAACCTCTGTCGCATCATCACCTCCCGCCACTGTGACAGCGCCTTTGATCTAAAAAAAACGCTCCCTCCGTTTTCTGAAGGGCTCGTCGTCCTGGCACAAGATCCGGATCGGCTTTCCGCCTGGCATGAAGCAGGCGTTGCCGTGGCTGCTGCGGTTTCCGGCAAGCCCACCGGTTCCGGACTTCGCCTCAAGCAAATTGCCCGGCATTTTGGCATACCCTTTGTCGCCGTGCCCGGAAGTTTTTTCGTCGCTCCGGAAGATTTCCGGGTCCACCGGATCCTCAGGGCCATTGAAAAAAATACCTCTCTTTCCCGGCTCGACCCAAAAGAAACGGTTCCGCCCGATTCCTGGCTTCCCCCTGCTTCGGTATTCGTCAAACGATTTCAGATCTGGCCTGAAGCCATTTGCGCCTCTGAAGCCCTTGCCGAACGTCTGGCATTTACCGGCCCCCGCTTCGGTCAGGTCCTTCCGCCATGGACCGATGCGGCCGGACGGTCCGCCGAAGAATTTCTGCGCGAGGAAACCTACACCGGCGCCTGCCGGCGCTACGGGGAAGACCTTCCCGAAACCATCGTGGAACGCCTGGAGCATGAACTTAACATCATTCGGGAGATGGGATTTTCTTCCTATTTTCTGGTGGTTCAGGAGATCGTCTCGAAAAGCCCCCGCACCTGCGGCCGGGGAAGCGGAGCCGCCTCCCTGGTAGCTTACTGCTTAGGAATCACCAACGTCTGTCCCATCAGGCATAACCTGTATTTTGAACGGTTTTTGAATCCGGGCCGGAAGGACCCGCCCGACATCGACGTGGATTTTGCCTGGGATGAACGCGACAGCGTGCAACAGATGGTATTAGAACGATACCGGGGCCACGCCGCGATGGTGTGCAACCATGTCGCCTTTCAGCCGAGAATGGCCATCCGGGAAACAGCCAAGGTCTTCGGGCTCACGGATCGGGAGATCGGCCAGGTTTCCAAGCGCCTTCCCTGGTTCTGGAGAACGGAAGATGCTGAGGACGATCTTTTGCTTCGGCTTAAAAACCTGCCCGAACTTCGATCGCTCGATTTCCCCCGCCCCTGGCCCGAAATCCTCGTCATCGCCCAAAAGATTATCGGAATTCCCCGCTATCTCTCGGTCCACTCCGGCGGGGTTGTGATTACTCCGGATCGCATCGATGAGTATGTCCCTGTCGAGATAGCGCCTAAAGGGGTCCCCGTCATTCAGTGGGAAAAGGATGGAGCCGAGGAAAGCGGTCTGGTAAAAATCGATCTTCTCGGAAACCGCAGCCTGGGAGTGATCCGCGATGCTATCGTGAATTTAAAGGAAAACCGGGTCCCATTTGATGAACAATGCTGGGAGCCGGAAGAAGACCCGGCTACCCAAGCCGAAGTGGCGACAGGCGATACCATGGGGTGCTTTTACATTGAAAGCCCGGCCATGCGCCTGTTGCAGAAAAAATGCGGTGTGGGCGATTTCGAACATCTGGTGATCCACAGCAGCATCATCCGTCCGGCCGCAAACGACTTCATCCGGGAATACATTCGGAGGCTCCATGGAGGCTTTTGGGAGCCCATTCATCCTCTTCTGGAAGACGTGCTGGATGAGACCTTCGGGATCATGGTCTATCAGGAGGACGTCTCCAAAACGGCTGTGGCCTTAGCCGGGTTCTCCCATACCGACGCGGACGGACTCCGAAAAATCATGTCCAAAAAAGACAAGGCGCGAAAACTGAAAGACTATCGGGAACAGTTTATCGCAGGGGCCCGCGGGCGTGGGGTCGCCGATGACCGGATCCAGGCCGTCTGGAGCATGATGATGAGCTTTGACGGGTATTCCTTCTGCAAGCCCCACAGCGCAAGCTACGCCAAGGTCTCCTTTCAGGCCGCCTATCTCAAGACCCATTTCCAGGCTGAGTTCATGGCGGCCGTCATCAGCAACCAGGGCGGATTTTACAGCGCATTTGCCTATGTATCCGAAGCCCGGCGCATGGGATTGACGGTCCTTCCCCCGGATATCAACCAGAGTGAGATCCGCTGGAGGGGAAAAGATAAAACCCTGCGCGTGGGATTGCTTTCGATTTCCGGGGTAACCCAAAATACTCAAAAAAAAATCATCGAAAATCGGAAAAATCTTCCCTACCGGAACCTGACCGACTTTTTGAATCGGGTGAAGCCCGAAGTGTCTGAAGCCCGCCCTATGATCCACGCCGGCGCATTCGATTCTCTCCATCCCGACGAGAACCGCACCTCTTTGCTCTGGGAGCTGGCGTTATGGCAAAAATTACGATCCGCCGAACGCGATCTGTTCAATCAGCCAACAAAGCCTGATAAGCCGGCATTCCCTTCCGAGACCCAAACAACACGGCTTCGGCATGAATATGCATCTCTCGGATTCCTGTGCGACCGGCACCCCATGACGCTTTTTGCCGACCGACTCAGGAATATGGGAATCGTCAAAGCCGAAGACCTTTCCCGATACGCTGGAAAACAGGTGCGGATTGCCGGGCTATTGATTACCGGAAAAGTCGTTCACACCAGGCACGGCGATCCCATGGAATTTCTCACCTTCGAAGATGAAACCGGTCTTGTGGAAACCACCTTCTTCCCCGAAACATACCGCCGGTTCTGCTCCATCCTGGATAAAACCCGGCCATTCATTCTCTCAGGCAAGGTGGAGGAGGATTTCGGGGCGGTTACGTTGACAGTCAATCGGGCAGCGGGCCTCCATTGAGAACCCTTCATGCCTGGATGCCATCACGGACCTTTAACAAGATCATCTATCCCGAGGTCTTTCAAAGTCTTTTCCGCAGGTCCCCCGGTGGCAGGGTCCCAGCCCATGACCTCGAAGAATTCCTTGACGAGAGGATCGGAAGCCACGGTTATCCCCTTAAGCGGTCCCTTATCAAGCGGAGGTTTTCCCAGAGCCCTGTCATGAAGGCTCTGATCCCTGACCCCCTCTCTCACATTGAAGGCCTTGCGCAGGGCAAGGATTCTCAAGCCAGCCCTCCAATACTCGTCCGGTGAAAAACCCCATCCGGTTGCCGCGTTCAGATACTCCGTCATGGGAAGAGGTCCTGTAAGAGCCCCGAACAGACACATGCCGCAACCGTTTAAGATTTGGGAAAAAACACTTCCGGCAGCGTAGAGCCGCGCGTTTTTAGCCGCTTTCCCGCCGGCTGAACGGATCATCCGGCGGGCTGCCGGAAATCTCTTTTTTACCCCGAAGAGCTGCGGGTAAAGATAGCAGGAGATGGTGTGTCGTCCAGGCGTCGGCTCACACTGGTAGGCGATGGCATAGCCGGGATCAAACCGTGAGTCGTGCATGGGAAGTTCCTGCCCTCCGGCATGGACGGCAAACCGTTCAGACCCGTTTCCAATAGACTGAGAGGCCTTCAGAACCCCGTCCGCCAGAAGCTCCCCAATCCCTTCCCGGCGGATGATCATCTCTGTAAGCCTCACAATCCCG
>MGQD01000192.1:10106-10755 GCA_001797695.1 Deltaproteobacteria bacterium RBG_13_49_15 | reverse complement strand
ATGGCAAATGTCACTGCTGCGCCTGCAGAGATGGTGTCGATCCCGGCCCGGTTACACATTTCGTTGATCTCCAGCACCGCCTCCAGGTTGTCATGGAGCATTAGGCCGCCAAAGGCCGCAAGGGTCTCATACTCTGGCTTGTGTCCACCGGATCCGGCAAAGCGCCCTTCAGGAAGATTCACGATCCCCCCGCACCCCAGAGGGCAAGCCTGACACGCATACCGTTTTTTCTGATAGGCGATGACCCGTTCATCAGAAAGCTTTGCCGCGGAATTCAAGGGATAGTCCCGATATCCCACACCGCCCCAGTTTTTGATCGGCATATCGCCGATAAGAGCGGAATAAACCGTGAGCCCCGGAGTGCCGTAACGACGGTAAATTTCCCGCATGGTGGAAGGCTTGGCAGGGACGGCAATTCCTGTCCGCGAGATCATCCGGCTTATAACGTGCAAGAAGCGCACGGTAAGCCTGTCGGGAGTCGGGGATTTCCTGTAATCCGAAAGAAAGATCCGGTTGATCCTCTTGACTGCTTGTATGTCGTGCACCGGAATCCGATCGTGCCCGCGCACGGCTACCGCTTTGAGATTCTTGCTCCCCATGACCGCTCCAAGGCCGGAACGGGCTGCTATCCTCCCTCCATCCGTTACTA
>MGQD01000192.1:9261-10068 GCA_001797695.1 Deltaproteobacteria bacterium RBG_13_49_15 | reverse complement strand
ATACAGGCTACCTGCACCTTCCGATCTCCCAGAGTTTCCCGTATCCTCTTTTCGGTCTCTACCGTGTCCATTCCCCAGAGTGGGGAAGCATCCCGGATAACGGCTCCTTCGTTTGTAATAAAAACCCAGACCGGCTTCTTAGCCGATCCGGTCACAAAGATGCCGTCATAACCCGCCTTCTTGATCTCATGAGAGAAGAACCCGCCGGCATTGGCATCCCCCCACCCGCCGGTCAGAGGGGACTT
The DNA here is from genome assembly GCA_001797695.1 of Deltaproteobacteria bacterium RBG_13_49_15. Taxonomy (GTDB): domain Bacteria; phylum Desulfobacterota; class Desulfobacteria; order Desulfobacterales; family UBA2156; genus RBG-13-49-15. The sequence continues at coordinate 9,823 of MGQD01000192.1, read as the reverse complement.
CCCCACCACCATAAACCGGCCGGAAAAAAGGGCGCCGGTCCCGGTTAAAAGCCCCGGGCAAAATCCCAGCCAGGCCTCGGCTGAAAGAGGATCCACTCCCGGTCTCTGTTCTCTGTATATGACCGCAGCGCCCAGACCATACCCCCCAAGAAACATCTTGTAAAATTCTTCTCCCGGCGTTCGGATTGTAAACTCCCCGGTAGAGAGATTAAGAACAGCATATCGCCCCGTGAACCCCCCTGGCATATCATTTCCCTCCTACCCGCCTGCTGAAGGCCTCAGGCAGACGAGCTCATCTCCATCCTTTAAGCGGGCCCGATGGCCGGCTTTGATTCCACCCACGAAATAGGCAAGGTTCCGATAATCCGGAAGGCCCATCTCCTTCGCGATTTTTCTCACCCTTGTTCCGGCCTTGACCATCATCACGACCCCCTCTTCGGGGTCATAACCGCCGATGCCGGAGTCGCTGTGAAGCCCTGAAAAGAGCTTGATTGTGATTTGTATGGTCTTTTTCACGAGCCCCATTGTACCTTCAGGGAAGCCTCAATCCTCAATCTCCCGT
>MGQD01000192.1:8473-8875 GCA_001797695.1 Deltaproteobacteria bacterium RBG_13_49_15 | reverse complement strand
GCAGAATTGGAAAGACCGGGTCCTTTCCTGAACCTCGGCAAGAGGGAAATCTCCTCCGACTTCGATCTCTGCAATTTCAATGGGTCCGAATCCTCTCTCGGAGGCAAAACGGAGATGGATCAGATCGTAAGGATCCAGATGCACCATATGACATCCCACGGTATCCACGGCGCAGGAGTTGGTCCCCATGATCACAGCCCCCATGTCAAACGGAGTCGGGGTGAGCATCATCTTCTGGCCTGCCGTAATTCCGTCTATCGCGATGAACTTGGGCTGAATAACCGCCTGGAGGTCGGCGATCTTATGTTCCAGGAACAGGTTGTGATCCACAAGCCGGTGCCTGTCATCCTGAATACCGATGAGGTTTTTAAGGCTTAAGGTGAGCCGGCACCAGGGATGTGC
>MGQD01000192.1:6143-8453 GCA_001797695.1 Deltaproteobacteria bacterium RBG_13_49_15 | reverse complement strand
ATTCCGGACCGCTCGCCTACAGACAGTTTTTTGATACCCCGGCCCCTTCCCTTTACAGCCATGATGACACCTTCCAGAAACTCCTTTCGCGTGAAGGCATAGGGAAACACCTCCGGATGGGATATGACGACATTGGGTTTAATCAGTACATTCCCGCTCGGGAAAACACCCAGTTCCTCCATCCCTTCCTCAATGATCTTCCTGATCTTTTGGGCATCGTATTCGGCGCAACGCCTGATGAGGACCTTGTATTTTTTTTCCATGGAACCCTCCTGGTGAGCCCTTTTCCCGACTCGTCACGGGAAGATGGAATCTCTTTATCACGCTAAGCCGCCTCATTCAAGAAATCGACAAAAACGTGCAGCAATTCTCGGTGAGTTGAAGCATTCATTTTCCACTTTCCAGCAGGCGCGGCCGACTTCACCGGAATAAATACGCAGTTTGACATTAACATAGCATTTTGATAGGATTTTACACATGGAATCGGGGTGAATATAGGCAAAGACAATTCAGGCAGGATAACCATATCCTTCCGTTACAATCCAGACCTTATCCCCCTCTTTGGCAAAGAGGGGCGAGGGGAGATTCTCTGATAAAAAATTGTCTGCAACGACCTTTGATGACTTAAAGCGGGAACTCCTCTCAAGGAAATACAGCTACAAAACTTTGAAAGGCTATCTCTACTACAATAGAGATTTTTTAGGTTTTATCAAGAAGCAGCCATCAGACATTCATTTGCCACTCATCTTTTAGAAAACGGGACTGATTTGAGGCATATTCAGGAATTATTGGGGCACAAAAGCTCAAAGACAACAGAGATTTACACCCATGTAAGTAATAAGGCTCTTATGAAGATACGAAACCCGTTAGATCAGATTTTTGAGGAGAAAGAAAGAAGGTGGTTAGTCCATAGTGTGGATAGACGACTATGTCGCCTATCCATCCAAAACTGAACAAAAAGCGACATTGTCGCTTATGAACAAGTTAGATGAAATTGCGGCAATGTGGTAAAATCCAAAATACAGGAGGACCATGATATGGAATTTATCGAAAAAGCCATCGAGACCACTGCAACTATTAATGCTCAACGACAACTTGTCCTCGATGAACCTTTGCCTTTTAGCGGGCCAGCAAGAGTTCGTGTTATCGTCTTTATGCCGGAAGAAACTGATATTGATGAAAAAGAATGGCTTCGAGCTGCAAGTAGAAATCCAGCCTTTGATTTCTTGAAGAAACCAGAAGAGGATATCTACACTCTTGCCGATGGGAGGCCATTTCATGATCAAAGGTAAGGTGGTGTTGGTTCCTTTTCTTTTTGATGATTTTTCATCAACCAAAGTGAGGCCAGCAGTATGTTTAACCAACCCCATTGGCTTACATCGTCATGTTGTCTTGGCCTTTATCAGTAGCCAACCGCCGGCTGATCTTCTGGAAACAGACTTGCTTTTAGATGCAACGCAAGCTGATTTTGCCATTACGGGCTTACGAGTATCTTCTGTTCTTCGACTGCACCGGCTGATGACGGTTACAACCTCTTTCCTTCAACGTGAATTGGGGGAGTTATCCTATCGCATGCAGGGTGAAGTGAATAACAGATTGAGAAGATTATTTGGATTAATGTAATGGCCGCAACTTCATCTAACACAGGCCAAAAGATTAAATCCAAATGCTTCGCACTTCTTTTGGCCTTGAACGTTAGGCGACATATTTCTTCAGAAAAGGTTTAACGGTTTGGTATCATAAAATGAGATGGTTCAAGGATTTATATGACAGGAATGTGCGTCTTACTGATGAGCGTCTTGAACATTTTGAAAATGACCATCCAGAAATGGCTGGTCAAATTGACAAGATCGTAGAAACGTTATCACAGCCGGATTGTTGTCGGATCGAAGACGGATTCAGAAGCGGAACTTTTTTATCGCCATTACCTGATGACTCCTATTGGTGAGAAATATATGTGTGTTGTCATGAAGGTCAAGGTTGATGATGTTTTTATCCTGACGGCGTATTTTACGGACACTATCAAAAAAGAAGCTGTGTTATGGGAGAAGCAATAAAAGTTTGGTATGACAAAAAAGGGGATTATCTTGAAGTTCTCTTTGAACGAAAGACAGGGTATTTCAAAGAGACAGAAAATGACGCAGTGATGGAAAAAATAGATAATGAAGGAAATACTATTGGGTTTTCCATATTGAAAGTCAGTGCGTTAAAAAAGCAAAGCCCTCTATCAATTGAACTGAAGAAACACGTCGCCTAACACAGTGCAAACGGCTCACGCCCAAACCGCAAGGCTTAGTTTGCACTTGAATG
>MGQD01000192.1:5606-6109 GCA_001797695.1 Deltaproteobacteria bacterium RBG_13_49_15 | reverse complement strand
CGAAAATGTATACAATCAACAGCAATCGAATCTGAACTCTACAACTCAATCACAATGAGCCGCAAAGAAATACCAGACAGCGCAATCGAAACGGTTGCTCAACACATCAACAACCGTAGCAATAAGAACTATGGCATCAATCCTATTGGTAACGAAGACAACATTGAGACTCCTCAGGTTTTTGAGATTCTCCCATTCGATGAGATCGATAACAGCGAACGTAGATTCTATGCTATAGACGGAAGTTACAACACCGAACAGTTCTACAACGGACTAGCGATTGCTGTCTACACAGCGGGCTACATTTGCTTCCATCACGGTCAGCAAGTACGAATGAATGCGCTCGACGATCCTGTGATTCTTGGGCAGGCTTATTACCCCCAGAACATTCTCGTTACCAACGAAGATCATTTGCTGGCAATCTACGATGATTTTCTTTCTCTTAAGCCAGTGAAACGGCTGCTGGATTTCTTCTCCGACGATCCTTCACAGGTATTTCCCTA
>MGQD01000192.1:3154-5568 GCA_001797695.1 Deltaproteobacteria bacterium RBG_13_49_15 | reverse complement strand
TCTCTTTTTGCCAGGATGTGTTAGAAATTGCCCTTATGCTGGAAGTCGCAGAACTGCCGGAGACAAAATCGGGTGACTTTATCCTACGGGACGGTACACTTCGCCCACTGCAAATCAATCAACCATATCTCGTGCGACTTGGCAAACTCCTTCACGAAAAGGGGATCATATGCATTGCGGTTACTAAACAATCCCCGATAAAAATGGAACTGTCATATACTCTAAAGCAAATCGACGTCTACCTTCAGGATCAACTCAAGCCTCAATATCCTTTTACGCAAACTGACCCAAAACGCAAGAAGCTCTGTTGCTGGTTCGAAGTGCCTACACCTGTTTTACAAGCATCTTATCAGGGAGGGATGTTCATTAAGAAATCCATTCAAGGTGGCCGTGGCTTTGGGCTGTTCTTCGCAGCCAGGCTGGATTATGTCGAGAAGCTTCAAAACTATGACTGGGTAATCGTTGATGTGAATATTTTTGATGCAATCCCTCGTATTGAATCCGGGCAAGTGGTACGAGACGGAAAATCGCTCGTAGCGATCTTCAATGAACTAACCCGCCTAACCCAAGAGCACTACATACTCGGTTACCCATATCCTTTAGCAGAGGTTCACAACTTTGTATCACTGAAAAGGAATTTCAAGGAAGAGATTATCAACCGATTGAAATACTCCCTTTACAAAGACCAACGGATGGAACACGTAGACATTGAAAACCTATTCTTGGACACACACGAACGGTTTTAGAGGAGCGACAAATTATGAGCAGCAAAGCAGACTTCGGCGTTCTATACGGACAAAAAACCACGGAAGATGCATTACTCATCTACTCGTCCTATGAAGATGCAAAGGCAAGCCCTCAGACCGGGGACTTTATAGTTCTTACGCCGAAAGATGAAGGAAGCACGAAATATCTTGCTCGAGTTGAAGCTGAGATCTATGATGAAGATCCAATCTTTAAGTCTCAAGACAAAACACTAATCGCTGTTCACTATGCTCGCATTGCGGAACGTGAGCTTTCGGAGCGGGACAAGCAAAAAATGTTCAGCTATACATACAAGGTAAGAATACTTGGAACATATACTGACAATGGAACAACTCTTTCCTTCACTACTGCCGTCCGAAAGCTTCCAACCGTCTCGTACATCGCTCGTCATCTGAACAAGCGAGAAATCGAGGCTATCTTGAACAAGGCGAATGAAGATGGTGCTCCGATTGGATTTCTGTGTATTGGGGAGAATGTCCACAAGGACAAAGGTTATATCCTTTTCAAGATTGATCGACTAAGAGATAAGAGGACAATGGTCTTCGCTCAGTCAGGATTTGGAAAAACTAATCTTGTCAAGGTTCTACTTCTCAATATGGTAAAGGACGAAAAGTACGGCAAGCTCATCTTTGACCTAAACGGTGAATACTTTCTACGGGGCACAAAGACCTATGGGCTTGGTGACATTGATGAACCGAGCATTAGAAATAACGTTATTGTGTATTCAGACAAGACACTGCCCGATGCCTACAAAGACTCCAAGAGATTTGTATACAAAGGTAAAGTTCTCTTGAATATGCACGATCATCTTACTGTCGGTGATCTTCTGAATTTTGGTGCGGGTTTTTCGGAAGTGATGAAATCCTTCTTGCTATACCTTGACGAAGAAGGGGTGGGTGATTTCATTCGAAAGATTGACCAGTATGTTGCAGATCCGCAGCAACTTCATAAGGATTTTCCTGGTTTCTTTGAACAGAAAAAGGAAGCGAGTGCAAGGACGACGATCGCAGCTATCAGGAAACGCATCCGACACTTAATAGATGAAGGCAAAGGCTTGCATTCCAGTTCATCTGAACTTGTAGAAGAAATGTTCGACTATCTTAGGAAGGGAAAGACCGTGATTATCGATCTATCCCTCAAAGACAACTTGGATGCAAGCATCATTTCCACAATCCTTGTCCGGAAACTGTTCGACAACAACAAAGCGAAATTCACCTCTGATAAACCAGGAGAGGTTATTACGTCTGTGGTTTTCGTTGAGGAAGCTCAGAATGTTCTGTCAGATGAATTCGTGAAGTCGAATGCAAACCCGTTTGTCAGAGTAGCAAAGGAAGGCAGGAAGTTTGGGTTAGGGGTTGTTGCGATCACCCAGCGACCATCGGCCATTTCGGATGAAATCAGAACACAAGCGGAGAATTTTTTTGCTTTCCATTTGGGCAACTCGGATGATATCAGGGCGTTAACAAAGTCAAATGCCAACTTTGACGGCGTCGTTGCCAACTTCATCCAAAAAGAAACAATAGCAGGGAATCTATATATGGTGTCTTCCGACCAAGCGTTTGCACTTCCGGTGAGAGTAACTGAATTTGAAAAGCTAGTAGAGGAAAAAGTATATCCCGACTCCAAATTTCAGGGATAATAGATGCTCA
>MGQD01000192.1:2427-3079 GCA_001797695.1 Deltaproteobacteria bacterium RBG_13_49_15 | reverse complement strand
GCTCACCCGAAGAGAAGGTCAAGGTTTTGATCTTGCGTGATTTGCTCCGTCTTGATTGGCAATTGAGTTTTCAATCCAACAAAGTTAGCCTAACGCCCCCAGCAACATACGACAAGGATGTCATCAAGGACTCAATGGAAATCAAGCGGCAGGAGCAAATCCACAAGAACACCGATTGGCTAGCCGCTCATCTTCATCTTGCCCAAACCAATCTTGCTGACGGTGCGGCCGCTTTTCCATCCAAAGTCCAACCCACAATCGAAGTATGCGAAACTAAAGAGCAATTCGATCTCTTCCGTGTCTGTCGTTTCTACTGGTCATCTCCATATAGCGAGTATGTCGGTAGAAGAATCAAGCTCTTGATTCGGGACTCTTCTCTTCCCAATCGGCCCTTGATTGGAATTGCTGCCCTTGGTAGCTCAATCGTTCATATCCCTGAGAGAGATAGATGGATCGGCTGGGATACCAAAGTACGCACGAGAAATCTTGTTTACACGATGGATGCCTATGTGCTTGGCGCATTGCCGCCATACAACTACTTGTTGGGTGGAAAGCTCATTTCTTATATGCTTGCTTCGAACGAAGTGAGAGAGCTTTTCAGTCGTAAGTATAAGAACAAGGTCACGAACATTTTGAAGCGTAAGGCGAGCAG
>MGQD01000192.1:2175-2395 GCA_001797695.1 Deltaproteobacteria bacterium RBG_13_49_15 | reverse complement strand
GCAAGAGCTCACAGTACAACAGACTCAAGTTCAACGACCAACTATTGTATGTTCCAATTGGAAAGACGAAAGGCTACGGAACGCTGCATCTCACGGATGAGACCTTCGATGCAATGCGTGACCTCCTAACAGCACACAAGATCCTTGTGACAAACCGATTTGGCGACGGTCCTATTTGGCGGATGCGTGTAATTCGGACGGCTTCTGAGTTGCTTGGGTT
>MGQD01000192.1:522-2154 GCA_001797695.1 Deltaproteobacteria bacterium RBG_13_49_15 | reverse complement strand
CCACTCCTTTCAACGAAACATCTATGCCATTCCTTTGGCGCACAATTTCAGCGACTTCCTAAAGGGCGAGCACAGTAGGTTGAATTACTTTGATTACCCACTATCATCTCTCGTTGAACATTGGCGCACGAGGTGGCTAACTCAACGAAAAACTAACCCTGATGTCAAGAGAAACGTGCTCGCCTTTCGACCAGAGTTTTTCTCAATTGAATAGGTGAAGGTTAGTGCACTCTTAACGCAAAACAACGGCAGCTAACAGCAGTAGCAACGCCGCACTTAATCATAAAACGTGGAGTGCGGCGCTGCGTTGCTACTGCGCACGTTAAGCGAAAGTGATCAGCCATACCAATACCCTGGCCATTTTTGATGCACTGGACGCTGTTGTTCCGGCCTACGAAACCGATGTTGCCGTCCTGTTTCTCCCTCTTTCCCATGTCTTTGAAAGGGTGGCCGGACACCTTTACGGCCTAAAGGTCGGCATCACTGCTCATTACACAGAAAGCCAGGACACCCTGATGGAAGACATCCAAACCAAAAGACCGACCATCATCCTCGCCGTACCCAGATTTCTTGAAAAAGTCTATGCACGGATTATAGCCCGGATCAAGGCACAGCCTTCCTGGAGAAGAAGGATATTTTCATGGGCACAGGATGTAGGAGGAAAGGTCAATCTCATCAAGGAACGAAAAGAAAGGATCCCTCTTTCCCTGGCCATCAAGCATCGGCTGGCATACTTATTGATCTTCAGGAAGCTAAAAGAAAAACTGGGTGGCCGGTTGCGCTGGATGACGGCCGCTGGAGCCCCTCTGTCCCGAGAAATCGCCAACCTGTTCAACGGGGCCGGAATATTCGTCATGGAAGGATACGGCCTGACCGAATCAACGGCCCCGGTCAGCTTAAACGTCATTCAGGACTACCGATTCGGAACGGCCGGAAGGCCCCTCCCCTGTAATCAGGTCAGGATCGCCCCGGACGGTGAGATTCTGGTCCGGAGAAGCAATATCTGGTCGCCCTCGTCGTCCTGAACAGGCTCGAAGCATCCCGGATCGCCCGGCTGGATGGGATTGAGTTTTCCTCTTTGGAGGACCTCCCCGGCAGGGCCGGCTTTATGGCTCTGGTGGATCGACACATCGCAAAAAAGAACGAACACTTATCTCCGGTGAACAGCATTAAATATTATCGGTTGATTCAATACCCTTTCTCTGAGAAGACCGGTGAACTGACCCCGTCCTTGAAGATTAAAAGAAAGATCATCATTGAAAAATACCGGGATCTTATTGAGAGCATGTATCCGAAAGGCAAAACATGAGCGCTGATAGAATGCACATAAAGAGGAGATAATGGTTGAATTCAGATATTCAAACGTGGACCGGGAAATGGAGGTTTACGAATATGACGGTCTGGTCAGGAGCCACTGCCGGATGTGTCATGGAGGATGCGGGGTCCTCGTTTACGTCAAAAACGGTAAAATCGCCAAGATAGCCGGCGATCCGGACTGCCCGATCAATCACGGGACCCTTTGCAGCAAGGGGCTGGCTTCAACCCAGCTCGTTTACCATCCCGACCGGCTTGCCTTTCCGGTAAAGCGTGTCGGTTCCAAGCCCGGAGGCCGGTGGGAGCGTATCACCTGGA
>MGQD01000192.1:387-462 GCA_001797695.1 Deltaproteobacteria bacterium RBG_13_49_15 | reverse complement strand
AATCGATTGTCTTCGGATACGGGACGGGACGGGAAAATGAGGCCGTCATTTATCGGATTGCAAACCTGCTCGGCT
>MGQD01000192.1:128-341 GCA_001797695.1 Deltaproteobacteria bacterium RBG_13_49_15 | reverse complement strand
CGCCACAAGCATCCTTACCTGCGGTACGAACCCGATCGTCGACTATGAAAATCACCCCAAGTGCCTTATGATGTGGGGTAATAACGTCGTGATCAGCAACCCGGATTGTTATAAGGGGGAACCCTTTTCCGTCGCTCTGGATGCCAGCGCAAAGCTGATCGTCGTTGACCCCCGATTGACCCGCGCCGCTGCCCGGGCAGACTGCTGGCTGCG
>MGQD01000192.1:0-103 GCA_001797695.1 Deltaproteobacteria bacterium RBG_13_49_15 | reverse complement strand
CTTGCTGTAGGTATCGCCCATGTCATTGTCAACGAGAAACTCTATGACCATGAGTTTGTAGAAAATCATACCTTCGGCTGGGATGAATTCGTCAAGCGGGTCG
>MGQD01000191.1:4779-10037 GCA_001797695.1 Deltaproteobacteria bacterium RBG_13_49_15 | reverse complement strand
TATCGATAGGGTTTTTTCCATCGTTTAATTTGGCAACGAAAAAAAAGGCAGGTGCAATGAAAGGGATTATTCTGGCCGGCGGTTCCGGCACCCGGATGTATCCGATCACACGGGTGGTGAGTAAACAGCTCCTCCCGGTTTACGACAAACCCATGATTTATTATCCGCTTTCGGTCCTCATGCTGGCAGGTATTCGGGAAATCCTTATCATTTCCACGCCTGAAGATCTGCCGAATTTTAGGAGACTCCTGGGTAATGGCTCCCAGTTGGGGTTATCATTGTCCTATGCTGAGCAGCCGAAGCCGGAAGGATTGGCTCAGGCCTTTATTATCGGAAAAGCGTTTATCGGAAAGGATACCGTATTCCTGATCCTCGGGGACAATATATTTTATGGTCATGATCTTTCTGAAATCCTGAAACGCGCGGTCCGGCTCGTCAAAGGCGGGCTTATTTTCGGATATCCGGTAAAGGATCCGGAACGATACGGCGTGGTGGAATTCGATTCGGAGGGGAGGGTGATCGGAATTGAGGAAAAACCGAAGAAACCAAAATCCCATTATGCCGTACCCGGCCTTTACGTTTATGACAATGATGTCATCGATATTGCCGCCAACCTCAAGCCTTCTGCCCGGGGAGAACTCGAGATAACGGATGTCAATCTGGTTTATCTTAGAAGAGGGGATCTCCGGGTTGAGATTCTGGGAAGAGGTTTGGCATGGCTGGACACCGGGACTCATGAAGCGATGCACCAGGCTGCCAATTATGTGCAGACCATCCAGGAACGCCAGGGACTGAAAATATCGTGCATTGAAGAGATCGCCTTCCGGCTCGGATATATCAGCCCTGCCGAGCTCAGAGAATTGGCGTCGGATATGACCAAAAACGATTATGGGAAATATTTGATAGCCATTCTGGAGGAAAAAAGGGTAGCTCAAGACCGATAATGGCATGACCCTTTGACCGGTCTGCTTCCCGCAAGCCCCGCTCTTCAGTGCGCGGGGAGCTTCACTATATAAAAAATGAGCCAGAGGCTCATAAACGAGCCAGAGGCTCATAAAGGATGATCTTGAAGGATACCAAGTAAATGAACATGGTGAAGCCAAATTTTGATAAAATGAACGGACTTTTGCCGGCAGTGATTCAGGATTATCAAACCCACGAGGTTCTCATGCTCGGATTCATGAACGAAACAGCATGGGAAATGACACTGTCCACCGGTCTGGCAACCTTTTACAGCCGAAGCCGTCAGGAGTTGTGGGTAAAAGGGAAGACATCGGGTCATCGGCAAATTGTCAGGGAAATCCGCATCGACTGTGATGAGGATGCGGTTCTTTTAATGGTGGAGCAGATCGGCGGGGCTGCCTGCCATACGGGATTTCGAAGCTGTTTCTATAGGGAAGTTAAGGACGGCTCCACACGGATCATCGGGATTCGGGTGTTCGATCAAAAGGAGGTGTATCGGAAATGAAACGGATCAAGCTGGGGATTCCGAAAGGAAGCCTCCAGAATGCGACCATTGCATTGTTCAAGCGATCCGGCTGGAGCATCGACGTTAACGGGCGAAGCTATTTTCCTGAAATCAATGATCCCTTCATTGAATGCGCCATATGCAGAGCCCAGGAGATGTCCCGATATGTGGAAGGCGGAACCATGGATGCCGGTTTGACGGGAAAGGACTGGATCGCCGAAAACAATTCGGACATTCATGTCGCTGCCGACCTCATTTATTCGAAGGTCAGCTCCCGGCCGGCTCGATGGGTGCTTGCGGTTCCTTTCGATTCGGAGATCAAAACCATCGGGGATCTTCGGGGAAAACTAGTCGCAACGGAGCTGGTTCAATTTACAAAGAAGTATTTTTCGGAACACGGTATTGATGTCAAAGTGGAATTTTCCTGGGGAGCCACCGAAGCAAAAGTGGTTTCCGGACTTGCGGATGCCATTGTCGAGGTTACCGAAACCGAAAGTACGATCAAAGCCCATGGGCTCCGGGTTGTTCACGAATTGATGAAGACGAACACGCAGCTCATCGTCAACCATGATTCCTGGAAAGATACGGAAAAAAGGGAAAAGATTGAACAGATCGCCCTGCTACTGCAGGGCGCCCTTCTGGGTGAAAAACTTGTCGGCCTGAAAATGAACGTTCCAAATCGCTGTCTGGAACGGGTGGTCGCCGTGCTTCCCAGCTTAAACGCCCCAACTGTTGCCCCTCTTTATCAAAGCGACTGGTTTTCGGTTGAAACCGTTGTGGATTCCAACACCGTGAGGGACCTGATTCCGGAGCTTCTCAAAAGAGGAGCCGAGGGGATCATCGAATATCCGTTAAACAAGGTTGTATAGAAATGAGCCAAAGGCCCATAAATGCGGAGCCGATTGGATAAAGCGCCTGTGGGAGTCGCCCCTGGAATCGATTTCGGATCAAACAGCGAAGGGCATCTCCGTTTTTCATACACCAATTCGCCGGAGAACATCGCCGAAGGGATGAACCGGCTGGAAGATTATCTCAATAAAAGAAGGTCGAGTTGATCCATTCCGCTTTTCAACCATTGCGATACGACGCATCTCCAATGAAAATCATATCCGCCGAATTCATCACGAGCGCTGCAAAACAGTCCCAGTTTCCCATCGAAAATTTTCCTGAAATTGCGTTTGCCGGCCGTTCCAATGCCGGAAAATCGTCGATGATAAATGTTCTCTTGAACAGAAGGCGCCTGGTAAAAACCAGCAGCACGCCCGGAAAAACCAGGTTAATCAATTTTTTTTTAATCAATAAAGAGTTCATATTCGTTGATTTGCCGGGATACGGATATGCAAATGTCCCGAAAGCCGTGCGGATCGGATGGAAAGAGACCGTGGAGACATATCTTCTGAATCGGGCGCTCCTGAAAGGGGTCGTTCTTATCATGGATATCAGAAGGGTTCCGGAAAAGGAGGAGCATGACCTGATCGGATGGCTTAAGCATTTTGGAATCGGATGCAGATTGGCCGTTTCAAAAGCCGACAAAGTCTCAAAATCAGAGCTAATCCGGCAACGCTCAAGGATTGCCGAAGCGCTTTTAATGGAAAAGGAAGCGGTCATTCCATTTTCGGCTAAAACCCGGCAAGGTTCGGATGCCGTATGGGAATGGATCAAAGGGCGCATTCATGGGGCTGTTTAGATCCGGATTTGTGGGGATTATAGGTGCGCCGAATGTAGGGAAATCCACCTTTTTAAACCGGGTTGTCGGAGAAAAAATCTCCATTACCTCGAAAAAGCCTCAGACCACCAGGAATCGAATTCTCGGCATTCTTAATCGACCATCATCGCAAATGATATTCATCGATACTCCCGGAATCCACCAGGCGAAAACAATGCTCAACAGAAGACTGGTGGAGAAGGCCCTTTCCGCGGCAAAGGAGATTGATGTCATGCTGGTGATGACGGATGTGAGTGCATCGGAAACGGAACCCGAAGGGGTGTTAACGAACACGCTGAAGGGGATCAATGCGCCGGTCGTCTTGGCGCTAAATAAAACGGATTTGATTAAAAAGCCTTTAATTCTTCACAGGATCGATTCATGGTCGAAAAAGCATCCGTTTAAAGCCATCGTTCCCATTTCATCTAAAAACGGAGACCAGATCGAAGAACTCCTGGTCGCATTGGAAGGGGAGCTTCCGGAAGGACCCGGATATTTTCCCAAGGAAGCATTAACCGATATGCCGACGCGGTTTCTGGTTTCCGAACTCATCCGGGAGAAGGTGTTTCGACTGACCGGACAAGAGGTCCCTTATGCATCGGCGGTGACCGTTGACGATTTTTCAGAAAAAAGAAAGAAGTCGATCGTTCGCATTCAGGCCTCTATTCATGTCGAACGCGAATCCCAGAAGAAAATTATCATCGGGGAGGGGGGGCAAAAACTCAAACGGATCGGCGAAGAGGCCCGTATGGAAATCGAACGGCTGATCGGCTCCCGCGTCTACCTGGAAATCCGGGTGCGCATCCAAAAGAACTGGCGCAAAGACACCAGGGCCTTAAAACGATTCGGGTACGAATGATTCTTTCATTTCATCCGTGCTATGCCGCCGGCAGGAATATCCTGTGCGCCGGAAGAGATCCCGGAGCCGAGGAGTTCGCCGCCATCAAAGAGGCACAAGCCGTGATTTTGCCTCAGGGATGCCGAAAAACCTTATACCGGATGGCGAAAGAAAACTGTCCTTATGTTTTTCCAAACTATGAAGCCCGGTTTCAATTCCCGGGGAAAACCGGCCAGCTTCATCTGTTTCAGAAAACCGGAACACCGCATCCCACAAGCCGGATCTTTTTTTCGGTTGAAGATTTTACGCGACAGTATCCAGGAGGCCGATTTCCGTTCATGTTTCCGTTTGTGTTTAAACGGGATTGGGGCGGCGAAGGAGAAGGTGTTTTTTTGGTGGATTCTCAGGCTAAACTAAAAGAAGTTATAAATGAACAGACCCGATTTGAATCCGGAGAAAAAAGCCCTTTTATCCTTCAGGAATATGTTCCATCTCAAAACCGGTCGCTTAGGGTTGTCATCGTCAACAAATCCGTTGTATCTTATTGGAGGGTTCAAAATGCGTTGAATTCTTTTTTAACCAATCTGTCGGCAGGAGCTGATATTGATGCCGCTTCGGATCCTAATATCCAGCAGTCGGGGATCCGATCTGTTCTAAATTTTTGTGAAACAACAGGAATCAACCTGGCCGGCTTTGACGTTCTTTTTTCAAATGCTGATCCTGCAAAGCCGCTTATGCTAGAAATCAATTACTTCTTCGGCAGAAAAGGCCTCGGAGGATCTGAAAAATATTACGATCTCCTTGAAAAAGAAATTGATCGCTGGCTGTTTGACCTTAAGCTTTCTGTGAAATGATCGGGAACCATGGACCCTTTTAACGGATATATCGACGAAAAGCAGATCAAAAGGGAGCGCCTGAAAGCCAAGGAGCTCAGAGAATCCCAATGGTGGAAACGCCGGGTCGCCAAAGGTGAATGCCACTGGTGTAAAAACACCGTTTCGGCAGCCGACCTGACGATGGATCATATTGTTCCCATCTCCCGCGGAGGAAAGAGCACGAAAGGGAATCTGGTCCCCTGCTGCAAGGAATGCAACAATAAAAAGAAATATCTTCTTCCAATGGAATGGGAAGATTATTTGCAGGGATTAAAAGGGGGATAATCAAGGCTGATTTCCCTATTCGATCGATTTCAAATGGAGGGTTAATCATGAAGAGAGCGGTTTTATTTTGGATCGGAATCATCATGC
>MGQD01000191.1:331-4754 GCA_001797695.1 Deltaproteobacteria bacterium RBG_13_49_15 | reverse complement strand
ATTGGGCAAGACAAAAGAGTATCAGGCATTTGATCCGGAAGGGCTTAAAGAGATGATTCCCGGAAAAAGCACGGCTCGTGATGTAACGCGCTGTTTCGGAGCTCCTGTAGAGGTGGTGAAACTCGCCAATGGGAATGCCTATATGTACAAACGGGCAGTGACTAAAGGGACCGCTCTCTGGCTTTTTCTTATCACCATGGGGAACTTTGATACCAAATATGACCGGTTGGTTTTTTTCTTTAATACGGAAGATATGTTGACCCATTTCGGCGTGAGCATGAATGCCGATAAGGCCTCCTATGAACTCCCGTTTTAGAGCCTCTCCTTTTTATATCCTTGCCGCTTTTTTTCTATCCGTTATGACCGGCTGCTTTTCCTATCGCATTCTTAAGGAGGTCGATGGAAATGAAGTGTTGCCGCCTGTTATCGATCTCCGGGTCGGCGAAACAACCCTGAAGGAAGCCCTGTGGTTTTACGGCGCTCCGGACCGGGTAGTCGAACTTGATGGGAAAAATCTGTTGATCTATGAGCGCTCTCTTTTTTATCAGAACAGCATCGCCTTCGGAATACCGATCACCGATGTTGGAGGATCCAGCATCAATTTTTCCACATATGGAAACCTAACCCGCTATGATACCCTTATCCTCTTTTTTACGGCCGGCGACATCCTGGAAAATACCGTTTTTGAAAAAGGGACCGAGGGGCCGTTTTTAGGAACTCTTCTAGATAAAAAATAGTTTTTCCATTTGATCTGTTCTTTCCAGGTCACGGTTTGACATCGGCGGTCAAGTGTTTATAATTTAAGCAAATAATTGATAAATGCCATAAATATAAAATCAGATTTCAGGAGTTTATATGCGGTTTGACAAACTGACCATCAAGTCTCAGGAGCTCATTCAAAGTGCACAGGCCCTGGCATCTCAGCATAGCAACCAGCAGATTGAACCCGAGCATTTGCTCAGTGCCATGTTGAGCGAAAAGGAAGGGATTGCCGGAGCCATGCTCCGAAAAGTGGGCGTTTCGCCGGGGAGCGTGTCGCAGGAAGCGCTGATGGCTATTGACCGGCTTCCCAAGATCAGCGGCGTTGGAGAAACCTTTATTTCATCCAGAACGAAAACAATTCTTGAGAACGCCTTTACCGAAGCATCCAAAATGAAGGATGAATATGTCAGCATCGAACACATATTGCTGTCGATAGCCGACGAGCAAAAGGGTGAGGCTGGGAGAATCCTCAGCCAGGCAGGCATCAATAGAGAGTCGATCCTGAAAGTCCTGATGGAAATACGGGGAACGCAGCGGATTACCGACCCGAATCCGGAAGAAAAGTATCAGGCGATTGAGCGATTCAGCCGGAATCTGACCCACCTTGCCCGCCTGGGAAAACTGGACCCGGTCATTGGCCGGGATGATGAAATTCGTCGCGTGGTCCAGGTCCTTTCCAGAAGGACCAAAAACAACCCGGTTCTGATCGGAGAGCCGGGCGTCGGAAAAACGGCCATAGTTGAAGGGCTCGCCCAGAGAATCGCGGCTGGAGATGTTTCCGAAACCCTGAAAAACCGCCGCCTTGTGGCTTTGGATATGGGCGCCATGATTGCCGGTGCCAAATACAGGGGTGAATTCGAGGATAGGCTCAAGGCGGTTCTGAAGGAAGTCGAGTCCGCCGAAGGAGAAATCATCCTGTTCATTGATGAACTCCATACTCTTGTGGGTGCAGGGGCTGCCCAGGGAGCGATGGATGCATCCAACATGTTGAAACCGGCACTTGCCAGGGGAGTCCTTCGGTGCGTGGGCGCCACCACCATTAACGAATACCGGAAATACATCGAAAAAGATGCTGCCCTGGAAAGACGATTTCAGCCGGTTTTGGTATTGGAGCCCACCGTTGAAGATACCATTTCCATTTTAAGGGGACTGAAGGAAAAATATGAAGTTCACCACGGCGTGCGGATAAAGGATTCGGCCATCGTTTCAGCGGCCACCCTGTCGCGTCGGTATATTTCCGACCGGTTCCTCCCCGACAAGGCCATCGATCTGATTGACGAATGCGCGTCCAAACTCAGGATCGAAATCGACAGCATGCCCACCGAAATCGATGAGATCGAACGGAAAATCACTCAGATTGAAATCGAGAAACAGGCTCTTAAAAAAGAAACCGATTCCGGATCCGCTGAGCGCTTGAAGAAGCTCGAAAAAGAGCTGGCGGACATGAAGGAAGAAGTGGCGGGCATGAAAGCCCATTGGTTAAACGAAAAAGAGCTCATCCAAACCATCCGGAAGATCAAGGAAGAGCTGGAGCAGTTCGGAGTCGAAGCCCAGGTAGCGGAACGGCAGGGTGATCTGGCCAGGGTGGCTGAGATCCGGTACGGAAAGGCGATGGACTTGAAAAGGCAATTGGAAAACGCCAATCAAAGCCTCTCTCAGCTTCAGAAGGAAAAGAAGATGCTCAAGGAAGAGGTGGATGAGGAGGATGTAGCCGAGGTCATCTCGCGGTGGACCGGAATACCGGTAAGCAGGATGCTGGAAGGGGAAAGGGAGAAGCTGGTCCACATGGAAGAGCGGCTCGGCGTCCGGGTGGTTGGACAGGAAGAAGCGGTGTCGGCCGTATCCGATGCCGTGCGCCGGGCAAGAGCCGGGCTGCAGGATCCCAACCGTCCCATCGGCTCCTTCATTTTTATGGGGCCCACCGGTGTCGGAAAAACCGAGCTCGCCAAAGCCCTGGCGGAGTTTATTTTTGATAATGAACAGGCGATTGTCCGGGTCGATATGTCCGAATACATGGAAAAGCATTCTGTAGCCAGGCTGATCGGAGCTCCTCCGGGTTATGTGGGATATGAAGAAGGGGGATATCTGACTGAAGCGGTCCGGCGGCGCCCGTATTCCGTAGTTCTTTTTGATGAAATTGAAAAAGCCCATCCCGAAGTGTTCAATGTGCTCTTACAGATTCTCGATGACGGACGGATGACTGACGGGCAGGGGCGGACCGTCGATTTTAAAAATACCCTCATCATTATGACCTCCAACGTCGGGAGCCGTTATATCCAGGAACTGGGCGTTTCCGACCGGAAAGAGATGGAAAAACGGGTTATGGAGTCTCTCAGGGCGAGCTTCAAGCCGGAATTCTTAAACCGGATCGATGAAACTATTATTTTCCATAATTTATCGAAAGAACAGATCTTCAAAATCGTTAAAATCCAGGTTGAGAAACTGGCAAAACGGCTTGCTGAAAAAGGGATCGAAATGGTTCTGCAAAACCGGGCCAGGGACCGGATTGCCGACATGGGTTTCGATCCGGTCTACGGTGCGCGGCCATTGAAGCGGATCATTCAAAAGAATATCGAAAATCCGCTTTCAATGGAAATTCTTGAAGGGAAAATAAAAGAGGGAGATAAAATTTCGGTTGATGTGAGAAAGGATCAGATCGTTTTCAATCGGCTGTGAACCGGTCGATAAACCTTGTATGATCATCACCGGTGATGTGAGCTGGGAGCCGTTCCATGGCAAGGGATATGGCCGAGTCTATTAACTGTGAACGAAGGATCTCTGTAGCCTGATACAACTGATGTTCGGCTTTTCGTTTTGCGCTTTCCAGCATGATGCGCGATTGCTCTTTAGCTTCGTCGATGATGCGCTCCTTTTCTCTTTTCCCTTCTCTTAAAAGCCGTTCTTTTAGAGAAGACAGCGTGATATTGCTCTCCTCGTGCAATTTCACCGCATCTTTTAATTTATCTTGAAATTCTTTTTTTTCGTTTTCAAGCCTACGAATTTCTTTTTCCAGATCCGTTTTCCGTTCCTTTATGAAATTTTTTAACGGTATCCGGACATACCTGATGAAAATAAAAACAAGGATTAAAAAGTTGATCCATTTCATGATCAAATCATAGGTTAAACGCCAGCCTCCCGGATTTTCAGCGGCCATAGCAATTTCAGCACAAAACACGGAAAGAGCAAGGGCAGGTAAAATATCGATAATATAAAATAAGAACTTAAATATCGCGCTCATGACACCCTTCGTTCTAAAACCTTCTCCATGATACTATCGGCCAGCGATTCTGTTTCCCGGTCAAGAGATTTCTTTGCTTCCTTTATTTTTTCGTTGATCTCTTTTGTGATCCCGTCTTTTATCACTGTGATCTCTTTGCGCGCCGATTCGATTATTTCCTTTGCTTCTTTTTTCCCTGCGGTTTCAAGATCCTGGTTTAAGGTCTGCATCTCTTTTTTTACGACCCGCTCGTGATCCTCGATCTGTTGTCGGTAATCTATAATTTTTTTTTTCGATTCAACTATTTCCCGGACAACCCGATCGACGTGTCCATCCCTGACGATCATGACTTTTCTTAGAGGACGGATCATAATCCGGTTGATGATAAAGAGAAAAATCAAAAAAGAAATCAATTGAACGATCAGCGTCTCGTTAATGCTGATC
>MGQD01000191.1:0-243 GCA_001797695.1 Deltaproteobacteria bacterium RBG_13_49_15 | reverse complement strand
GAGAGTAGATGCCGGTCGATTCCGTGACCGCCTGGCCGACAAGCATGGTCCGGGTCAGCAATCCGGCTTCCTTTGGATTTTTTCCGATGGCTTCGCAGGTCTTAGCCGCTGTATAACCCTCACCAACCGCCGGGCCTATGGCACCCAGGCCCATGCATATTCCTGCACCAAGATAAGCCGCTGCTTTGACCAGATCCGCACCTTCGATTGCCATAATACACCTCCCTTGAAAAATATTGATTT
>MGQD01000190.1:3911-5821 GCA_001797695.1 Deltaproteobacteria bacterium RBG_13_49_15 | reverse complement strand
CGACAATGCGAGAATTATTCGGAACCTGTTGCACGGAGCGCAGTTCCAGCATGACCATATCGTCCATTTTTACCATCTCCATGCGCTTGACTGGGTGGATGTCGTCAGCGCACTGGCGGCGGATCCAAAAAAGACCGCCGATCTCGCGGATGGCGTGAGCAACGCCCCTATGGGCGGCGCAAAATACTTTAAATCCGTTAAAGACCGCCTGAAAACATTTGTCGACAGCGGACAGCTCGGACCGTTTTCAAACGCCTACTGGGGACATCCGGCCTATAAGCTGCCCCCGGAAGCAAACCTGATGGCGACGGCCCATTATGTCGAGGCGTTGCGCATCCAGGCGCGGGCGGCTCGAATGCATGCTATTTTCGGGGCGAAGAACCCGCACCTGCAATCCTTAGTAGTGGGAGGCGTGACCAGTGTGGCCGACCTTACACCGGACCGGATCGCCGAGTTTATCTATATCTGGAAAGAGGTTCAGGAATTCATTAAAAACGTCTATATTCCGGACCTGATCGCGGTGGCGTCTTTTTATAAGGACTGGGGCGCCATCGGCGGGACAACCAACTTCCTTGCATGGGGAGATTTGCCGGAAAGCGATAAAGAACCTGAAAGCTTGTTCATGCCGAGGGGCGTGATTAAAAAGCGCGATCTGGCCGGCGTCAAAATGGCCAAACAGGAAGGGGTAACCGAACACGTTAAATACTCCTGGTATATGGATGGAGCAGAAAAACATCCCTATCAGGGCGAGACCAGACCTCTGCAAGAAAATCCTGCGTACAAGCCGGATAATGGAAAGTACTCCTGGTTCAAGGCGCCCCGATATGAAGGCGAGCCTTGCGAGGTCGGTCCGCTTGCACGGGTGTTGGTGGCGTATGCCAAAGGGAAAAAAGAAATCACATCCGTTGTGGACAGCACCTGCAAAACCCTCGGAATTCCGGTGACGGCGCTTTTCTCCACCCTCGGCAGGACGGCTGCAAGAGGTCTTGAAACTCTAGTCATCGGGCAAGCAATGGAAGGGTGGATCAACCAGCTTATTGAAAATATTAAAAAAGGAAATACTAAAACCTACCAGGCTTGGGATTGGCCGTCCGGCGAAGCCATGGGGGTTGGTTTAAATGATGTTGCAAGGGGTTCACTCGGCCATTGGGTCCGCATCGAAAACAAGAAGATTAAAAATTATCAGTATGTGGTTCCCTCCACCTGGAACCTCGGCCCAAGATGCGCCAATAAAAAGATGGGACCTGTAGAAGAAGCGTTGATCGGAACGCCGGTTGCGGACCCGAAGCAACCGCTCGAAGTCCTCAGAACCGTGCATTCCTTCGATCCTTGCATTGCCTGCGGGGTCCATGTCATCGATCCTGAATCGAACCAGGTATACAAGTTTAAAATTCTTTAACCCCCCTTTCCCCTCCCGGCCTCCCTGAAGGGCCGGGAGGGGGCCCCCTCATTATCTTCACACGTTATTAATGGGCGTATCGAATTGACATGCAGTTGTGTTTTGGGTATTTTACGAAACTTCATGTGATCGCTTTTCAGACTCTCCACAAATAGGGAGCCATATTTCCATGGTAAATCGAAATAATAAGCGCTCGTTCTACCGGAAGATCATGGAGTTCATCGTTTATCATCCAAAAACAGTTCTGCTGTTTGTTCTTTCGGCGACCCTTTTTTTTGCGTGGCAACTCCCCGAACTATCCATCCGCACCTCCATTTACGATCTGGTCGTAGAAGATCTCCCTGAAACGAAAAAATATGCGGCCTTTCGAAAGCTGTTCGGCTCTGATGAAATCATCCGAGTCGTCGTTAAAGGAAAAAAGATCTTGGAGCCAATTACATTTCAGAAGGTGGCGCAACTCTCCGAAGAAGTGTCTAAAATCAAGGGCGTCCGGAGGATCATCAGCCTTCCC
>MGQD01000190.1:0-3762 GCA_001797695.1 Deltaproteobacteria bacterium RBG_13_49_15 | reverse complement strand
CTTGTTTGGATACCTATTCGACAATGACCCTTCCCACATTTATGGCTGTGTTTACCACGGTTATCGGCGTCGGATCCCTTCTTACGAACCGGATGCAGGCGATTCGTGAATTTGCCTTTTTTTCTTCTTTCGGAATGCTCAGTCTTTTTCTCCTGGTTTTGACATTTGTTCCGGCAGCTCTTTCTCTGATTCCAGTTCGAGGTGCAAAGGAAAAGGGAATAACGAAGTTTAGACTTGCCGTCGGACGGATTTGCGACAAGGCGGCTGAGATCAATCTCAGAAAACAAAAAATCAGCCTTTCAATACTTGCCTGTCTTACGATTTTTTTCGCTCTTGGCATTTTTCGGGTGAGAGTCGAAACAAATCCGGTTGAATTTTTTAAAAAAGACTCCGAGATCAGCCGGAACTTTTATGATATTTACCGGCATCTTTCCGGAAGCTTTCCCGTCAACGTCTGCATTGAAAGCAGTGTTGAAAATGCATTTGAAGATCCGAAAATAATCAAAGAGATAAGCCAAATCCAGTTATTTCTGAACCGATTGCCGGGAGTGGATAAGAGCATTTCCTTTGCCGATTATTTGAAGGTCGTGAATTATGCGATGAATCGATTCGACCCCAGGCACTATGCACTTCCCGAAGAGGCATTTGAATTCAGAATGCTAATCAATAATTATAAAATCATGCTTGGGGAGGATATGCTCTGGGGGTTCGTGAGCCGGGATTTTTCAAAAGCCAACATTTTGCTTCTCACCCATCTTTCAAGCTCCGATGATTTCCTCAAGACAAAAGACAGGATCCAGGAGCATATTCGGAAAAGCAGTCCCAAAACTCTGTCGTCCGAGGTGACCGGAATCGGTGTGGTGATTTCAGCCAGCGGGCATCTGCTCACCATCGGACAGGTAAAAAGCCTTTTCCTCACCATCGCACTGATATTTTCCCTGATGTTTCTCCTCTTTCTATCATTTAAGGTGGGGTTTATCGCCATTTTGCCGAACGTATTTCCGATCATCATCCTTTTCGGAACCATGGGATGGTTAAAGATTGAACTTTCAGCAGCCACCAGCCTGATCGCCAGCATCGCCATCGGCATTGCGGTGGACGATACGATTCATTACCTGGTCTGCTTTAACCGGGAATTCAAAAAAGTGCTGAATGACGAGGAAGCGCTGAAGCAAACATTTCGAAAAATCGGAAATTCGATGATTTTCACCACCTTGCTGATCAGCGCCGGATTTTCGGTTTTGCTTTTTTCAAATTTCGGCCCTACCTCTCTTTTTGGGATTTTAATGGTTATTACCATGATTTCAGCCCTTGTGGGGGACCTGTTTATTACCCCGGCGCTGATGCTCCACGTGGAACTTGTGACCATCTGGGATCTGGTGCGGGTCAAGCTGGGGAAAGATCCTCAGGAAGGGATTCCGTTGTTCAGGAATCTCTCCAGAACCGGTATCCATCATATTCTGATGGCCGGCTCATTGAGGCCTTTTCAAAAAGGAACCGTGGTTTGCCGTAAGGGAGAATCGAGCGACATGATGTATGCGATCATATCCGGGGACATGGATGTTATCAATCCCTTAGCGGATGACGCTTGCGGCAGTTACAGCGGCGAAAAAATCATTGCGCACCTGAAGGTGGGAGATGTGGTGGGTGAGATGGGCCTTTTCCGGGGCGCACCCAGATCCGCAACCGTTATCGCCACTTCGCCCGGAGAGATGCTCCCTATCAATCAGAAGATGATCAAACGGCTCCAATTTCTCTATCCCGGCACCTCCAACCAGTTCTTTTTTAACCTCGTCACTATTCTTTGTGATAAACTGGACAGGATGACTCAGTGTTATGCCGCTGAATCGTTTATGAACATGGACACCGGTCAATTCAGCGCAAGAGGATTTTTTGAAATATTGGAAAGAGAGGTGGATCTGGCCAGGCGATATAAGGTCGATCTTTCGTTGTGTCTGATGGAGGTTGAATTTAGTAAAGAAGGGGGAGGGCTCGATCCCCTTATAAAGGATGAGGTTTTGGGAATAGCCGGCCGGGTCCTCTGTTCCACCATTCGAAAAAGCGATCTGCTGGGAAGGCTTGAATCGAATCTGTTTGGAATTATTTTCCTCTATTCGGATGTTGAAAAAGCTCAGGAAATATGCGCCCGAATGGGCCGGCAGATTAAAGAGGAAGCGTTAGGCAAAAAAGGGGTGAACATCACCGTCAACAATGGGATCGTGGGTTATAACCCGGGAGATGTATCAGGTGAAACAGAACTGTTAGGCTTTATTAAGCAAGCCAATTCAGCTTTAGAAAAAGCAAGAAGAACGCGCACATTAGGGACGGATCAAAAGGATTGGAAAGGACCTTGAATTCAAAGAAACGAAAGGTGATGATTTTAGGAATCGGGAACCTTCTATTTTCCGATGAAGGTTTTGGGGTCCGGGTGGTTCAACGGCTCAAAGAGAGGTATGAGTTTCCGGAAGAGGTTTCCCTGGTGGATGGGGGCGTGTTGGGGTTAACCCTTCTGGGGGTGATTTCCGAAACCGATGAGTTGATTGTTGTCGATGCCATTCGAAACCGGGGCGAACCCGGCACACTCTATCGGCTTGAAGGAGATGCGATTCCGGAACGGATCCGGGCAAAAAATTCATTGCATCAGGTGGATTTCCTGGAAGCATTAACCCTGTGCCGGGCATTGGACAGAGAAGTTCCAAAAACAGTTATCCTGGGCGTTGAACCGGCTGATATTGAAACCCTCGGAATCGAATTGACGCCGGCGGCTGCGGATAAAATCGATCCGGTCATTGAAATGGTTCTCGCCGAACTTGGCCGTATCAATGTTCCATATCAGAAAAGGCTACACGATGTGTCTTGCGATCCCTTCGAAAATTGTGAATATCCAAAATAATATGGCGACCCTTGACGTGGACGGCGTCAAAAGGGAAGCAAGCCTCCTACTACTGGAAGATGCGAAGGTTGGCGATTATGTCATTGTTCATGCCGGTTTTGCCATCCACAAAATCGACGAAACGGCGGCAAAGGAGACCATCGAGTTGTTGCGTGAATCCCTTGCCCGCCTGGAGCAGGAAAATGACAACGGCTAGATCGTCTTTCTCTCCCGGTTAAAAGAAGATATGACCGCAACACGGATCGCCAGGCGGATTGAAGTGGCCGGGATCGTCCAGGGGGTGGGTTTCCGCCCCTTTGTTTACCAGCTCGCCAGCCGTCTGGGATTGGCAGGAGAGGTTGCCAACACCTCCGATGGCGTCTTGATTCATATCGAGGGGGAAACCGAAGCCATCGATTCCTTTGTCAGGGATTTGACAGCACATCCTCCACCTCTTGCCCACATCACGGATATTTCAGCATGTGACGTCCCCGGCAGGGGACTGACATCATTCGGCATCGCCTCAAGCCGGAAAAATAGGGAACAATCGACACTCATTTCACCCGACATGTCCATCTGCGATGATTGCTTGAAGGAGCTCTTTTCCCCCAACGATTTCCGATACCGGTACCCCTTTATCAACTGCACAAACTGCGGGCCCCGATATACCATTATTGAGGATATCCCGTATGATCGGCCCAAGACCTCCATGAAGCATTTTCAGATGTGCGACAGATGTCAGGCCGAATATGGAGACCCGGCCGACCGGCGGTTTCACGCCCAGCCCAACGCATGCCATACGTGCGGTCCAAGGGTGTTTCTGCATGATCGGAATCGAAAGAAGATCGAAACCCCAAACCCGATCGAAACCGCTGCCGAACTATTAAAAA
>MGQD01000189.1:5646-6750 GCA_001797695.1 Deltaproteobacteria bacterium RBG_13_49_15 | reverse complement strand
GCGTATTACGTTGGTTCAGAGCGAGGACGAAAGGATCTGGAAAGGCGTTATGAGAAAAGGCTCCAGAAAACAGCGACCGCCTTTTGAGGCGGTCCCCGAGCTCCTTCTACCTCCATTGGTAGATGAGATGATAACTTTATGAGGCATATCACTTCATTTGTCAAGATTTTTTTACATACATGTTTTTCTTGACAGTCAAAGTCAATGTAATTACAATGTGCTTACAATATATTTCGAGGAGGTCTTCCATGAGAGCACGCATTGTTAAAATCGGCAATTCCCAGGGGATTCGTATCCCTAAACCGATTATTGAACAGGCGGGTATATCGGAGGATGTTGATATTATCGTTGAAAACAAAAAAATCATCATCTGCCCTATTTCGAAGCCCCGATCCGGATGGGATGAGGCGTTTCGAAAAATGGCAGAAAATGGTGACGACCTGTTGATCGATTCCGAACAACCGATATCGCATTCTTGGGATGAGACAGAATGGCACTGGTAATCAAGCGCTTTGATGTCTATCTGATTAATTTGGATCCTACAGTGGGTTCGGAAATTAAAAAAACGCGTCCCTGTCTGATCATTTCGCCTGACGAAATGAACCGGCACATAAGAACTGTTATCGTAGCACCCATGACGACAGCCGGGAAGGCTTATCCCACCCGTGTATTTTGCGAATTTCAAGGCAGAAAGGGGCAAATCGTATTGGACCAAATACGCACGATTGATAAATCCCGGCTTATAAAAAGAACTGGTACAATAGACCTTCAAATTCAGGCCGAAGTTATTTCGACACTACAATCGATGTTTGCGTACTAAATTTGCCAATCCCTATATGGCCTTCGGTTGTCAGGGAAAAACTTCTCCAACAGATCGAAAGGGTAAATTGAGTTTTTTTAAGGGATTTTTACACGGTTCTTCCTTAGGTCTCCTACCTAATAAATGAGAAAAGCCATGAACGAAAGACTTTATCTAATGAAGGGGTCTTTGACAGCGAGCGATATGATATCGAAAAGGTGAACTATGAGCTCTTAAAATATCTGAGGTGGGCGCGGGACAGGTTCAGACCATGGCAGAAGAGATCGCGAGTGAGAGAAAGGAGT
>MGQD01000189.1:5344-5504 GCA_001797695.1 Deltaproteobacteria bacterium RBG_13_49_15 | reverse complement strand
AACCGGGGAATGCCAGAACACCCGGGTGACACTTCAGGGCTCGAGCAATAACTTTTGCGCGTTCTACTCCCAGCCGTACTCGATTATTTTCGATTGCTGAGATGGCAGCCTGTGGAATGCCTGTAAGCTGCGATAGTTGATTTTGGCTTAATTCCTGAAG
>MGQD01000189.1:2645-4763 GCA_001797695.1 Deltaproteobacteria bacterium RBG_13_49_15 | reverse complement strand
CAATATGATGGAAGGAAAGATCAGCATCCCGAAACCGATTGTCGATGATTTTTACGAGATCACCCTGTCTTGCGAGGCATCATTTAAAGTGAATTGGGGAAAGTCAAAAGCAAAGACCGAGCCTCTTAAAAAAAAACCTTAGTGACAGGTGATGCCAGTCCGCCGGCAGAGGTTTATGCCGAATACTACAGGGCATGCCTTGCCGGAGACACCGGAAAGATGCTCCCATTTTTCTCCGGCAAGGCAAGGAAGGAATTTGAATCTTTTGACAAAGACAGCCGCAATATGATTGCCGAACTCTGTAAAACGCGGCCTGATGAAGTAAAAATCAGCAAGCCGTCTATTTTCGGCGACCAGGTTTCGTTTACCGTTACCGGGACGTCACGGCAGGGGGAGAAGGCCACTGGAAAGGTCAAGATGGTAAATGAGCAAGGTCTTTGGAAGGTGCTTGAAGATAAATGGGAGTTCATTTCTCAATGATGGATATGGATCAGGACCAGATGATAAGTCCCGGCAGGTTCTTGAGCAGGCTATCGCCGTTTGGCGTCACCCGAATGCTGAAGCCGTAACGTCCTGAACCGGCACATGGGATGGCTCCTCCATAACGGTAAGAGCCGTTGCCGTAATTTTCCATCATTTTCATCGGATAGCTTAGAGCCCGCTCAAGGGAGTCCGGCATCCGCATCTGCCCGCTATAGAGCTCGACATCAACCTCTTCCGGCTTGATTTCACCCAAATGGACCTCAACGGCCACATCCAGGGTTTCACCCACTCGAAAAGGCCCCTTTCTCGCCTGCACCGGCGATCCTACCCTGATTTGCTTCCAAAAATTATAAAGCCGCTCCTCCTGTTTTGCAATTTTTTTTGCCAATGCCGCCTTCTCTCCGAGCATTTTCTGCATCTGCTGAAGCATCGGGATATAGAACCGGCTTTCATATTTATCCATCATTTGAAGACTGCAAAATTCCTTCATGGTCATTTTCATGGAAGCTTTCATCATCTGGATCCACCGGGACGGCAAATCCCCGCTTTTCCCTTCGTAGAAACAGGGGATGACCTGATTTTCCAGCACATTGTAAAGGGCCTGGCTTTCCACTGCATCCTGATACGCCGGATCCTGATATTCCTCGCCGCTTCCGATTTTCCACCCCCGGTCTTCGGTATACCCCTCACACCACCAGCCGTCCAATATGCTCACGTTCAAGGCGCCGTTTAAGGCCGCTTTCATCCCGGATGTGCCGCAGGCCTCGTTCGGACGACGCGGGGTGTTCATCCAGACATCAGCCCCCTGAACCAGGCATTTTGCCAAACCCATGTCGTAACCTTCGACAAATACCATCCGTTTTCTAAATTCAGGTCTTCTGACGAACTGGATGATCTTTCGGATGATTTCCTTTCCATAATCGTCTTTGGGATGGGCTTTGCCGGAAAAAATAATCTGCATCGGCCTGGTATCCGAATTGATAATGGCGGCCAACCGCTCGGGGTTCTGCAGCAGCAAATCGGCCCTCTTATAGGCGACAAAGCGGCGCGCGAAAGCGATCGTCAGGATTTCCGGATCAAGAACGTCTTCAATTTCATCGACGGTGCTTTTCGGCGCGTTCCGCCTTCCGTAATGGTATTGCATGTTCTCCCTGCAGGTGTGAACCAGGCGTGTGCGGGCCATTTCATGCGCTCTCCAAAGTTCTTCGTCATATATCTCGTCGACCCGGCTGATGCTTTCCGGCTTGCGGGAGCCCATGTACCATTCCGGTCCAAGATACCGGTCAAAAAGCAAGGCGATCTCAGGGGCGATAAACGTAGAGATGTGAATCCCATTGGTTACATGGGAGATGGGGATTTCATCCTTTGGTATTCCGGGCCACAGATGGGCCCACATGCGCCGTGCTGTTTTTCCGTGAAGTTCGCTGACCGCATTGTGAAACTGGGAAAAACGGACTCCTAAAATGAACATCGAAAACGGTCCGTTCCTGTCCGATCCGGCCGACTGTCCCCATGATATCATCTGATCGGCATCAATCCCCATCTGAGCCTGCAAAGGCTGAAGGTAAGGCCTGACGATATCCGGTGAAAACGCGTCATACCCTGCAGCAACCGGAGTATGAGTGGTAAATACGG
>MGQD01000189.1:2014-2630 GCA_001797695.1 Deltaproteobacteria bacterium RBG_13_49_15 | reverse complement strand
GTTGAATGGCGGTTTTCAGATCCAGTCCGTAGCGTTTCATGGAAAGAGAAATCCGTTCGATTGCGGAAAACGAGGGGTGTCCTTCATTGAGATGAAATATCGAAGGGAAAATTCCCAGCGCCGACAGGGCGCGCACTCCGCCGATACCGAGCAGGATCTCCTGCGCCAATCGAATCCGCTGCTCCGCTGCATACAACCGGCCGGTAATCTCCCGCACCTCCGGAGGGTTTTCCGGCAAATTGGTATCGAGCAAAAGGAGGGTCGTCCTGCCGATACGGATTTTCCACACGAATGCGCGGATTTCCCCCTGGGGGCCGGTTACCGAAACGGTGATTTCATGCCCATTTGCATCCCTCGCCCGTTCGATGGGGAGATTATAGAGTTCAATTTCCGGATACTCTTCCTGTTGCCATCCGTCCTGATTGAGATGCTGGCTGAAATAGCCGTTCCGATAAAGCAGGCCTACGCCCACCATGGGAAGCGACATATTGGATGCGGCTTTCAAATGATCGGCCGCCAGCACGCCCAAGCCGCCGGCAAAGATCGGAAGGCTTTCATGAATGCCGAACTCCATGGAAAAATAAGCGACAGGTCCGACTTCTTCATACATCCGGCG
>MGQD01000189.1:1724-1981 GCA_001797695.1 Deltaproteobacteria bacterium RBG_13_49_15 | reverse complement strand
AAATCGCTCCTTTAACCGATTCATATGGGACAAGAAGCTGTCGTCCACGGCCAATTCCTCCAATCGCTTCTGGCTGACCGCGGATAGGAGATAGATCGGGTTTGCATTCGAATCTTTCCAGAGTTGCGGATCAATGCGCCGAAAGAGGTCGATGGCATCCGGTTTCCAGCACCACCAGAGGTTTCTTGAAAGGGTTTCGAGAAAAGTTAGGGGGCTGGGGATTGTCGGAAAAACCTGGTAGGTAAGAATACGATTCA
>MGQD01000189.1:673-1643 GCA_001797695.1 Deltaproteobacteria bacterium RBG_13_49_15 | reverse complement strand
AGATTACCGGTGATAGGATACACGGATCTTGCGTGCAGGGCAACTATGACCTGAAATAGAGTATTTGTGCGCCGGCATGGCATCCCCAAAAAAACTATATCTCAGGATCATCCATGTCGCTGTGGGTAAGGATGAATTCTGCGATTCTTGAGTAATATTGATCAAGGACCTTGGTTGACCGGAACAGGCCCATATGGCCTGCCTCGCAAAGGAGCGTCAGCTTATTTGAAGAGGGAACCGATTCGATCAGGGGCATATGCCCGACCGCCTGCTGCGGCGGAGCAATTTCGTCTTTTTTTCCTCCCAGGGCCCAGATCGGGACGGATGGGGGGTAACTGTTTATGCCGATGGTCTTTCCTCCAAGGGAAAGGGTCCCGCGGATCAGCTCATTGTTGATGAAAATTTTTTTAAACGTATCTCTTATGAAACCTACCGGACTGTGATGCACATGATTGTACCACTGATAAAATATTTTTTGCCGTTCGACATCCTCTTTTTTTCCTTCCCTAAGATCCGTAAACAGATTGATGAAATTCCGGAGATGCTGATCCATTCCAAGATAATAAAAGCCGAATACCTGGAGCCGTCCGTCATAGTATTCCCGTCCCTCTCCCTTATGCCCGCCGGCTACTGTCCGTCCCATAATTGCAAGGAGAATATCGATATATCGTTCTCCGGTCAGACGGGCAAAATCGGTCAGATCCCCTCTTTCCCCTTCGGTATGCATAGGCGATCCGGCCGATCCGAATGTTTTGGCCAGATGGGGATGAAGAATCAGGGTGATCATGAGCAAAGGGCCCGGCTGGCAGATGGCGACCAGATGAGAGGGATGTCCTGAAACGGCCGTCAACCGCTCCAGCATCTCCCGGTATTGACTCACCTGCCCCTCAAACCCTTCATAATGTCTTTTACGGTCGACATAGAGAGGGATTTCCTCAGCGCATTTTTGCTCCACAACGGCAATGCGGGT
>MGQD01000189.1:0-537 GCA_001797695.1 Deltaproteobacteria bacterium RBG_13_49_15 | reverse complement strand
TCAGAATATCCAAATTCGGCGTAACATTCATTCCGCGATGAATCAAGGAAAACGCGGCATCCTGATGATTTGTTGCCGCGTCGACTCCTAATGAAGCCAACCGGGATCCAAATCGGGCAAATGCGGCATTCCAGTCAACGATCCCTTTGAGCATCTGCAAGGTGTTTATTGCAGGCGGAAACAGGGTCAGATAAGAAGCCGGCATGGCTCCTCCTTTACTTTGTCGGATTGAAGCGGCAAATTCGCAGCATAAAGATCCGCCTTTGTATTTGATGATGATATCTGAGTCAATGAGAAATTGCGGGTTTTTGCATTTTAAAATCGCTTCCGGTCCTCAATGAACCTGGAAAAACCGGCCCCTGTCAGGATCAGTCCGCCGACGATGCCGATCCCGATGGAAAAAGAGCCGACATCGCCGATGTAGCCGATGAGCATCGGAACAATCCCTCCCCCGACCAGAAAAGCGATCGGCACCGTTAAAGAAACCGCTAGATTGCGGAGCTCAGGACGGCTCATCATAGACAGGGTAGCGAGGCC
>MGQD01000188.1:2592-9468 GCA_001797695.1 Deltaproteobacteria bacterium RBG_13_49_15 | reverse complement strand
CGAGGAAGAATATCGGGAAACAATCGAATCCCTTTTTTCCAGAATTCCAGCCAAACATATCGTATGGATCAGCCTGGGATCGTTCCGGTTCATCCCTTCCTTCAAGCCGCTTTTTCAGAAGCGGCATCCGGGTTCAAAGCTGGTTTATGGAGAGTTCGTCGCCGGATTGGACAACAAGATGCGTTATTTCAAACCGCTCAGGATACGGCTTTACCGGAAGATCGTCCGGTGGATCGCGGAAGCGGCTCCGGATGTTCGGGTTTACTTGTGTATGGAAGATGAGGAGGTGTGGAAAAAAACGGTGGGAATTAATCCGTCCGAGTTCGGCGGATTAAAGCGGATGCTCGACGAGAGTGCTGTGAGGCATTGCGGTTTGACGGGGAGTAAACAGTGAATTTAGTCCGGATGAGGGGAGGGGGGGCAATCCGGAAAAAGGCCGGTATAGCATTCCTGGCCTTTTTATTTTTTACACTTCAGGGCCCCTTCGTTTTTTCCCAATCCGAATGTACAGTCAGATGGGTCGATGACGGAGATACGATTTTGTTGGAGGACGGCCGGCATGTCCGGTATATCGGCATAAACGCTCCGGAAGTGGCCGGTGAACATGGATTGGGTGAGCCGTTTGGAGGGGATGCACATCGACTGAATCGGGAATTGGTTTGGCGCCGGAAAGTGCGCCTGGAGCTGGATGCAGAGGAAAAAGACCGGTACGGGCGGATTCTGGCGTATGTGTATCTTCCGGATCAAACGTTCGTTAATCGGTCCATATTGGAAGCCGGATATGCGTTTGTGCTCTATCGGCAGCCGAACATACGGCACTACCAATTGCTGCTTGAAGCGCAACGCCGCGCCATGACTTCAAAAAAAGGGATCTGGGGTGCATGGCAGGAAAAAGCGGGGACATATATAGGAAACAGAAAGTCTTTGCGTTTTCACACGGCCGCTTGCCGCGTGGGGAAACAGATCCATCAGAAGAACCGCGTCCTTTTTACAAAGACATGGGATCCCTTCTGGGAGGGATTTTCACCATGCAAGGAGTGTTTCCCGGAACCCTTTTCTTTGGCTCCGTAGGCATCCATACCGCTACCCGGCGGTTTTCTTCACCTCATCAATGATCTTTTGCGCCAGTTGGGCAGGGACTTCGTCATAGTGCGAAAACTGCATGGTATAAGTCCCTCTCCCCCCGGTCATGGAGTTGAGATCCGCAGCATATGTCTGGAATTCGGCCAGAGGGACGTTTGCCCTAACGACCTGGTGTTTTCCTTTGGAATCCATCCCCAGAACCCTTCCCCGACGGCTATTCAGATTCCCCATGATATCCCCCATATATTCGTCCGGAGCAATGATGGTAACGTCCATGATCGGCTCCAGGAGCACGGGCTGGGCAAGTTCGGTCGCTTTCCTGAATGCCAGAGATCCGGCAATTTTAAACGCCATTTCAGATGAATCGACCGCATGATAGGAGCCGTCATCGAGTGTTGCCCTAAAATCAATGCAGGGAAACCCGGCCAGAACACCTCTTATGCACGACTCGATGATCCCTTTTTCCACCGCCGGGATGTATTGCCTGGGAATGGAACCTCCGACAATAGCATCCACGAATTCAAATCCACTACCTCTCGGGAGCGGTTCGAGCTGGACCCAGCAGTCGCCGAACTGGCCGTGACCGCCGGTCTGCTTTTTATGCCTTCCCTGGACTCTGACTTTCTTTTTGATTGTTTCTTTATAGGGAATTTTTGGGATTTCAAGGATCACTTCGACATTGAATTTTCGCTTGAGCTTCTCGGTTGCGGATTCGATGTGGACCTTCCCCATCCCTGAAAGTAGGATCTCCTTAGTTTCGGTGTTCCGCGAAATCTTTAACGCCACATCCTCTTCGATAAGCCTTGAAAGGGATGTCAATACTTTATCTTCGTCGGCCTGGGATTTGGGTTTGACGGCATAGGAGATCAGGGCATACGGCGGCTCGACGCATTTGAATTTGATTTTTCCGTTTTCATCGCAGAGGGTGTCTCCCGTTGTCGTATCCTTAAGTTTGGCTACTGCAACAATGGAACCGGGGCCGGCTTCCGTCAGCGGTTTTTGCTCCTTGCCGGCCAGCCGGAGAAGCTGGGTGAACCGTTCTTTGGAATCTTTGTTGACATTAAAAAAATTTCCGTCGCTTCCAAGAGTCCCGGATACGATTCTGAAAATGGAAAGCCTTCCCGAATAGGGATCGGCAACGGTTTTGAAAACGAATCCGGAAAAGGGGCCTTTTGGATCGGGTGTTCGCTCCGACTCCAGCCCGGTTTTGGGATCGGTCCCTTTAAAAGGGCCCCGCTCAAGAGGAGAAGGCATGCATTCGGTCATGAAATCCATCAGAAGATCGATTCCGATCCGTTTTGTTGCGCTCCCGATAAGGACAGGAGCAAAGGATCTCGACAGGATTCCTTTCCTCAGGGCCCCCTTGAGCTCTTCATCCGTAGGGATCTCTCCTTCCAGATACCGTTCCAAAAGGGCGTCATCTGCTTCGGCAACATTTTCAACCAGGGCTTCCCGCTCTTTACTCACCTGTTCATTCATATCCGCCGGGATTTCCTTTTCGGTCCGCTTTCCGGCCGAGTCGTATTCGTATGATTTCATCCGAATGAGATCCACCACTCCTTTGAATCCGGTCTCGGCGCCGATGGGAAGCTGCAACATGATCAATTTGGGTTCAAACGAGGATGACGCATCCTGGAATATCCTCTGAAAATCCGATCGCTCCCTGTCGAGTTTATTGATAAAGACAGCGCACGGGAGTTGAAATTCCGCGGCGAGATCCCATGCCTGTTCCGTCTGCACTTTAACGCCGTCAACCGCATCAATAACTACAACGACGCCGTCGGCGGCCTGGATGCAATTCCGGGTGTCTGCAAAAAAATTCTGATCTCCCGGCGTATCGATCAGGTTTACCGTTCGTTTAGCCCAATTGAATTGATGAAAAGCAGTGCTGATGCTCGCCTTGCGCTTGATTTCTTCGGGTTCGAAATCCATGGCCGTATTCCCGTCTTCCACTTTTCCAAGCCTTGAAACGGCGCCTGAATTAAACAGAATAATCTCTGCCAATGAGGTTTTTCCGGCGCCTCCGTGTCCAACCAATGCGATGTTCCTCAGATGATCCGACATTGCAACTCCTTCCTATGGGCAATTGATATTAAGAGACCGTTGAATAATTCCAAATTTGTCATTCCGGTGAAAACCGGAATCTAATACTTCCAATATGTAGTGTAGTTTTCCAAAGGTCTCGCCTTGCATCTGAAGCTTTTTACTTTGCCATCCAAATTTCGACCGGACTGCTTCCCGCAAACCTTCTATCCGTTAACTATGCGAAAATCAAGTCTGGTAAGTGTTCATCAAATAATCGGCGCCAGGTGGATCAAAAACTCCCGATTCCCTTTTGGCCCTAAAATCGGGGAAGGGATGACCGGACGGCATATCAGGCCGATATTTTCGAAAAACGCAATGAGATCTTTTAAAACCGCATCATGGAGAGAGGGATCTCTCACCACTCCGCCTTTTTCCACCAGATTTTTTGCAACTTCGAATTGAGGCTTGATGAGAGAAACGATGCTCCCCCCTTTTTTCATGAATTTCAATACGGAAGGGATAACGATTTTAAGAGAAATAAACGACACATCCACTGTCGCAAGGTCAATCGATTCCTGGACGGCTTCTTGAGGCATATAGCGGATATTGGTCCGCTCGATGACGATCACCCGCGGATCGGTTCTCAATTTCCACGCCAGTTGGCCGTATCCGACATCTACGGTATATACTCGAACAGCTCCGTTTCGAAGCAGGCAATCGGAAAAACCGCCTGTGGATGCTCCAACATCCAGGCACACATATCCGGAAGCATCGATATTAAATGCTTCAAGCGCTTTTTCGAGCTTGATTCCTCCTCTGGATACATACGGGTGATCCTCCCTCATCATGAGCTTATGGATTCGCAAGCAGGCGTTTTGCCGCCCGGATGACGGCAGGAGCATCGATACCGTATTTAGCCCTGAGAAGGTTCTTGGGACCGTGCTCTACAAAGGTGTCCGAAATGCCGATCCGCTCGATCCGGCAATCCCTGATCCCTTCGTCGCACAGGCATTCCAGGACTGCGCTCCCGAATCCTCCGGCAATCACATTTTCTTCCACCGTAATAATTCGCTTGATCTTTCCGGCAAGGGAGCAGACGAGTTCTTTATCCAAGGGTTTAACGAACCGGCAATCGACAACGGTTGCGAAAACGCCTTCCTTTCTCAATTCCGATGAGGCGGTTAGGGCATCTTGAACCGGTCGCCCAACAGCAAGAATCAGAACATCGTTCCCTTCTCTTAAAACCTCGCCTTTTCCAATCGATAGAGGTAAGAACTCCGGGTCGATCGTCACACCGGTCCCGGCCCCTCTTGGGTAGCGGAGGGCGATAGGGCCGTTGTACGCGATGGCGGTGGCCAGCATCCGGCAGAGTTCATTTTCATCTCGCGGCGCCATCACCACCATGTTTGGAAGGCTTCTCAAATAAGAGAGGTCAAAAAGGCCATGATGGGTCGATCCGTCTTCCCCCACAATACCACCCCGGTCAATGGCAAAGACCACCGGCAGGGACTCAATGCAGACGTCATGAAGGATCTGATCGTAGGCGCGCTGTAAAAAGGTGGAGTAAATGGCGACTATGGGTTTAAGCCCTTCCGTGGCAAGTCCGGCCGCAAAGGTCACTCCATGCTGTTCGGCAATCCCCACGTCAAAGAAGCGTTCCGGATATGACTCTGAAAACCCGGAAAGGCCGGTCCCCTCGGGCATGGCCGCGGTGACGGCTACGATTTTGGAGTTTCTTGCGGCCAGCTCGATCATGGCCTTCCCGAAAATGTCTGTGTAAGTGGGAATCCGACTCGGATGATCGATGCAATTTCCGGTATCCACTTCAAAGCATCCAACCCCATGAAAAAAAACCGGATTTTCCTCTGCCGGTATATATCCTTTCCCTTTTTTAGTAATGACATGGAGAAGAACCGGCTCGCTGAGATGCTTGATGTTTCTTAGAATATCGATCAGGTGGTTCATTCTGTGCCCGTTGATAGGGCCGAAATATGAAAAATTGAAGGCTTGAAACAGCATTCCCGGAGTGATGAGGGTCTTAATTGATGCCTCTGACCGTTTGGCAAATTGATAGATGTCATCTCCTACCTTGGGAAGCGATTTTAAGAATTCACGAATCTCCTTCCTGACTTCCTGGATTTTTTTTCTGGAAAATGTTCGACTTAAAAAGGAGGAAAGGGCTCCCACATTCCGGGAGATGGACATGTCATTGTCATTTAAAATAACAATGAGGTCTTTTTGAAGATCACCTGCCTGATTGAGCCCTTCGTAGGCAAGCCCTGCCGTCATTGACCCATCGCCGATAATGGCAACCACTTTCCCTTTTTCCTGCTTCAGTTCTTTGCCGCAGGCAATTCCGAGTCCAGCGGAAACCGAAGTGCTGCTGTGTCCTGTTGAAAAGGCATCGTAGGGGCTTTCGCTCATGCGGGTGAACCCGGAGATCCCCTGATGCTGTCTTAATGTTGAAAATCGATCCCTCCTGCCGGTGAGTAATTTGTGGGCATAGGCCTGATGTCCCACATCCCATATGATTTTATCCTTAGGGCTTTCAAAAACATAGTGAACGGCAAGAGCCAGCTCGACTGCGCCAAGGCTTGAAGCCAGATGGCCGCCGCTTTTTGACACCACCTCGACAATGACTTGCCGGATCTCTTCGGCAAGTTTCGGAAGTTCTGTTCGTGAAAGGCGTTTTAAATCCTGCGGAGAATCGATTTGATCCAATAAACTCAACGTAATATGTCCTCCTTAGACGATAGCTCGTCACCGTTTTCTCTCAATGATGTAGGATGCGATGGCACGAAGCGGATCGGATTTGTTATCAAAATCCTCAAGCGCCTGCAAGGCGTTATTAACCAATTCCAGGGCATATGTTTTTGATTTTTCAATCCCCACGAGGAAAGGGTAGGTGTTCTTTTTTTTAAGGCCGTCGGTTCCGGTGGCCTTCCCCATCTCTTTGGCATCCCCTTCGACATTCAATAGATCGTCTGTAACCTGAAAAGCAAGGCCGATATTTCCGGCATAGATCATCAAACGATCGATCTGGGAAAAAGATCCGTTTCCCAGCAGGGCGCCGGACTCCACGGAAGCCTGTATCAGCGCTCCGGTCTTGAGGAAATGTAACGATTCCAAATCCTTTAGGTCCAGCCGGACCCCTTCGGAAGAGATATCTTTCATCTGCCCCTCGATCATTCCGCTGCAGCCGGATGCCCGGGAGATGATCCTTATGATCTTTAGCCAGTTAAGGCGCCCTGAAGAATCATTGATGCCGGCCTCTGAAAGGATCTCAAAAGCAATGGTCAGAAGGGCATCTCCGGATAAAATAGCTGTGGCTTCATCAAAAGCGATATGGCAGGTGGGTTTTCCTCTTCGGATCTCATCGTTATCCATAGCCGGAAGATCGTCGTGGATCAGCGAATACGTGTGTATCAATTCGATGGCACATGCAGCCGGGATGGCGCATGCAGCATCACCGCCTACGGCTTCTGATGAAGCGATGCATAAAACCGGCCTCAATCGTTTCCCTCCTGCCATAAGGGAATATCTCATGGCATTGATGAGCCGGGGAGACCCTGAACTATTTTCCCTTAGTATTTTATCCAGGCGATCGTCGATCAGAGCTCGTTTTAAGGACAAATAATATTTTAAATCAAAGGTTTTCATCATCATCCGTAATGGTTTCTTCTAAAAATGGCTTTTCAAGAATATTCCCCTCCGGGTCCTTCATCAAAAGGGTCACCCGTTTTTCCGTTTCTTCCAGTTTCTGTGAAC
>MGQD01000188.1:0-1889 GCA_001797695.1 Deltaproteobacteria bacterium RBG_13_49_15 | reverse complement strand
ACATCGATCTTTTCCGATGTGCCGATGTGTTTGTCCATGATAAAAACCGGTTTTCCCTTGACGATGCAGAGTCCGCTTTTAGCTCGCACTCCTGAGCGCCGGAAGCTCTGCTCCGAAATAGCGATATTCAGTTTTTGCGCCAGGTCCTTCAATCCCTCATACAATTCCTCTGAGCGCATGGATAACGACCTCTTTTTAAGAATTCATCAGTTTTACTTGAAATCGGGATCGGATATGTTATATTATTAAAATAATCGCTTTTATTAAAAAACCTATCAAAGGAGGATTTAATGGAGTCGCTAACCCTAAAAAGAACACAAACTCAAGTTTTGGTCAATTCATTTGTACGAAGTGTTTATAACTGGATGGCAATCGGATTGGCCCTGACCGGGTTCATTGCCTATTACGTGGCCAACTCGCCATCCATGATCCGGCTGGTTTTCGGAAATCAGCTTCTGTTTTTCGGGCTCATCATCGGCGAGCTGGCGCTGGTTTTTACCATCAGCGCCCGGATCCAGCGGATTCAGGCATCTACAGCCACGATGTTGTTTGTGTTGTACGCCGGGCTTAACGGCGTCACTCTTTCATCGATATTTGTAATATTTACAAGAGCTTCCATCGCATCTACCTTCTTTGTTTGCGCCGCTACTTTTACCGCTGCCAGCGTTTATGGCACGATCACAAAGCGGGATCTTACCTCTATGGGCAGCTTTATGG
Organism: Deltaproteobacteria bacterium RBG_13_49_15; assembly: GCA_001797695.1. Classification (GTDB taxonomy): domain Bacteria; phylum Desulfobacterota; class Desulfobacteria; order Desulfobacterales; family UBA2156; genus RBG-13-49-15. Next base: position 1,172 of record MGQD01000188.1, on the reverse strand, counting down.
CCATGGGCCTGATCGGCATTATCATTGCATCTTTGGTGAATCTGTTTGTTAAGAGCTCCGGAATGCAGATGATCATCAGCTATATCGGAGTCATTATTTTTGTGGGATTGACAGCCTATGATACTCAAAAACTGAGGACCATGGCGGTTTCCCAGCCTGCCGGACTGGAAGCAGGTGTTATTCGGAAAGGAGCGATCCTCGGAGCCCTTTCACTTTATCTTGATTTTATCAACCTGTTTCTGATGTTGCTGCGGATTGTAGGAAACCGGGAATAGGCTTCAGATCCCTAAATTCTTTTCAACCACATCCACAATCCGACGGCAGTGGTTTCGGGTTTCGAGATCCGTCGGACCCTCAACCATAACGCGGCAAAGGGGTTGGGTGCCTGAATACCGGACAAGCACCCTCCCCTTTTCACCCAGCTCCGCTTCAACTTCTCTAATGACGTCAACGAGTTCTGGAATGCTTTCAATATCGCTCCGTTTCCGGACAACCACATTCATAAGTACCTGTGGAAAAATCTCGACGATGCGGGTCAACTCCGAAAGCGGCTTTGATCCGGACATGAGCGCTTCAATGAGCTTTAACGCAGTGAAAATACCGTCTCCCGTGGTGTGATGATCCAGAAAGATCATGTGTCCTGAGTCTTCACCCCCCAAAACAGCGCCGGATCGGATCATTTCCTCAAGAACATAACGGTCCCCAACAGGGGCCTCACGAAGGTCGATCCCCATCCTTTTAAAAGCGATCTTCAATCCGATATTGCTCATCACGGTCGTTACGACTCGATTGTTTTTCAGCATCCCCTGGTTTTTCAAATGGTTGGCGCAGATGGCGATGATCTGGTCGCCGGTAACCCTGTTTCCCTTTTCATCGACTGCGATCAGGCGATCTCCATCACCATCAAAGGCAAGCCCAAGGTCCGCTCCGATTTCTCCGACCCTTTTAACCACGCCCTCCGGATGCTGGGACCCGCATCCGTCATTGATGTTTTTTCCATCCGGTGCATTGAAGAGGGTTTCCAGATCTGCTCCGATCCGTTCAATCGCCTGCGGGGCCGCGCGATATGTGGCGCCATTGGAACAGTCGATTACGACCTTCAATCCATTAGCGGAAAAATTTGCAGGGAAAAGACTTAGTAAAAAATCGACATAGCGGTTTTCCGCATTCTT
>MGQD01000187.1:9001-10127 GCA_001797695.1 Deltaproteobacteria bacterium RBG_13_49_15 | reverse complement strand
TCATACTGCCGAATTTAGGAGGTTTCATTAAGCCCCCCTGACCCCTTGACCTGTTGTAAAAAAGATGTTTAATTAATTATTTTATCAGCATATACAAAAGAGGTCAATTCCTGAATGAAGATCGGCTCAGACGGGTGGAAGCAATTTCTTATCCGGGGAGCCTCTGAAATGGGGATTTCCATTGAAAGGCTTCAAGTTGATCAATTTGCCGTTCATGCCTCCGAGCTGATGGCATGGAACCGGAAAATGAACTTGACGGCGATCACGGATCCTGTGGAGGTGGCCGTAAAGCATTATCTCGATTCAATAGCGGCTTACCGTTTGATTTCAGAGTCGAGCCGGATCCTTGATGTTGGAACCGGAGGCGGATTCCCGGGGATCCCTTTAAAAATCCTGATCCCTGAGTTGCACCTAACTTTAATAGATTCCACCTTGAAAAAGATCCATTTCTTAAAACATATCATCCGGACGCTAAAGCTCAGGCAGACGGAAGCGATCCAGGCGAGAGTCGAAACCCTTTCCGGCCAAAATCGATTTTCAAACGGATTTGACCAAGTCGTCAGCCGCGCCCTTTTTCCATTAATGGATTTGATCAAGATGTCGGCGCCTCTGATTGCCGAGCATGGAAAAATCATTGCGTGGAAGGGGGAACTGCGCCGGGAGGAAATTGAAGCGCTTCGATTAGAATTAAATGAAAAAGGATTTACTGTAAGACTCGAATATTATACCCTTCCGTTTCTTGATATTAAACGATCACTTATGATATTTGGCCGTTAAAAGCGCCAAATCATCATCTGATTGACATTCGGGTCGGGTTGCTGATAGTTATCTTATAGCTAAAATGAAATCCGACGAGCAATCGTTGAAATGGAACCGCAATTACCAACCATAACAAACAAGGAGGATTCGAGATGAAAGTAAAGAAATGGGCGATTTATATCTCTTTGGTCATGCTGGCAGGGTTTCTTTTTACTGCATCGCCGGTATTTGCCCAGGGAAAACCGATTGAACTGGCGTATTCCAATTTTTTCCCCGCCCCTCATAAAAATGCGGTTCTTTCCGTAGAGTGGGGGAAGGAAGTCGAAAAAAGGACAAACGGCAGGGTCAAAGTGACGGTCTTTCCAGG
>MGQD01000187.1:920-8959 GCA_001797695.1 Deltaproteobacteria bacterium RBG_13_49_15 | reverse complement strand
CAAGGGGCTATCCGATGTCGGGTTGTCTGTTTTGGGATACACCCGCGGGCGATTTCCCTTAACGGAAGTCATTGATCTTCCTCTGGGATACCGTAACGGCCTTGAAGCGACCAAGCTCATCAATATCTATTTAAAAAAATTCAGGCCCAAAGAGTTCGATGATGTCAAGGTCATGTATCTGCACGCGCACGGCCCCGGAATTCTTCATACGAAAAAAGCCGTCGCCAAACTCGAAGATCTGAAAGGGGTGAAGATCGCCTGCCACGGCCTCAGCGCCAAGATCGTTGGGGCGCTTGGCGGAGTCCCGGTGGCGATGCCGATGCCGGAGCGCTATGATGCCATTCAAAAGGGGGTGGCCGAAGGAGGGGTATTTCCTCTCGAAGCTTTGAAAGGGTGGAAGCTCGGAGAGGTCGTCAGCTCAACGACCTTAAACTATGGCTCTGCCTATACCACGGGATTTTTTGTGGTGATGAACAAGGATAAATGGAATGCACTCCCTGCAGACGTCCAGAAAATCATCGAAGAGATCAACGAAGAATGGATTATCAAAACAGGGCAGGGATGGGACGAAATTGATAAGGAAGGATCCACTTTGGCAGCCTCTAAGGGGATTAAAGCCATCTCCCTTTCAAAAGAAGAAGATGCCAGATGGGCTAAGATGGTTCTCCCGATTCTGGATGACTATGTGAAAGCCATGAAGGAAAAAAATCTTCCCGGCGAGGAAGCTCTGAAGTTCTGTCAGGAAGAGCTTAAGAAGCTTCAAAAGTAAAAAGAATCGAAGCGGTTCGGTTTAGATCGATCATTTTGGGGAGAAATTTAGAAGGGAAGGGGAGGGAGGATCGACTCCCTCCCTTTTATAGGTGTTGCATGGATTCAATTGTCCGGAAGGTCCAGGCGATGAGCAAGTTCCTCAACACCATTGCAGGGATCAGTCTTACCTTCATCATGTTTCTAACCATCGTCGATGTCATTTTACGGTCGTTTCGCAGACCGATTGTCGGAACCTATGAGATTGTGGCATTTTCCGGCGCCATCGTCATTGGTTTTGCCGTCCCTCTCACCACCCTTCTTAAAGCTCATGTTCTGGTGGATTTTTTTGTCTTCAAATTTCAAAAGAGGGTAAGAAATATCTTCCATATCACCACCCGATGCATGGGGATCTTCCTTTTTTCATTGCTCGGCTGGAATCTCATCAAAATTGGAATGGACCTCTATCGCACCGGAGAGGTTTCCCTGACCCTGCAGTTACCCTTTTACCCCCTGGCTTTCGGCCTGGGATTCAGTTGCTTTATCCAATGCCTTGTCCTGATCACGCATATTCTTCAGGTGCTGGGAGGCAAATATGAGTGAGGTCGTGGTCGGCATTATAGGGCTAACACTTGTCCTGATCCTTTTTCTGACAGGGATCGAACTCGGATTTGTTATGGCCCTGGTCGGATTTCTGGGTTTCAGTTACATCGTTTCCTTGAAAGCCGGACTGAACCTTTTGGCAAAGGATTTTTTTGACGTTTTTGCCTCCTACGGATTTACGGTGATCCCTCTTTTTGTTTTGATGGGGCAAATCGCTTTTAACGCCGGAATCGCCAAGCGGCTTTATGATTCGGCCTACAAATTCATCGGCCATATTCCGGGCGGCCTGGCCATGGCCACCGTTGTCGGGGCGACGGTATTTAAGGCGATTTGCGGATCCTCCCCCGCCACAGCGGCCACGTTTGCCAGTGTCGCAGTCCCGGAGATGGACCGATACAATTATGATAAAAAGCTATCTGCGGGAATTGTCGCCACTGTCGGTACTCTGGGGATCTTGATGCCGCCAAGCGTCACATTGATTATTTTCGGCATTATCACCGAACAATCGATCGGGAAGCTGTTTCTGGCCGGTATCCTCCCGGGCCTGATGATCGCTTTTTTCTTTATCTGCATCATCTTCGTTTGGTGCAAAGTCAACCCGTCGCTCGGTCCCAAGGGAGAAAAATCGACATGGAAAAAGCGTGTGGCATCCTTGCCTGAGGTCCTTTGGGTTGTTTTTATTTTTTTACTCGTCATCGGCGGACTGATGAACGGCTTTTTCACCCCCACCGAGGCGGGGAGCGTGGGGACCTTTGCCGTCCTGGCCCTGTCGGTCATCAAAAGGGACCTCGGATTCAAAGAGTATGTCAAAGCGATGGTGGAATCGCTTCGAACCGCTTGCATGGTGCTGATGCTGATCGCCGGTTCCACCGTTCTCGGCCACTTTCTTGCCAGAACCAAAATCCCGATGATTGCTGCAGACTGGATCATTTCGCTCCCGCTTAACCGGAATCTCATCATGATCATCATCGGTATTATCTACCTTGTGGGCGGATCTTTTATCGACGATCTGGCCTTTTTGGTTCTGGCAACGCCGATTTTTTATCCGGCGATCATCAAGCTGGGATACGATCCGCTCTGGTTCGGAATGATCATCGCCATTACGGTCATGATCGGGGTCGTCATCCCTCCTGTGGCGATCAACGTGTTTGTGGTCAGGGCCATCACAAAGATTCCATTCAATGTGATTTATTCAGGCGTCTATCCGTTTTTGTTAAGCCTTTTATTTTGTGCATTTCTGCTTTTTCTGTTTCCGCAGATCGCAACAATTCTACCCAATATGTTCATGAGGTAGACTCCGGCAAGAACAGCAGCGATCCTTCATGAGAATACTTTTCGGCATTCAGGGAACCGGAAACGGGCATATCGTACGTTCCCGGGAGGTTGTCCGGCATTTGAAATCCAAAGGGCATGATGTCCGGATCATTTTCAGCGGCCGGAAGCCGGTACTGCTTAAGGAGTTTACGGATCTTGAGCCGAGCCGATACTTACAGGGACTGACCTTCTCGACCTGCGAGGGACGGATCCGATATTTTAAAAGCGTCATACATCTCAACATCTTCCGGCTTTACAGAGATATTTATTCGTTTGACGCTTCGGATCTGGATTTGGTCATCACCGACTATGAGCCGATATCTGCGCGGATCGCCTCCCGGCGTCATCTCCCTTCCATCGGGATCGGTCATCAATATGCTTTTTGCTACCGGATCCCTGTTGCCGGCGATAATTTTTTTACTAAATGGATGCTCCTTCATTTTGCGCCGGCGCAATACCCGCTCGGTTTGCACTGGCATCATTTTAGTCAACCTATTTTACCCCCCATCGTTCCACGGTCCGCTAAAAGGAGCAAGGCGCCGAAGATGGAAAAGATTCTCGTCTATCTCCCCTTTGAGTCGCTTCCGGAAATAAGGGCTCTTTTTAGAGCCGTCAAAACCCATCACTTTTTCATTTATACGACCATAGAGCATGCCGAAGATGACGGGAATCTTCATCTGCGCCCCATTTCCAGAAGCTCGTTGTTGTTGGATTTGGCGGATTGCAGCGGCGTCATATCGAATGCAGGTTTTGAGCTGGCCGGTGAGGCGCTTCATCTAGGGATCAAGATTTTGGCAAAACCACTGTCAGGTCAGTTGGAGCAGGCGTCGAATGCGATGGCGCTCTCCGCACTCGGATGGGGATCGGTCATGAAGGATCTTGAACAAAAAGCCGTTGAGGAATGGTTGGGAAAGCCCCAGAATGAACCGGCCGGATACCCGGATACGGCAAAGATGATCGCCGACTGGATCGAAGACGGGAATTGGGAGGATATCGAAGGGCTTTCCCAAAAGGCCTGGAGCAAGACCCGGTTTGGAACCCCCCTTTCTTTATAACATCATTTCGGCATAAAATGCTTTTCAAAAAGACGGGGGTCGTCAATTTTCGCGTCATCCTATTTCAGTCTCATTAATCACCCTAATGGTGACCCGTTCTCCAGCCTGCTGTATCTATTTTACCGTTTTCTGAAATAAGTATGGTGTTCCCGGAATAAACGCAGGTTTCAGGTTTTCTGGTATATATATGTGTTTATCACCTGATCGCTGAAGTCGGACTCGTCCGTTTTTATCAACTCAGCACTAACATTCGAATCCCGAATAGTTCTGACGATGACTTTCCTAAGAACCCTGGAGTGGTTTAGGTCATCAAGATGAAATTCGACAAATAGGTAGTCTCCAGGTTCTGCGCGGGTGTTGCTCAATAGTTGGAATCGCAATCCGCTTTTTGATAGGTTGATAACTCTCATTTCTCCGGATTCACCGGTTTTCTCCCTGATAAAGGTGCCATGTAAGTTGGTCTTGATGTAAATTCCGTATAAATTGGTTTCGGTTCTTGGATGCTTCCTTCTATCCAGTGTAACGACATACTGATGGCTGCATTTGCACCGAATTTTCAGCTTAATTTCTCTTTCCTCATTGACATATTTTAAAACAGATAGCGTCTTCGACCATCCGCATTTCGGGCAGATGAAGGTTGCGGTGTCTCCAGGTGCGATTTGGATTTGTTCAATCATGGTGTTCCATCCTTTTTATTTTCAATTCCTGTTTGTAATCCTGTCCAGGCATGTGCCCCTAATCGGGGTTGAGGGCGAGCACCTTGACATACTCTTCCGGAGCCCGATAGTTGACCGGCCAGCTTCCCGCAAGCCCCGCCTTTTAAGGTGGGATCAGGGGACACTATCTGATATAGATATTTTCCTTGCCGGGAAGCCCCGCTCTTCAAAGCAGGGGGCTTCACCTGAAACACTGACTAACCTGCATAGCATAACTGGGACCATCGGCATAGCTTAACGGTTATAGGATTAATTAAAATTTTTTTTATAGCACAATAATTTTTTGAATCGCAATATTAGAATGAGAATGTATTGATGTCAAATTACGTATAATAAAAAAGTTTGTTGAGTTTGGCCGAAAATGGCGAACATGAAATTAAAGGATTGTTTTTTTAATGAAAAAAATAGTAGCTCTTAAAGGAAAAATACTGCGAAAGACAAGGACCGGATGTAAAAAACATTGGCAATATGAAAAAGAGGTTGGAATTTCGTTCACGATTGGGTATTTTGATAAAAAGATATCGCTGGATAGACAGAAATAATGGAATAATGGCGCGCCTGGCAGGATTCGAACCTGCGGCCTACGGATTAGAAGTCCGTTGCTCTATCCATCTGAGCTACAGGCGCATGTCGCATTCGGAACGTAAATAACATATTTTTTTCCTGGTGTCCATATTACCCCGGGGACACCATTCTTCATTCGGAGATCAGGCCCGCTAGAGGCGGGTAAATCAGCCTGGGGTGGATAAAGCTCAGGAAGAAGGGATTGAGAAGTTAAGATTTCAGGGTTCCAGGGAAAAAAGAATTGGGACGTGGAATAAAAAACGAATGAGAAGATGGACCGAATTGAATATGGTGTCCCCGAATAAACGAATAATAATCTTATAATTTTATGGACGTCCCTATATATGAAAAAGCAAAAAAAACAAGAACCCCAAGAGCCGAAAGCGAAAGTTTCGAAGAGGCTGATCAATAACGAACAACCGGCCAAGCGATCGGCTGAAAAGGCGCTTGTCCGTTTCGACCCTCTGCAGCGCTACCTGTCGGAAATCGGCAAGTATCGGCTCTTAAACCGGGAGGAAGAGATCGAACTGGCAAGGAAGGTCCAGGAGGAGGACGATACTGAAGCAGCATATATCCTGGTGACGTCGAACCTTCGGCTGGTGGTGAAGATCGCATTGGAGTTCCAGAGGGTATGGATGCAAAACCTTTTGGATCTGATTCAGGAAGGAAACATCGGGCTGATGCAGGCGGCCAGGAAGTTCGATCCATATAAAAACGTCAAATTCAGCTATTACGCATCCTTCTGGATCAAAGCCTATATCCTCAAATTCATCATGGACAACTGGAGATTGGTCAAGATCGGGACTACCCAGGGACAGCGGAAGCTGTTTTTCAAGCTGAAAAAGGAAAAACAGCATCTAATCGATCAGGGGTTTGATCCCAAACCGAAACTCCTTTCCGAGCGGCTGGGTGTATCTGAAAAAGAGGTGGTGGATATGGACCAGCGGCTCGATGGGTGGGATGTATCTCTGGATGCTCCGCTAAAGGACGATTCGGATACGGAACGGATGGATTTTATCAGCATCGGATCGGATTCCGTTGAGGATCAAATGGCGAAAAAGGAGATGGACTCCATCCTTCACGGCAAAATCGATGAGTTTAAGAAGAAGCTGACGCAACGGGAGCTTGAAATTTTCGAATTACGCCTTTTTTCAGATTCACCGGTCACGCTCCAGGAAATCGGAGAACGATACGGCATATCGAGAGAGCGGGTGCGGCAGGTTGAAAAAAACATCATCAAGCGAATGAGGGATTTTTTTAAAGAAGAGATATCCGATTTCGACTCGTATGCATCCAATGAGTCATGATTCTGAACGATGGCAGCCCTCAACACAATGACCACTAAAAGGAGTCGTATTTCCGTGGAAACCCGTTTATTGGGATCGGTTTTCTTAGTGATGTTTCTTTTATTCGGTTGTGCCGGAATCGGACGGACTGTCCCGGCGACACCGGCTGGACAAATGGATTCGGAAAAAGAAACCAGTTATCAGGACAGGAAATTAAATTCCTATTATTATTTTTCAGCGGCCCAGCATGAATTGAGAAACAATAATCTGAAGGATGCGGTCTCCTATATGGAGGATGCGGTTTCGCATGATCCGAAATCCGTTTATCTCAAAATGGAACTTGCTTTTTTATACCTAGCCCAGAAGGAAAATGAAAAGGCCGCAGAACTAATGAAAAAAGCCGTAGAAGCGGCTTCGGACCATCCCGAGGCGCTGATCTTATACGGGAAAATCGAACAGGAACAGAAAAATATTCTTCAGGCCAAGAATGCATTTGAAAAGGCGATGCGATTGAATCCGGGAGAGAAAAGCGTTTACCTGATCTTGGGAGATTTATACACGGATGAAAATGATCTGGAGAACGCCAGTCGTGTTTACAGCAGCTTGGTGGAAAAGTTTCCTGAATATTACGGCGGGCATTTTTTCATGGGAAGAGTTCATGTCAAAAAAGGAAATGTGGTTGAGGGTGAGAAATCATTTCTTAAATCCATCGATCTTGAACCGGAGCTGGATGAAGCACGATATGAGTTGATTGAGCTGTATAAGTCGTCCGGAAAAGCCGAAAAAGCGATTGCCATGTATAAGGGAATTTTAGAGAAAAATCCTGCAAGCATCCGATCAGCCATGGAGCTCGGTTATTTTTTTCATGAGATGGGAAATGATAGCGAAGCCAAACGGATCTTTATGGAATTGGGTCATAAAAGCTCATCCGATGAAGAGATCGTCCGACAGGTGTTTCGACTATTTCTGGATCAGAAAAAATATGATGCGGCCATTGTTGTTTTAACCGGCATGGTTAAGGGGGCTTCGGATCCATCCGATATTCATTATCTTCTGGGGATAGCGTATGACGGGATAGAGAACAGGGATTCGTCCATGATGTATATGCAACAGGTGAAATCAGGATCGCGGTTTTATCCCAACGCGGTGGTGCATATTGCCTTTTTGTTCCAGGAGCAGGGGCGAGTGAAAGAGGCGATTGCCTTTCTTGAAGAAATCCTCCCGCGCCTCCCGGACAATCCGGATTTTTACTTGTATTTGGGGTCATTTTATGAGGAGACCGGCGAATTTACCAGGGCGGAGGAGACCCTGAAAAAGGGGCTGGAAAAGGATGCCGGGAACGCCAGGATCCTATTCAGGCTTGGAGTAGTTTACGATAAGTGGAATCGGAAAGAAGACTCCATCGAAGCCATGAAGCAGGTCATCCGCCTTGAACCGAAAAACGCAGGCGCTTTAAATTATCTGGGATACACATATGCCGATCTTGGACGGGACCTGGAAGAAGCGGAACGCCTTATTAAGGAAGCACTGAAGCACAAACCAGGAGATGGTTATATTACGGACAGTCTGGGATGGGTCTATTATAAAAAAGGGCGATATCCGGAGGCGCTCGAGCTGCTTTTAAAGGCGATCAGCCTGGCTCCCGACGATCCCACCATTCTGGAGCATCTGGGGGATCTTTACGTTCAGATGAAGAACGCCCCGAAGGCGCTCGAATATTACCAGAAGTCTTTACAGCTGAAAAAGAAGGATAC
>MGQD01000187.1:0-899 GCA_001797695.1 Deltaproteobacteria bacterium RBG_13_49_15 | reverse complement strand
CCAGGAATTGCGGGGACACCAATAAAAAGAAGGATTCAAGGGGACGAGGATTCAGGGGTTCAATGGAAGAAAAAATGAACCGAAACAGCGAGCGCATTCCCCGCTGCTTGCGTCGGAGAGATTCAATCCGCCAGAGGCGGATAAGGGACGAAATAGACCAGACCACCAATATGTCAAGATTTCAAGAACGTCCCCTAAATTTAATTTTGGGCATTGTTTTGGTGGTGGCGACGCTAGTTGCGGGATGCGCCGGTGTGGCTACAAAACCAACGGATGCCGCCGAGCAGGAAGCAAAGCAAGTTCTGGCGGTCCTTGAAGCCAAAAATCCCGGATTGAACACTTTCAAAGGCGTGGGGACGGTATCCTATAAGGATCGGGGGTTTTTTCAAAAGGGGAGGGTAGTGTGGATGGGCGCCTGTCCGGATAAGATTCGCATCGCAGCGCTCGCTCCATCAGGGCAGCCCCTGGCAAGCCTTGCCAGCGACGGAACGCACCTTTATGTACTGTCGCATCCTGACAGCCGGTTTTATCATAGGCGTGCCGGAGAGCTGCTGACCGATTTTCTTTCCATTCCAATGAAAACCGCGGACATGATCTCACTCTTTTGCGGCCGCGTCCCGGTCTTCCCTCATCGCTCTTCAAAGCTTGTTCCGAATCCGGAGGGGAACGGTTGGCTCCTGGAGCTTCGCAGTGCGTGGGGCGAAAGTGTTGAGAAGATATATCTTGACCAAACCAAGGAAACCGTTTTGAAAATCGAATCCCTAGATGCGCAGGGCCTTTCGCTGTTCCAGGCCGAGTGGGGCCGGGTTGAAGAAATCAACGGATTTTTCTGCCCGTTTTGGATTTTATTATCGGACCGGGAGGGACCGGTGTTTGAATTGACCGTTGAACGCTTGTGG
>MGQD01000186.1:30693-31380 GCA_001797695.1 Deltaproteobacteria bacterium RBG_13_49_15 | reverse complement strand
AGCTCCGGAAGAATTGCACCAAGAACCGCAATCGTGCGTTCTCCCCGGGCGCCACGGTCGTGCAACACGATAATCGAGCCGGGCTGCCCTCCCCTTAGCACATGCCGTTTTATGAACCATGAGGAAGGAATCTGGGGGTCAAAAGGATAGACGGAGCCAAGGGCGCAGCGGTATCCGTGCCTGTGGATAATGGAGAGCATTTTTTTCGAGTACCATCCTGACCCTGGACGAAACCAGCGAACGCCGGAGAATCTGGAAAGCACTTCGTGGGCCTTCAGGAAACGCCTTTCAAACTCGGAGCTTTTAAGCAAAATACTGGGCTCATCCGTTGTAGAGTGGTTGCCTAACTCGTGCCCTTCCTTCACGGCCCGCAAGACAATCTCTTCGTTTCCAGGCACGCGACCGGTGATGAAGAAGAAAGTAGCGCGCGCGCCGTGCTGCCTGAGCAAGTCCAGGATTTTAGGAGTTGCAACAGCATCCGGCCCGTCGTCGATCGTCAGCGCGACCGCCTGTTTCTCGGTCTTGACGAAATAGACCACCTCGGGGGACAGCTTTGCAAGGGCAGCCATGAACCAGCGGGGCTGGAACACCACGACCCCTGCAGCAAAAAGCAGAATGGCGAGTCCGGCGGCGCCGATTTTCAACCTCCTTGATGAGAGCAACCGATTCCCACGTTCATTTCTCGAC
>MGQD01000186.1:29749-30681 GCA_001797695.1 Deltaproteobacteria bacterium RBG_13_49_15 | reverse complement strand
CAGCACCTTGCCCACGAATGACTTAGGCAGTTCCTCGCGGAACTCAATATCCCACGGCACGGCATACTTTTCCAGCCGCTTTCGGCAAAGATCCAGCAGTTCCTCCTTGGAAAGATGGGTGCCTGGACGGGGGACGACAAAGGCTTTGACTCTTTGTGCGCTCGTCTCAGTCTGAACACCGACAACGGCGACCTCCATGACCTTGCTATTCTCGTAGAGCACCTCTTCGATGTCGCGCGGATACACACTGTACTCGCCCGCCAGGATGGTATCCCGCTTTCTGCTGATGATTTGGGCGAAACCGTCCGCGTCCATGGAGGCCACGTCGCCGGTGTAGAGCCACCCATCTTTCAACATCGACTCGGTGTCGTCCACGCTATTGGGATTCCAGTAACCCCGCATGACTTGAGGGCCTTTGATCGCCAGCTCTCCGATCTGTCCGGCAGGCAGGTCCTCCCGTGTCACCAGGTCCACGATCTTGGCGTCGGTGCTCGGAACTGGAATGCCGATTGAGCCGGCCCTCCGCGCTCCTCCGAGGGGATTGATATGCGTTACCGGCGATGCTTCCGTTAGCCCATACCCTTCTACGAGACGGCCCCTCGTGAGTCTCTCAAAGGCCTCTTGCACCTCCACAGGAAGCGGCGCCGCACCGCTGACGCAGGCCTTGATCGATGACAATCCAAAGGAGGACACATTGGGCGCTCGATTGATCGCCATGTAGATGGAGGGGACACCGGGAAAGACGGTCGGTTTGTAAGTCTTGATCGTTTTCAGGACCTCCTGGAGTTCAAACACGGGGAGCAACAGGATCGTCGCTCCCATGGCAATCGGGATGTTCATCGCCGTGGTCATCCCGTAGCTGTGCGTCAAGGGGATGACCGACAGGAAGGTCTCTTTGCCGTAATGCAAATTGGGTATCCAGTGGCGGGTCT
>MGQD01000186.1:27442-29741 GCA_001797695.1 Deltaproteobacteria bacterium RBG_13_49_15 | reverse complement strand
TTGGCGACCAGGTTGGCATGACTCAGGCAAACGCCCTTGGGTTCGTCTGTCGTTCCGCTCGTATAAAGGATGGCGGCTAGAGCCTCGCTGGAGACCTCGACGTTCGGTGGAGTTCTGGGTGCATCCATCGTCATCTGGTTCATGAGATGTCCCCCATAACTCCGATCGGCTATTTCCTGCTCGCCGAGCCCCGCAGCCTTCCATCGCGCCAGAAGCTCCTGATAGACGCAGCCCGATACTGCGCTGCGAAAATCGGCGAAAACGACGGTGAGTGGCGCCTGCTCCCTAACCTCTCTCGCCAGCCCGCCGAACTCTCGAAGGGTCACCAAAACCTTGGCCCCGGTCTCTTTGATCTGCCGGATGATGGCCTGCCCGCCGGCATCGGGGTTGGGCAGCACCACAGCGCCGCCGATCTTGAGTGTTGCGTAGTAGGCGACAATCATCTGCGGCATGTTGGGCAGAACCACCATGACACGGTCTCCCGGCTGGACACCAAGTCCGTGAAGAACATGAGCAAACTGGTTCACATTCGAGTCCAGTTGCTTGTACGTCAACCCGGCGCCGTAGAACAGGGTCGCCGTTTGCTTCGGCACGTTGTCCGCCGCCGCCTCCAGAAACCGGTGCAGCGGCTGGCGAGGAATGGGAACCGTATGGGGTGTGCATGCGCTGTAACTCTTGAGCCAGGTACGTTTTTCCGGCTGCTCGGATCGGGCGGTTTGGTCCCGCCATGTGACGCGGCGCCCCTCTGCATCTTCGCCGATGAATCGCTCTATGGCTCGGTTGACCGCGCTGAAGCGCTCGAGTTGGACCTTGTGTTTGGAAACCCCAACGTCGATGACCTCTGCCCGGGGGATCGTCTTGCTCACATCTTCAAAGACGTGGCGGGGAAAATAACGATCTCTTTCGCCCGTGATGACGAGCGTGGGGGTGTGAATATTCCGGAGCATTGACCAGCCCTGCCACTTGCGCATGTTGTTCAACATCATCCGCTTCATGACGTGTATCTCCGCGTTCCATCGGGGGCGGTACTTCCACCATGGGCGGAAAACGGCTGCCGGAACACGGGAAAGGAAGGAAGCCCCCCGGGGAAGAGGGTATTCCCCGGCGGTCGAAATGAGAATCAGTTTTTCCAAACGCTCCGGATAGGCATTGGCGTACTCAATGCAGATCGATCCGCCGAAGGAATGGCCCACCAGGATAAATTTCTCCGGCACGTCAAGCGCTTCAGCGATCGTGCTGATGTCTTCGACCAGCTCCGGCATGGTGTACTGGGAAAAAGGGGCGTCACTCTGACCGTGGCCGCGCAGGTCAGGAGCGATGACACGATACCTGTTCGAAAAGTAGTTGACCTGGTATTCCCACGTCTCCGCGCAACCGGCAAAGCCGTGCACGAACACCATGGTCTTCTCCGCCTGGTCCGGATAGAGGTGCACCACGCTCAGCTTCATGTCGGGAAGCCCCCGGATCGGCACGTTTACCCGGTATAGGCTGAAATCGAGTTGGATGTCCCTGCGGTTGAGCCCTCGCAATTTTCTTTTCACGAAACGTCCTTCTGTTCCCCTTCCCTGGCTGGTTCAGACGCTTCCGGCTTATTCCGTCAAGTCTCTTTTTTTCGTCTCATATTCATTTTTGTCTATTTCACCCCGGGCATAGCGTTCCTTCAGGATGTCTATGGCCATGGAACCTCCCTTTCTGGTTTCCTTGCCCTTGCTTGTGGTCTGGATCAGCCATTTGATGAGAAAGATCAGTCCGACAATGATCAGAATCCAGAAAGCGGCCATAAAGATCATTCTAAACCATCCCATTCCCCAGCCGCCCATCATGCCAGGGCCCACGCACCATTCACGGTACTGTCCTTGTTGAGCCAGGGCAAGGTCGAAAGGAAAGGTGGTCAGCAGGGAGCCTATTGCTGTCGGAAAGGAAATCGCCAACGGTTTCATAATTCGCCTCCTATTTGAAGTAATGGTTTCGATGGAATTATTTCAATATAGAACAGAATGGGCATCAAGTTCAAGATATTCAAAGATCATATCAACCCCTCCAAAGGAGGACAAGCATACCATGTAGCGTAATTGAAGCTCCCCGCTCTGAAGAGCGGGGCTTCCCGGCAAGGAAAATGTCTATTTTAGACAGCTTCCCTTGACCCCGTCTTAATAAGCCTAAGGCTTATTAAAAGGCGGAGCTTGCGGGCAGCAGACCGGTCAATCCAATTTTTGGGACATAAATTCAGAAACAGAACAGCCGGATACCGTCTCTTGACAGGTTGTGGGGGACAGCGGCGTTCTGATTTTTTAATAGA
>MGQD01000186.1:24018-27353 GCA_001797695.1 Deltaproteobacteria bacterium RBG_13_49_15 | reverse complement strand
CCGGATGGAACTGATCCGGGAGGAGCCTCTGTCCATCAGGGTTCAAGGCCAGCCATATGCCGTGGTCATGCGAACCCCCGGTGACGAACTGGCCCATGTAGCCGGGTTTTGTCTGGCCGAGGGGATCCTGGACAGCCCCAACGACATCGGAACCATCGCCTTCTGTGAAGAAGAATCCACGAACGTGGTGACCCTCACCGTCACCCCCGCCCGTTTAACGGCCATAACCTCGGTGCTGGAACGCCGGGGATTTGTCAGCCAAACCAGTTGCGGCATCTGCGGCAAGGAACTGGTTAAAGACCTCTCGCAGATGGTCCCGGTTCTTCCTGACGGATCGCCCGTTGATACGGGAAGGGCCTATCAAT
Source organism: Deltaproteobacteria bacterium RBG_13_49_15 (assembly GCA_001797695.1). Classification (GTDB taxonomy): domain Bacteria; phylum Desulfobacterota; class Desulfobacteria; order Desulfobacterales; family UBA2156; genus RBG-13-49-15. The sequence continues at coordinate 26,988 of MGQD01000186.1, read as the reverse complement.
GCTTAAAAACATTAAAGGAACATCAGATCATGTACGAACGCACCCGCGCCTCCCATGCCGCGGCCATCTATGCCTCCACCTTTGAACTTTTATCCCTGGCCGAAGATGTCGGCCGCCACAACGCCCTGGACAAGGCCGTTGGAAAGCTTTTTCTGAAGGGGATCCTCCAGCGGGCTGGGGTCTTGATCCTCTCCTCCCGCATCAGCTACGAACTGGTTCAGAAGGCGGCGCGGGCCAAAATCCCCTTCATCCTGGCCGCTTCCCGTCCTACGGCCCTTGCCGTCGAACTGGCCGATTCCCTGAACATGACCTTGGCCTCGCCGTCCAAAGGATCGGGGATTCACGTCTATTGCGGCTTCCGGCACCTGGCCGCCCCCATCGGTTAAAGAATTTGTAACATTTTAGCCTTTTGAAAGAAAAAATGACTTTTTACAAAAAAGGAATGGCGTCAGATTCGGTTTTTTGCCATGTAGGTCTCCATATTGGATGTCTACATGAATCAGGTCGTCTTTCGATATTGAGCCCGGCAGTTGGGTGTTCAGGATATTCAATTCATCCAGGTTCTTATTTCAAAGCATTACCAACTGGGCAGAAGCCATATCTCCAAACTCTTATGCGAGAGCTGGCTGTATTAATCGTTACCTATTCCTCTGACACGGGTTCAAATGAAAGTGGGGGAAAACTAAGCGCTTTGGTCAAAACGAAAGCTGCTTGTAGTGCCTCTGTAGGGCAAAGCGGAAAACATTCTTTGCAGTTCCAGCATTCCTTGGAGGCTATTTCCGGAATAAAACTGATCTCTTTCCTTATTCCTCTGTCAACAAATCCAACAGCGTTCTTCTTTTTTACCTCAGCACAGTATCTTACACATAGACCGCAATGAATGCAAAATGAGGCCTCTTTTTCAAAACGGTTTTTGTCTGCTCCATACTCTTGAGCCAAATCCTGCAAATCAAAAGCATCTGGAGCATGAGCCAGCAACAGCTCTAAGATCATTTTACGAATTCTATCTACCTTCTCAGATCGGGTTCTGACGATCAGGTTTTTTTCTACCGGGTAAACGCAGGAAACAACGCGCCTTGTCCAGCCGCGAACCTCCACTTCCACGATGCAGATTCGGCACCCGCCAAAAGGTTCCAGCTTTTCGTGGTGACAGAGTGTCGGTATCGATATCCCTGCGCTTCGAGCGGCCTCCAAGAGGGTCATTCCTTCCCGGGCTTCGACTTGTTTTCCGTCAATCTGTAAAAGGATCTCACTCATTTTTCTTTGCTCTTTCTGGTGATTATTCTTTTTTCTTCAGGGATCGGAGACGGAACAGGCTCGCCTGAAATCTTTCTCACCGCACTAAAGCGGGAGGGGCAGACTTCGAAGCATGTTCCGCACTTTGTGCATTTCTCCTGGTCGATTACATGGATCTTTTTCTTGCCGCCGTCAACCGCCTCGGCAGGGCAGTTCTTGAGGCAAAGCATGCAAGCCTGGCACTTATCCGGGTCGATATGGTACGCGATCAGCTTCTTGCAGGACAAGGCCGGACAACGTTTCTCCTTGATGTGCGCCTCATACTCGTCTCTGAAGTAGCGCACCGTGCTGAGGAACGGGTTAGGGGCACTCGTGCCCAAAGCGCAAAGAGAGGCCTCCTTGGCCACCTCGGATAGCTCCTCCAATAGCTCGATGTCGCCCTCTTGTCCCTTTCCTTCGGTGATGTTCGTTAGAACCTTTAGCATCTGCCTCAGGCCTTCACGGCAGGGGACGCATTTGCCGCACGATTCATCCGTGAGGAAGTCAATGAAGTACCTGGCGACATCGACTAAACAGGTATCTTCGTCCATGACAATCATCCCGCCGGATCCCATCATGGAACCGGCCTGGGTCAGTTCATCAAAACCGACTTGCAGATCCAGGAGCGCCTCAGGGATGCATCCGCCGGACGGCCCCCCGGTCTGCACTGCTTTGAACCTCTTGCCTCCAGGAATTCCACCGCCTATCTTGTAGATAATATCTCTCAGGGTGATGCCCATGGGCACTTCCACAAGGCCGGTGTTGGTGATCTTGCCGACCAAGGAGAAAATCTTCGTGCCCTTGCTTTTTTCCGTTCCCAGTTGCGTAAACCAGTCAGCGCCCTTGTTGATGATCAGCGGCACATTGGCCCAGGTTTCCACATTGTTCAGAACACTGGGTTTCCCCCAGAGGCCTCTGATGTTGGAGCGGATATACTTCGGCCGGGGCTCACCGACCCTGCCTTCCAGTGCCGTCATGAGAGCGGTGGATTCGCCACAGACGAAAGCCCCGGCCCCTTTGTGCACTTTTACCATAAAATCAAAACCCGAGCCTAAAATGTTTTTCCCGAGGAAACCGTACGCCTCAGCCTTCTGGATGGCGACGTTCACATTCTCGACCGCCAAGGGATATTCCTGTCGAACGTAAATATAGCCCTCGTGGGCGCCGATGGCAAAGGCCCCGATGGTCAATCCCTCGAGGACGCAGTGCGGGTTGCCCTCGAGAAGGCTCCTGTCCATGTAAGCGCCGGGGTCGCCCTCATCGGCGTTGACGATCACATATTTTGTTTCGTCGGGGGCATTGCGGGATCCTTCCCACTTTCGGCCCGCGGGAAAGCCGCCGCCTCCCCGGCCTCTCAGGTTGGCTTTCTTGATTTCCTCCAGCACCTGCTCGGGAGCCATCCCGGAAAGAGCCCTCGCCAATGCGGAATATCCGTTGATGGCCAGGTAGTCATCGATGCTCTTCGGATCAATTCTGCCGTTGGAACCAAAAACAAACCGCGTTTGGTTTTTGTAGAAGGGAATTTCGGATTCATGAATGATCTTTTCTTTGGTGTCGGGGTCGCTATAGAGCAACCGCTCGATGATCTTCTTCTCCTTTATGGTCTGGGAGATAATTTCAGGAACATTCTTGGGCTCTATCTGGAAATAACAGATTTCCTCGGGGTGAATAACGATTATCGGGCCCTTTTCACAA
>MGQD01000186.1:23805-23995 GCA_001797695.1 Deltaproteobacteria bacterium RBG_13_49_15 | reverse complement strand
GATGTCCACCTCAGCGCTTAGGCCTTGCTTGTTGATCTCCTCTTCGATACTCGCAGCGACTTCTCCGCTGCCCGTCGCATGGCAGGCAGACCCGGAACAGACGGTAATACAGGGTTTTTTAGGATCTCTTTCCGATTGGATGCGCTTCCTGAATTCATCCAATTCAGCTTGTGAAATTATCCGCGGCATG
>MGQD01000186.1:16163-23790 GCA_001797695.1 Deltaproteobacteria bacterium RBG_13_49_15 | reverse complement strand
ATGACAGGCAGTACCCACACAAATGTGAATTTCATGACGTCCTTTAGGAACTAAACTAAAGGCTTTATAAAAGGTAGCTATATGCTGTATTCGGGTCAAAGGAACGTGTAATTTTTCGCTTACCCTCTCTAATGCTTCCTTAGGAAGCCAATGATTTTCACTCTGGATATCCAGCAATACCTGAATCAGCGAACTGACCTCGCCCCGATGTTTATTAATAATCTGATCGATTTTGTCGTTATCCATATCCGCTGTCCTAATCCTCTTCCCCCGATGTATCGCCCATTCTTTCGCCTCAGGCCAGAGCAAATCGCTTCCGGCTTTCATCATACCGGACCAATCCGTAACGGGATGAGCTGTTCAGATGCCTGGATACGTCGGACGGGTTCAGGTATAAAATCTTGGAAATCTCTCCAGTCGAAAGGGGTTTTTCCCGCAAGAGCAGCAAAATCTGGCTGATGGCCAGCTTGTCGATGATGAGTTCATTGAACAACCGGTTGAGATCGTCGCTGGCGAAAAACTCCTTATACTCTTCTTCGGATTTGAAAGGGAGTCTCAGTTTCTCCCTTTCAACCAGTTTGAAGTAGGGAATCAATTGCGTAACGGCTTCCAGGTTGAGCTTCAATCCCCTTTCATCGACCCCCTCGCTTTTACCGAAAGGCCCTAATTCCCGCACTTTCTGACAAAAATCATTGATAACTTCGACCAGGAGGATTCCCTCTCCGGAAGACAAGAATTTGATCCGCAGCCGTTCCGGGTTCAACCCGATGTGCTCCATTATCTTTCTGAACAGGAGCACATTGCTCAGGGCATGGTAATTGCCGTGGGTGATATAGTTGCATTCCTTGAGGCGGCAACCGCCGATAAACACCCCATCCATTCCATTCGAGAAGGCTCGCAGTATGAATGCCAGGTCGACTCTACCTGAACACATGACCCGAATAAGCCTGATCTCTGGTGAGTATTGCAGTCTGGAAACTCCAGCCATGTCAGCAGCGCCGTATGCTCACCAATGGCATACGAAACCTAGTATTTTCGGCTTGAATTTAAGGCCTGTGCTCATTCGTCCTCAACTCCTTTGCCTGTGCTCCCGACTTCCGCAATTCGGTTTCTTTCACCCATCTCCAACCGCCGCATCGATTTGGCTCAAGAGGTCTTCATCGGTAAAGTGTTTTAGATAAACCGCCCCGGTTGGACACACGGCGTTGCAGAGTCCATCTCCCTTGCAGATAACCGGATTCACCCAGGCCTTTCGGCCTTGGGCCGTCTCGCGAAACTCGATGGCACCATACGTACACGCTGTAATGCAGGCCCCGCACGACACACAATCGTTCTCTATTACCTCACAAACGGATCCGGAGACCGTGACGATATCATGGGAGAGAAGGGTTAAAGCCCGACCTGCAGCGGCATAAGCCTGGTTAATCGCTTCCGGTATATGCTTAGGATAGTGAGCTATCCCGCACAGGAATACGCCATCTGTGGCAAAATCAACAGGTCTTAATTTGACATGGGCTTCTTTAAAAAATTCATCCGGCCCCAAAGAGATCTTGAATAATTGAGATATTTCCCTGTTTCCCACGGGGGGAATAATGGCAGCAGCCAAAGCAAGGAAATCGGTGCCTATCGCAAGATTCTGACCTAAAATTGGATCGGTCACGGTAACCCTTAGAACAGACCGGCCTTCCTCCTTAACAGCTTCCACCTGAGGTTTATCCTGCGGCTCATAGCGGATGAACTTTACCTCTTTATTTGACGCTTCCCGGTAATAATCCTCGGAAAACCCATACGTCATCATATCCCGATAGAGAATGTAGATGTCCATCCGGGGGTTTATTTCTTTGAGTTTTAAGGCGTTCTTTACAGCCTGACTGCAACATACCCTGCTGCAGTAATTTCTATCTTCCTGTCTACAACCGACACATTGGATCATCACCAGGCTCTGGGCGTGAATCAGTTTTTCTTCTCCTTTGGCGATTTTCTCCTCCAGCTCCAGCAGGGTCAATACCCGGTCATCTTTTCCATAAAAGTATTCGGTGGGTTTATATTCATCAGCGCCGACGGCAATGACGGCTGCGCCATGCTTTATCTCCGTTACCCCTCTTTCAGACTTTACCTTGGTTACGAAATTTCCCACATAACCGGTAGCCTCTGTGATGATGGCATCAGTATATACATGAATTAAGGGGTGCTGATAAACCTTGCGCACAAGATCACGCAAATAGGCCTGAACATCCAGCCCTTCCAGAGTGTAATGGATTCTTCTTGCCTTTCCCCCCAGGTCTTTATCCTTTTCCACTAGGTGAACCTCATGCCCCTGGTTGGCTATGGAGAGAGCGCAAGTCATTCCGGCTATTCCTCCGCCAACCACCAACGCCATTTTGTTGACCGGCAGATCAATTTCCTGTAATGGCTCCAAATGGCAAGCCCGCGCTACCGATAACCGGGTTATATCCTTTGCCTTTTGGGTTGCATCTTCCTTTTCTTTAGAGTGGACCCAGGAGCAATGTTCTCTGATATTCGCCATGTCGAAGAAATATTGATTAATTCCCGCCTCCCGAAGGGTGTCCCGGAATAACGGTTCAAGGGTTCTGGGGGAGCAGGCAGCGACAACCACCCGGTTGAGCCCTTTTTCCTTTATCATGTCTGTTATTTCTTTGGCAGAATTAGTCGCACATGAAAATAGCTGTTCCTGAGCGTAGACAACATTAGGTAAGGTTAAGGCATACTCAACTGTGGAAGGAACACTTACTACCCTTCCGATATTAGCCCCGCAATGACACACAAAAACTCCTATCCTCGGCTCCTCTTTGGAGACATCCCTTTCCTGCGGATATACCCTTTCTTTGGTCAGCTTCCCTCTCCTGTAGTCAAGGAACTCACCACATAGGGAGCTAGCTCCGCTGGCGCTAAAAACCGACTCGGGGATATCTGCAGGGCCCTGGAAGGCTCCGCTTACAAAAATTCCCGGACGAGAGGTTTCCATAGGATTAACCGGATTGGTTTTGCAGAATCCGTGAGGATCGAGTTCGATGCCGAACTTTTTTGCCACCCCCTTAACATCGGCAGGAGGGTTCAATCCGACGGATAATATCACCAGCTCGAATTCTTCCTCCTTAACGCCGTCCCCGGTAGTAGCGTATCTTATCGTTACATTCTTGGTTTCCGGGATCTCTCTTCCTATGGATACGTAACTTCTTATAAACCTAATCCCGGGAAGGATCTCTGCTCTTTGGTAGAATCGTTCAAAATCCTTGCCGTAGGAACGGATATCGTTATGGAATATCGTACACTGGGCCTCTGCGTCATGATCTTTTGTCAAAATCACCTGTTTCTGGGTATAGGTACAGCATACGGCCGAACAATAGCTGTTATCGCCCGGGGTAACCCGCCTTGAGCCGACGCATTGAATCCAGGCTATTTTATGTGGATGCTTCCTGTCGGAAGCACGCAGTATCTCACCTTCGTATGGCCCGGTGGCGCATAACAGCCGTTCATAGTCCATACTGGTTACCACGTTCTTCATCTTCCCGTAGCCGTAACCATCCTTCACCTTAGGATCAAATGGCTCAAGGCCGAGAGACAGAATGATCGCACCTACTTTGATTTCTATCTTCTCTGGCTTTTGCTGAAAATCTATGGCTTTATTTTTGCAGACGCTTTCGCATATACGACATTTCTTCTCTTTAAGGTAAATACAGCTTTCATCGATATAGGTGATCAGAGGAACCGCCTGTGCGAAGTATATATGGACGGCTTTATTCTTTGATATTTCCTGATTATATTGATCAGGGTATTCGACAGGACAGTATTCTACGCAGGTCGCACAACCCGTGCATTTGTCCTCTATAATGTATCTGGGCTTCTTGATCAGGGTTACCTTAAAGTCTCCTGCTTCCCCTTCGACACTATCAATTTCAGTTAAAGTCAGGACCTCTATGTTGGGATGCCGGCCGACCTCGACCAGTTTGGGCGAGAGTATTCACATGGAGCAGTCATTGGTGGGAAAGGTCTTGTCAAGCTGAGCCATATGGCCGCCAATGGCAGGTGATTTCTCAACAAGGTAAACTTTAAAACCCGCAGAGGCAAGATCAAGAGAGGCTTGAATACCGCTGATCCCTCCACCAACAACCATGACGTCTCCAAAATTACTGTCTCTAAGACTTTGACAAAGCTGTTGAATTTGTTCTTTTTCCACTTCTATCCGCCTTTATCAGATTTGATGGTTCTCTAAATTACTTCCTGAAGAATCTCCGTGATGTCCTTAACTTCTATGTTTTCGGTGACATTCAGGGTTAACCTGCTATCCTCAAAATTGGCGATGCAATATGGGCAGGAAGTAGCCAGCACCTCAGCTCCGGTCCCGATAGCCTGTTCTAATCTGAGGTCTGAGAATCTTTCACCCTTTTTCGTTTCCATCCAAATCCTGCCTCCTCCCCCTCCGCAACAAAGGCTCTCTTTAAGCGACTCAGGCATCTCATTCAACTTTAAACCAGGAATCTTTTTTAAGACCTCCCGGGGTTCGTCATATATGCCGTTATGTCGACCCAGGTAACAGGGGTCATGATACGTAACTTTTTTTCCATACTTCTTGGTAAGCTCAAGCCTTCCCTCATGAATCAGCTCGAATAAATATTGGGTGATATGAACTACTTCAAAATTCACCATGAATTCGGTATACTCGTTTTTGAAGGTATGGTAGCAATGAGGGGAAGAAACAAGGATTTTTTTCACTCCGTGATCGATAAATGTTTTGATGTTTTCCCTGGCCAAGCGTTTGAATACTTCCTCATCGCCCGTTTTGCGGATGCTTTCTCCGCAGCAATTTTCTTTGGCGCCCAATATCCCGAAATCGACCCCTACCCGGTTGAGGATATTGGCTGTGGCTCGAGCTACCTTTTTCAATCTTGGGTCATAGCTGAGGTAGCAGCCGGGGAAGTATAAAATCTCCGTCCCCTCAGTGAACGTTTTTACAGAAAGGCCTTCTGCCCAATTTGCTCTATTCTTTCGCGCTTCATTCAGGGGGTTACCTTCACCCATGAGGCTTCCGCGCACTCCGCGGATAGGCCGGGCAGTAGTGGGAAAGACCCCGTATTCCGTGGCAATCCTGCGCAAGGATACCCCGGATTCTATCTGTTTTACGTCCCTGGGACACTGCTGAGGGCATTTCCCGCAGGTCGTACAAAGCCATATATCTTCACTTTCGATATCAGTCATGCCGAACGACGCCTGTCGGACGATCTTGCGCATACTAAAGTTTCTGACCCTATTCCACGGACAGACCACATCGCACAATCCGCATTGAAAGCATCTTTTGAAGGCTTCTCCACCGTTCGCTTTTATGACATCGATGATCTCTTTGAAGTCGGCTACATTCTCCACTGTTTTTCTTAATCCTCTTATTTCGCCTTATGGTTTCAGCTCTTTTTTGACACTGACATTCGGGCAACGGTTTCCATCATCTTGTCCAATCCATATTTGTTTGCCAACGATTCCAATCCTGTCTCCAACTCCTCCCGATCTACCTCTTCTTCGACCTCCTCTTCCCTTTCTTCGTAAATCAGGGCATCATTTAAGCACCACTGAACACACAAGGGCTTTTCTAGTGTCGGATCGCTTTCACACATATCGCATTTTAAAGGAAGGCCTGAATCGGGTTCTTTGAAAAGATCCCTGGATGGGCAGGAAGCCCTGCAGAAGGCACACTCTTCGTATTCTTTTCCGTCAATCGTGTATTTGTCTCTGCCCATACATTCGGATGCAGAATACTCACCCGCGTATACAGGAACATATATGTCTTTTAATGGGTGACGAATCACCTGAATACGAGACCTCGCCGGATTATTGCCGCTAAATTTCGGTGCAGTGTGAAAGGCGGAGCAGATCACCTCGCATGCACGGCAACCGTTGCATTTATCAGCATCAATTTTTATTGTTTTAATTGTTTTCTTTTTTTTCTCACCCATGACGGTTACCACCTCTTCACTTTATTTCTTCCATGTCTAGGCCGAAGTCTCTTTAGAAAGAGACCTTTCATTGTCTGTCAAGATCCCCCTCTGCAGGAAGTTTTCGCTCACGTAATCCAAACCCAATTCATGTAAGGACTCTTTAGTGGGAATACCCTGATTATTCCAACCCTTAAATTTGTAATACGTATCTAAGAGCTCCTTTTCAAGTTCGGGAAATCTTTTCTTCCAATGGTTTTCTGGAGGCTTCTCATCTTTTCTCCTCATGCCTCTTCTTATATTTATGGCCCTAACTAAAGTCCGGTATCTTTTGGCAGCTTTTGTTAGTTTGGCTTCATCCATATCGATCCCGGCGCCTGATGAGATAAATTTCGGGTAATTGTGTATATGATATGGAGGCTTTAGAGGAAATGACGACAAACCGGAGCACATCCCGAGAGCATCATCAATGTAGTGCATCCTCTCTTGCCAGTCGACAATGTCACAAGACATTTCAACCGTGGGATAATAGGGGATTGATTTTTCTCCTCGGAGTTCCCAGTCCAAAAAATATTGCTTAAACTTTTCATCAGGAACCTGGAACCAATCCTTTACAAACGCTTCTCTCTCCTCTCTCGTAGCAAAAGGCGCCTGGGGGAACTGCCCTTCGATTTGGGTAATGTTTATCTTCTCGCCGGTAGCATACATAAGGAAATAAATGGGATTCAGCATGGACAGCTTGAGAGGGAGCTGCTCATGTTTTTTAATATTGTTATGAGCATAAGCTTCTGCTCCCTTACCAATCTGTTGAGCCGCCCAATAGGTGCCATTGGCCAAAACATCTCCAATCCCTTCCCGTCGAATAATTCTGTCCAGCAACCAGTAAAATCTCCCCTCGTTATCGGACGGCATTCCTGCCATGTCCTGGTCGGTCAAAATACCCGCTTCATAAAGCTCAAGGGCAAAGGCCATCACCTGCGGAGCGGAATAACCGTCCACTCCATATTCCGTAGCACGTTGAGCGATTCTAAAACCAAAATCCAAGTCCGACATAGCCGCCATGGTATAAGTAAGTTTCGAGAAGCATTTCATCATGTAGGTTGGAAGTCCTGGGACAGAAATGGTTGCCCCGCATTTCATCGGACAGTTATAGCAACTGATGAGCCGGGTCCGCGTACTTTCCATCGTCTCCGTCCACTTTTTTTTGACTTCTTCGTTCCAGAAATCTTTTCTGCGGTGGCGGGAATTTCCCCACATGAAATTCTCAGTGTGCCACTTCTCATCATGGACTTTCATTTCTTGAGGCGATCCAAGTCCGGCTAAAATCGGCATGACCCCCGGAACTGGATTTTCATTTCGCCATTTTATATATTTCAGGACTTCGTTGCAAAGCTCCATGAATTCGGCCGGTCGGGCAATATTGACGTCCTTGGTTCCACGAACAGCGATCGCCTTTAACCCTTTGTCCCCCATAACGGCCCCTATTCCGCCTCGGCTGGCACTGGACCTGCCCTGCTCAATTGAAGCAAAATAGACCCTGTTTTCACCGGCCAGGCCGATAGCAGCCACCTGGGCTTTCGGCTCCTTCAACTCCTGTCGAATCAGTTCCGCAGTTTCGCCTGCCCCCTTGCCCTTCAAATGAGAGGCATCGCGTATTTCAACTTTGTCATCTTTTATCCACA
>MGQD01000186.1:12647-15879 GCA_001797695.1 Deltaproteobacteria bacterium RBG_13_49_15 | reverse complement strand
ACATATGCGCGGTCGCTGTTGACGCTCGACCTGACCACCTTCTCCGCCAACTCCGCTCCAAACATCTCCAACTGGATCTTACCATGTTTGTTAAAGGGATAAGAGTGTTTGGATCCGTTGACAGGCTTTTTTCATCCAGAATTCCTTTCGACACAAAACACACACCAAATTTGCGAAGGAAAGCAACCATTTGATTTAACAATCGATTCGGAACGTTTTTTGGTTGAGGATCCGGAAAATTGTGATTACTTTATAGCCACAATATAACTATGTGTCAAGAAAAAAATCAGAAGTGTCCAAAAATGATTCGTGAATGAACACTATTTGCTCGAAAACGAAGTGTCCATAGGGGGCTGACTCCAAATGCTTTAACCTTTAATGAGAGGCAAAATCACGGAGGCTTTCCCGATCATGGGGACATGATGCTTATTCTGAAGCCCTTCTTAGCCGGTTGATCCGCTCTTTGGCAAAATCGTATTCGATCCGGGTATCCATATACGATCCAAGGGCTTCCTTATAGTGCCTAATGGCTTTCTGTTTGTCCCTGGAACCCTCCGCCCAGAACCCCAGCGCGGTATGCCAGGTAAGGAGATTTTCGGGATTTTCTTCTGCTTTCTCTGATAGCGATTGTTCGGGCTCTTTGCGTGATAAGACTTCACTGACACCCCGATACCATGGATCCCTTGTCCGATGGTGATAGGCATCAAGAATGGCTTTCGCCTCTTCTTCTTGTTCCATCCGATGAAAGATCCCGGCCTCCAGCAATCCAACGCTTAACCGTCCGGCATTTTCCCGACCCTTAATCTCAAGAAACATCCTGGCGTATTCAAGAGCCTCTTTCCATTTATCGTTCATAGCGCTGTAAAAGACTAATTCAGTTAACGTATCTCCATTGTTTCGTTCATTTTCAAGTATCTGTTCCAGGACACGTTGTTTATCCTCGGAACCGAGATGCTCCTGTTTGAGCTGAACAAAAAGGGAGGTCAATTTGGTTCGCTTTTTCGACTTGATCGCATGATTTTTTTCTATCGTTCCGGCAAATGTTTCAATATCATGCGCATACCGGATCTTATCAAATCCTTCTACCAAAATATTGAGCCGCTGATGCTGAATCTTTTTCAGCTCGGCTAAGGATAAAAAAAAGAGCCAGTCATCCACGTCAGCCAGCAAGACCGCTTTTTTTAAAAGTGTTTCCGAATCTCCCAGGACGCCCTGTTTTGCCCGAATAAGCCCTGTAATGTAATGCAGCCAGCTTTTTTCACTCTCCGTATATCCTCCTGAAAGTGCAGATTCTTCATCAACCTCACCCTCCAGTATCTTTACCAGATAACCAACAAACTCGCTCTGTGATCGCCAATCCAACGCCATTAATTGCCGGCGGTAAATGTTTTTATGAGATGTCCCTGCAAGCCAATCGATGATGAAAAGCATCAGCTTTGCCTTGTCGTTTTCTTCATCCATTGATACGGCTTGAGAGAAAAGTTTAACGGCGCCATGGCTGTCTCCGTCACAAAAATGGAGCATTCCGTCAGCCATTACCAGTGCAGGATCAAGGCTGTGTTGAAGCTCTTTATCTGCGATCGCTTTTGCCTCAGTCCATTTACCCTGCCTAGCCGCATCCGTAATTCTCTTGAGTTTAGCGTCAATAGATAGATCGAGAACCCCATTCCACTTGGTCTGCCCGGCCTTCAACTCCCCAATGAAATGAACGGCTTTGGTTATGGGCAGGATCATCCCAATGTCTGAAAGCGGCGTAGTAACAGGGATCGGCCCGATTGCGCGTCCTACGGCCACACCCAAAGCGATGCCGATGACCTTACCCCGATGATCAATTATCGGTCCGCCGCTGTTGCCGCTATGGATAGAGGAATCCACCTGGATCATGTTCTCAAAAGTGCGGCGAACATGACCTTGTGTAACACTTACATTAACTGTAGCTGCCTGAGTTTGGCTCCCAAGAGGAAAGCCCAGGGCAATAACCGGAGATAGTCTGGCAATTTTCAGAGGATCCATATGGAGATCCAGGGGGAGAGGTTTCAATCCAGCGGGGATCTGATCAATTTTAAGTACGGCAAAGTCGTCTTTAAGGGGTGATTTGACTAACTGCCATGTTTTGGTCGGTGACTTGGCAACTCCGGCAATCATCAGGCGCTGGGTTCCATCCGAGCTGAAGGATAAATCAGTAAAGTAGATGTCTTCCAGATCGATGCTCCCTGAAAAACCGGGCAAACGATTAAAAGCCCTTACCCCTTCAAACCATAAAAACATACGATATTCCAAACGAGGCGTTCGTTGGTTTTGCCTGAGCATATTGATAATCATATACAGGTCGCTGTCCTCAAGCCAAGGGCAAACCACATGGCGGCTGGTCAACAAATACCCGTCCCCGTCCACGAGAAAAGCGGTCCCTTCAGTTCGATTATGATAAGCAACGGTATCTCCATCAAACAAACGATAATCGACCATTACAAAGGCAACGGAGCCGGCATATTGATTGGCGTAATGCAAAAGGACGGCTTCGCCATCCGCTTCCTTCAACCTGAAGTAATACCAGGCGAGAACTCCGATTAAAAACCCAAGGACGGCCACTATGATCACCAAGATGGTCATCCTTTTCTTTAATCCTTTTATCTGTTTCACAGGCGCCAGACCTGATTCGATTCGGTTTTGCCTAACTGCTTCAATCTCTTCATCATTCACCCGGGAGAGGATCCTTGCGACCTCTCCCATCGAGCGAGGCCGCAGATCCGGATCCTCGGCAAGCATAATCTTAAGCAAAACCGCGACTTCCTGGGGCAATGGCATTTTGTCGATCTTGGGGAGAAAATCTATGGATTCAAAGTCAACGTCAAGGATTTCCACGAAAATTTTTCCCAAAGACCAGATATCGCTTCTAAAATCAAGAGGACGGTGATTGATGATATCCGGATGACAGGTTAGAAGTCTCTTCAGGATGGGGCTGGGCCGATCCATTTTCGGAACCAGAAACCGGGAAAGCTTGTAGTCGATTTTTACTTTTAACTCATCTTGCTCTCCTTTGATCACCATGATGTCATCAAGAATAAGATGAGGGATAAAGTGTCCGATCTGGTGGAGTCCTTCAAGGATGGAGGCTATCCTGGAAAAGAGTTTGAAAGCCACTTTGTAATCTTGAAGGCAACCGGAAGACAGCAAATCGCTCCAGTTTTCGGAGTCGATCCATTCACTGACTCTATACCATAAGCCGTCTGAA
>MGQD01000186.1:12049-12545 GCA_001797695.1 Deltaproteobacteria bacterium RBG_13_49_15 | reverse complement strand
AAGGTTTTATTAAAAACGACATAATGTCGGTCCTATTATGAGACCGCTAATAAGTCAGAGTTTTCCGCAGATCTTTCCGACTTCGATCGTTGAGATCTTTACGAATGCATAAAAAATGAAACAACAATTCAACGGCTAAATCATTTAACGACCTGAGGAGGGAAGCACAAAATGAAACTCGAAAACACGTTTACGATGGACACCTCAAGCATCAAATACGGACCGGGTGCAACGTGCGAAATCGGATATGACATGGAGGAGCAACGCTGCCGCCGCGTCATGGTGGTCACCGATCCGAACCTCGGGAAAAGCGACCCGGTAAACGTCGCCCTGAATTCCCTGCGAAGCCGGGGGATCGACGCCGTACTGTTCGACCAATCGAGCGTAGAGCCTACGGACGTGTCGTTCAAGGAAGCGATCGACTTCGCGGTGAAGGGTAAGTTCGACGGATATGTCGCTGTCGGAGGCGGATCCAGCATGGATACCTGCAAGGCGG
>MGQD01000186.1:11421-12039 GCA_001797695.1 Deltaproteobacteria bacterium RBG_13_49_15 | reverse complement strand
CGCGACCCATCCGGCGGATTTTATGACCTACGTCAATCCGCCGATCGGAAAAGGGGCGCCGGTTCCGGGGCCGCTCAAGCCCATGATGGCCATCCCTACCACGGCAGGCACAGGGAGCGAAACCACCGGTGTGGCGATATTCGACTACCTGGAAATGAGGGCCAAGACAGGAATCGCCAGCCGCGCCCTGCGCCCTATCCGCGGCATCATCGATCCGGACAATACCCGCACTTTACCTAAGATGGTGGCCGCCTGCACGGGTCTTGACCAGCTAACCCACGCACTGGAGGCCCTGACGGCGCTCCCTTACAACCAGCGTCCGGCGCCGGATCACCCCCGTCTTCGGCCGGCCTACCAGGGCGCCAACCCGATCAGTCAGGTGTGGGCCTCGCGGGCGACCGAGATGATCTCCGCGAATCTGGTAAGAGTGGTGGAAAACCCCTCCGATGACAAGGCGCGCGGAGAGGTCCTGTTGGCCGCCACCTATGCAGGAATCGGGTTCGGGAACGGCGGCGTTCACCTGGCCCACGGCATGTCATACCCGGTGTCGGGAATGGTCCAAAAATACGTGCCGGAAGGGTACCCTCCCGGACATCCGATCGTCCCGCACGGCATGGC
>MGQD01000186.1:10487-10611 GCA_001797695.1 Deltaproteobacteria bacterium RBG_13_49_15 | reverse complement strand
GAAGCGGTGGTGGACCGTATTTCAGGATCCGAAGCTCGACTTTCTTATCGAACGCGCCCTGGTTGCCAATAAAGATCTTCGCATAGCTGAAACCCGAATTCGAGAGGTTCGGGCCCGATATGGA
>MGQD01000186.1:906-10449 GCA_001797695.1 Deltaproteobacteria bacterium RBG_13_49_15 | reverse complement strand
GCTGGCAGAAGTCGCCCGCAGCTATATTGAACTTAGGGGGAGTCAACAACGGATTGCGATCGCCCTCGAAAACGTCAAGGCGCAGCGTAACACCGTCGAATTAATCATGGGGAGGGTTAAGGCCGGAATCGATAACGAACTGCGATTGGCCCAGTCCAAAGCCCAACTGGCCTTTGTAGAAGCGCAACTCCCGATTCTCGAACGTAAAGCGAACCAGGCGATTCACCGTCTGGATGTGTTGATCGGCCAGGCGCCTGGAAATCTGACCGGAATGCTCGGGCCGGCGACGCCGATCCCCAACGCTCTCCCTAAAATCCCGGTTGGAATCCCTTCGGACCTGCTTCGACGCCGCCCCGACATCCGGAAGGCTGAACGGGAAATAGCCGCCGCAACGGCACGTATCGGGATTGCGACGGCTGATCTGTTTCCAAAATTCTCTTTGACGGGAAGCATCGGGCGCCAGGGATTGGACTTTTCCGACCTGGCCGAATCGGGCAGCACATTCTGGAGCATCGGGCCTTCAATCCGATGGCCTGTCTTCGATGCCGGCCGAATTCGGGCCAACATTCAGGTACAAAATGTCCGCCAGGAGACTGCTTTGATTCAATATGAAAAAACCGTGCTGGCTTCGCTGGAAGAAGTGGAAAATGCCCTTGTGGCATACGTCAATGAAGAAAAAAGCCGAAGCTATCTTTTCGAGGCGGTTATTTCAAATCGCAAGGCTGTCGCCATGGCCGGGGAGCTGTATCAGCGGGGACTTACGAACTTTCTGGACATATTGATCGGTCAGAGAGAACTTTACGCGTCTCAGGACGTGCTGGTACAAAGTGAACAAAGCATCGCCACTTACATTGTAGCTCTTTTTAAAGCCCTTGGCGGCGGATGGAATGTTCTTGATTCATAGTCACTCGATCTTGAAGACAACATATCAGAAGGAAAGACCCCACCCGATGAAAATCAACATTAAATCATTTTTAATCATTCGACCTTTTGGCGCTCATCTTCCGGTCATGATTGCCCTTATCATTCTGGCCGTTTTGAATGGGTGTTCCAGGGAAACTTCCAATAAGCAAACCGGTTCTGATCCGCGAAAGAGCATCCCGGTTCCTGTGGCCGTAGCAAAAGCGGCAATCAAAACCGTCCCTATCGAGCTCCGAGCAATCGGAACGGTTGAGGCATCCGCCAGCGTAACCATCCGGTCTCAGGTAGAGGGTGAAATTATGGCCGTTCATTTCAAAGAAGGCGAAATGGTTAAGGCCGGAGAGCTCCTCTTTACCATCGACCCCCGTCCTTATGCCGTTTTGCTCAGGCAGGCCGAGGCGATTCTGGCGCGCAACCAGGCTGAGCTCGAGAATGCGAAAAAGCAGGCAGGACGCTATGCCGGGGTATCCGGCAAGGGTCTTGTATCCGAGGAGCAAATCGATCAAATTGCATCTTCGGTAGCAACCCTGGAAGCCACGATCCAGGCCGACGAAGCGGTTGTCCAAAACGCCCGCCTCAAGCTTGGTTACTGCAACATCCGATCTCCGATCACCGGTCTGACAGGTTCTCTGAAACTTGACCGGGGGAACCTCGTCAAGGCTAATGATAACGAGCGATTCCTCGTGATCATCAATCAGGTCCACCCGGCATATATCGCCTTTGCCATTCCCGAACGCGGCCTTTCTGCCGTCAGACGTCAGGCAGCCGCAGATCTTCTGAATGTTCGAGTGATCGTGCCGGGAGAAGAAGATCGGCCGGTTTCCGGGCATCTGAGTTTTATCGAAAACAGCGTCGATTCAAGCACTGGAAGCATCATGCTCAGGGCAACCTTCCCCAATGCGGACAGGCGCCTATGGCCAGGTCAGTTTGTTCATGTGGTTCTGATGCTTGGTGTCGAACACAATGTCACGGTGGTTCCAGCGCAGGCCGTGCAAACCGGGCAAAAGGGAGAATATCTCTTCGTGGTTAAAGCCGATGAAACCACGGAACTCCGTCAAGTCACGGTGGGACAGAATATCAACGGTGAAATCGTGGTGAAAACAGGGCTCCATCCCGGAGAAAGGGTCGTCATCGACGGGCAATTGAGGCTGACGGAAGGTTCCATGGTCAAGTTATCCGCCAAGCCTGAGACAACATCCGGCCAAGACGAGAAAACCGCCTTGGATATAAAAAAGGGAAAAGGGGAGAAATCCCAATGAATATTACCGAACTCTTCATCCGTCGCCCGGTTATGACCACCCTGATCATGCTGGCGATTCTGCTTTTTGGGGTCATGGCTTACCGAACGCTGCCGGTAAGCGAGCTCCCCAATGTCGATTTCCCGACGATTCAGGTGACGGCTAATTTGCCCGGATCCGGCCCCGAAACAATGGCCGCCTCGGTTGCGACACCTCTCGAACGCGAATTTTCCACAATCGCAGGCATCGATTCCATGAACTCCAGCAGCGCCCTCGGGATCACCCAAATAACGCTTCAGTTTTCATTGGAACGCGATATTGACGCCGCTGCGCAGGATGTTCAGACCGCTATTTCAAAGGCGCAGCGTCTCCTCCCTTCCGGGATGCCGTCGCCGCCTTTTTTTCGAAAAGTCAATCCCGCCGACCAGCCGATCCTCTATCTGGGTTTGAGCTCACCGTTGCTCCCCCTTTCAACAGTAAACGAATATGCCGATACCCTTATGGCGCAACGGATATCCATGATTAGGGGTGTGGCGCAAGTCAACATTTATGGCGCCCAAAAATACGCCGTGCGGATTCAGGTCAATCCTCAAACTCTCAGCTCAACGGGAATCGGCATCGATGAAATCGAAAAAGCGGTGACCGACGACAATGTGAACCTTCCCACCGGCACCCTCCACGGACGATTCAAAGCCATCACCATCCAGTCTTCCGGCCAACTCGTCAAGGCCGAGGATTATCGTCCTCTGATCATCGCCTACCGAAACGGAGCGCCGGTAAAACTCGAAGATGTCAGCCGCATACTCGACAGTGTGGAAAACAACAAGGTCGCCAATTGGCTTGATGGAACGCGGTCTATTGTCCTGGCCGTTCAGCGACAGCCCGGCACCAACACCGTTGAGGTCGCCGATGCCATCAAAAAACTTATACCCAACTTCCGATCGCAACTGCCGGCCTCGGTCGACCTTACCGTGCTTTATGATCGCTCTGTTCCGATCCGTGAGTCGATCAATGATGTTCAATTCACTCTGCTTCTCAGCATGATGCTGGTCGTATTGGTTATTTTTCTTTTTTTGCGCAACCTTTCAGCCACTCTGATTCCGAGCATGGCGCTCCCTCTTTCAATTATCGGGACATTCGCGGTAATGCGGATCATGGGATACAGCCTCGACAACCTCTCTCTGATGGCATTGACATTATCCGTGGGCTTTGTGGTGGACGATGCCATCGTCATGCTCGAAAACATCGTTCGGCATCTGGAAATGGGGAAAAACAAACTTCAGGCCGCTCTAGACGGCGCCCGCGAGATCGGTTTCACCATCCTTTCCATGACCCTCTCCCTGGTGGCCGTTTTCATTCCGTTGCTTTTCATGGGGGGGATTATCGGCCGGCTGCTTCATGAATTTGCCGTAACCATCGGCGCGGCCATACTTGTCTCAGGAGTGGTTTCCCTCACGCTATCACCCATGCTTTGCAGCCGTATGCTTAAACCGGTCGGCGAACAACATCACGGCAGGCTTTATCAGGCATCCGAACGCGTATACCAGCGGATGATAAATGTGTATGACCGGAGCTTGAAGGTCGTTTTAAAACACCGCTTCATTACCCTTCTCGTGGCGGTGCTGCTGTTGCCGCTGACCCTGTATCTATTTCGAATCGCGCCCAAGGATTTCATTCCAAGCCAGGATATCGATCAATTGTTCGGCTATACGGAAGCCGCCGAAGGGACATCCTACGATGCAATGGTCGAACACCAGCAAAAGGTGGCCGCCATCGTCAGCCACGACCCGGCTGTTGAGCATGTCATGTCCTCTGTGGGGGCAGGAGGTTTCCGGTTAACAAGCAATGCCGGATCCGTTATGCTGAAACTCAAACCGAAAGAAGAGCGTTCGGAAACAGCTTCGGAAGTTTTGCAGCGCCTGAGACCTCAGCTCGCAACTGTTCCCGGAATCCGCGTTTTTCTTCAAAATCCGCCGGCCATCCGTATCGGCGGTCAGGTCACCAAGAGCTTGTATCAATATACCATGCAAGGAAGCGATGTGCATGAACTCTATCATTGGGCAGCAATAATAGAAACCAAACTCAAGGAGTTTTCAATTCTCCAGGATGTCACCAGCGACCTGCAACTGACCAATCCGGAAGCACAGGTGACGATCGACCGACAAAAAGCCCGAAGTTTGGGGATATCGGCTCGGCAGATCGAGACCCTGCTCTTTAATGCGTACGCTTCGAGAGAAATTTCAACGATCTATACATCCACAAACAGTTATCGGGTCTTGCTTGAAGTGGATCCAAGCTACCAGCGCGATCCGTCTGCGATCTCGATGCTTTATGTCCGCTCTGCAAAAGGTCTGCTCGTACCTCTTTCCACAGTGACGACCGTATCTGCCGGCATCGGACCCCTTTCCATCAATCATACCGGGCAGCTTCCCTCGGTGACGATTTCCTTTAATCTTTCAACCGGCGTTGCTTTGGGGCAAGCCGTAGATGAGATTGAACGAATGGTGCGTGAACTGCGCGTGCCGGCAACGATTACCGGGAGCTTTCAGGGGGCCGCACAGCAGTTTCAATCATCAACACAAGGCCTGCTTGTGCTGTTGATCATGGCGATTATGGTGATCTATCTCGTCCTCGGTATATTATATGAAAGTTTCATCCATCCGATAACGATTCTTTCGGGATTGCCGTCGGCGGGTGTCGGAGCATTGATCACCCTGCTTCTCTTCAGGGTCGATCTCAGTCTTTACGCATTTGTTGGAATCATCCTTCTGGTAGGGATTGTCAAGAAAAACGCCATCATGATGATCGACTTCGCCCTGGCCGCCCAGCGCCAGGAAGGAAAGAGCGCCGCAGAAGCAATATACCAGGGATGTATCCTTCGCTTTCGCCCGATCATGATGACCACCATGTCTGCGCTGATGGGAACGTTGCCGATCGCTCTCGGGATCGGCGCCGGCGGCGAGACACGTCAGCCTCTCGGTTTGGCCGTTGTCGGCGGTCTTATCCTCTCTCAGCTTCTCACCCTTTATATCACACCGGTGATTTATATCTATCTTGAATCACTCCTGCAATGGCGGCAAAAAAAATGGGGTCCAAAATTGCCGCAATCCGCAATTGGGTCCTCTTAAGGTCCCCGGACTTCAGGAAGGTTGCATGTTCATCCGTTGATACTCGATATGAAAAGGATGTTTTTGACTTTGTACAACGCTTCAGTTAATGGAAGAAATCAAATGAAACCGTTGTCCGATCATGTCTATTTGGATCATACTCCGGACCACATACACATCGAATTTACCTGTCCTCACACGGTGATGAGTTCCGCAGTGCTAAACGGCGGAATTGTTCGCGCCGATCATATCATCAATCTCAGGGTCCCCAAACATATTCCTCCTTCAATGGAAAGCGCCCTTGAACCTCCGGAAACGACATTGGAAAGATATTGCGATCAACATAACTGGAAAGGAACGACCGTAGGAATGATGACGGCAGCATCCATGAATTCGCTCAGAATCTCAGCGGATAGGATGGAAGATATCGAGATTATCGCCCTTGTCACATCCGGCCTCTCGAATCCTCTTCGGGCCGGTGATCCCGCCAAATGCCGCAACCTGGAGGATCGTGCCGGCGGCGCCGGAACCGTCAATGCCATTCTCCTTACAACCGCTTGCCTGAAACCGGCAGCAATGGTAGAAGCAATCATGATTGCCACTGAAGCCAAGGCAGCCGCTTTCCAGTTGTTTGACATCAGAAGCCGGGTTTCAAACAAGGTGGCTACCGGTACCGGAACCGATGCCATCGCCTTGGCCTGCAGACCCGATTCGTATGAGATTAAATATTGCGGCAAGCATCTGATATTCGGAGAACTCATCGGCCGTCTGATGATGGAGACGTTGACATCGACCATAAGATGGGAACTTGAACGGAATAACGAACAAAAATGATGCCAAAGGGTGAATGCCGATGAAAAAAACCGTATTTACAGCCGCTATTCTATTTGTCGCTTTGGTTCTGATCGTGGTTACCCGCACTTTTTTATTTACCTTGCCGCCCATCCCCGCTGCGCAACCGTCAGACCTGAAGATCGATCCGGAAAAGACAGCTTCTTGCTTATCAAAAGCCCTCACATTCAAAACCGTATCCCACCAGGATCCGAATCAGTTTGATAACGAACCCTTTATTTCTTTCCATCGCTATCTCGAAAAGACGTTCCCTCTCATCCATGCCGCTTTGCAAAAAGAAACCATCAATAGTCTAAGCCTTCTTTACACATGGAAAGGAACGGATACGACCCTTAAACCAATTCTGCTCTATGCGCATCAGGACGTTGTACCCGTTGCTCCGGGCACGGAAAAAGAATGGGACCATCCGCCCTATGATGGAATCGTCTCCGACGGTTTTATCTGGGGGCGCGGGGCTTTGGATGACAAAAGCAGTATGGTGGGAATCCTTGAGGCTGTCGAGTACCTGCTGCAAAACGGTTTTCAACCCAGGCGCAGTCTGCTTCTTGCGTTTGGTCATGACGAAGAGGTGTCCGGAACAAGAGGGGCTCACGGTATTGCAGAACTTCTGGCCTCCCGTAATATCCAACTTGAATTTATTCTGGATGAAGGCGCCGTAATTGTAAAGGACGTGGTTCCCGGAGTTACGGTTCCCATCGCGCTCATCGGAATCGCAGAAAAAGGATATGTCAGCCTGGAGCTGAGCGTAAAGACAACAGGCGGGCACTCATCCATGCCTCCCGAGCATACGGCGATCGGAATTTTGAGCAAAGCCATTACCATAATTGAGGAAAATCCGTTTCCGGCAACTTTAAAATACAGCGCTCAATTTTTTGAACATGTTGGGCCGAAGATGCCGTTTGCCAGGAAAATGATCTTTGCCAACATGTGGTTGTTCAACCC
Source organism: Deltaproteobacteria bacterium RBG_13_49_15 (assembly GCA_001797695.1). Lineage (GTDB taxonomy): Bacteria > Desulfobacterota > Desulfobacteria > Desulfobacterales > UBA2156 > RBG-13-49-15. Next base: position 3,389 of record MGQD01000186.1, on the reverse strand, counting down.
GCTTGTTAAAAAAATCCTTTCCGGCTCTCCGGAACTTAATGCCGGAATCCGGACAACGGCAGCCGCCACCCTCTTTAACGGCGGAGTCAAAGAGAACGTATTGCCCACGCAGGCAAGCGCTGTGATCAATTTCAGAATTTTACCGGGTGAAACGGTTTCGAGTACGATTGAATATATCCGGAAAATTATCGGGAACCCGGACATTCAGATTAAACCCATCGGACCAGGAAACGATCCTTCACGGATTGAGGATACTAGATCCAAAAGCTATGAAATGATCCAAAATACGATTTACTCGCTCTTCTCGCACCAGGAGATGGTCGTAGCCCCATTTCTAGTCCTGGCGGCAACCGATTCTCATCACTTTGCCGCTCTGACAAATAACACTTACCGCTTTTCTCCAATCGTCTATCATCCGGAAGATTTGAAAAGGCCTCATGGAACCAATGAGCGGATTTCCGTTGGGGATTACGTTAATACGGTCCGGTTCTACTATGAATTCATCCGCCGGTTTGACACACTTTAGGTTAGGAAAAGCGCCCTACTTCCTTTTAAAAATCGATCGCCATCCGGTGGGCTGAAAAAAAGTCGGAGCTACTCCTCTTCTCACATCGCGCGCCATTTCCGTAATATAAAATGCGTCCGGATCCTCTTCTTTGACGACCTCCAGCATCCTTTTTACACTTTTCCGGCGGCAGGCGATCAAGAGCTCCATCACCGGACCGCTCCTCCCTTCTCCCGGAAAAATGGTAACCGGCTGCCCGAACTCCCGGATCCTCTCGGCAAGCTTATGTCCGGTCTTTCGGGTAATGACCCGAAGTACCATGATACCGAGGGCAAGGCGGCGCTCCACAGCGATCCCCACTACGTTCCCCGTCGCATATCCGAACGCGTAAAACAACGCCAAAATGGGCTGATCCTTTATTTTATGGACAACGGTACTGACCACCGTGATCCAGATGAGGATCTCGAAAATGCCGAGGAAAAATGCGATGACGCTTCTTCCTTGCACTGTCACAATGGTTCGGATGGTCCCCAAGGCGACATCTCCGATCCGTGCGATAAAAATCAAAATTCCGGTTAAAAGCGTTACAAAATCAAACACGTAAGCATTCCTTTCTGAATTCCTGATAATTCAACAATAAATCTATTTCTCATTAATTTTCATGTAAGGTTTCAATAATACCATGAAACTGATGATAGGAAAAGAGAGAACCGGTATTTTAAACCTGTTGATAAAACCATGAAAACCGGATATGGGCAGAGGCAACTTAAACCCCATTTAAAATTAACTCTTTCAAGAAAGAGTAAAAACAAGACGATGAATGTCATCCAAGCGGAATTAAAAGAAGTCCTGATCGTTGAGCCCGACGTATTTAAAGATCACCGCGGCTTTTTCATGGAAACCTATAATCGGATACGATACGATGGAATAGGAATACAAAGGCATTTTGTTCAGGATAATCTTTCATTTTCCAGGCAACGCACCCTGAGAGGACTCCATTATCAGGCCAAACATCCTCAGGCCAAACTCGTTCAGGTCATCTCCGGTGAAATCTATGACGTCGCCGTGGATATTCGGGCGCAATCCCCTACCTTCGGCAAATGGGTCGGAGTGATCCTGAACGACCGGAACAACCGGCAATTGTTCATCCCCGAAGGGTTTGCGCACGGTTTCTGCGTGTTGAGCGAAACCGCTCTTTTTTCCTACAAATGTTCGGATTTTTATGCGCCGAAAGATGAGAGGGGTGTTTTATGGGCGGACCCCGATCTCGGTATCGCCTGGCCGATAGCAGATCCGATAGTATCCGAAAAAGACAACGGATACCCTAAGCTTTGCAATGTCCCAACCGGAGATCTCCCCTGCATAAAGGACCTGATATGAAAATTCTCATTATCGGGTCAAAGGGGCAACTGGGATACGAGCTCGTTCGACAAACCCGGCATCTGGGCATCGAAAGTGAAGCGGCGGACCTGCCGGAGATCGACATCACGGAAATGAAATCCGTCAGAAAATGGGTCGAATACAGCCGGGCATCCATCGTGATCAATGCCGCCGCATACACCAACGTCGACAAAGCCGAATCCGAGACTTCCCTTGCCTATGCGGTCAACAGCGAAGGCCCCAAACAGATCGCCGAAGCATGCACCGATGCCGGAATCTCTCTTTTTCATATTTCAACCGACTATGTTTTTAATGGAAAAAGCAAGACTCCATATAGGGAATCCGATCCGGTGAAACCGCTTGGCATCTACGGAAAAAGCAAAGAAAATGGGGAAAGAAACGTCCGGAAATCCTTAAAGGAACATATCATCATCCGAACTTCATGGTTATATGGGGTTCATGGTCATAATTTTGTTAAAACCATGCTTCGCCTCGGCAAGGAAAAACCGGTTTTACGGGTTGTGGCGGATCAATTCGGATCTCCAACTTTCGCGGCGGACCTTGCCGAAGCGCTCCTGATCGTCGCCCGAAAGATCGA
>MGQD01000186.1:0-683 GCA_001797695.1 Deltaproteobacteria bacterium RBG_13_49_15 | reverse complement strand
AAGTCTCGAGTATAACGTCATCATTATGGAAGAGGCGAATGTCGCGGTGAAATTCGGCCTTTTTACCGACAAAGACCTTCTTGGGATCATCGTCTCGAAGCCGATGGAAACCGAACTGGTTATTACCGGTCGTTATGCTTCCACCCGTATTATCGAGATTGCAGACCTGGTCACGGAAATGAGGTCGATCAAGCATTATTTTAAGGAAGGGGTTGGGGCGAGGGTTGGCATCGAAAAGTAAAGGAACATCAGCCTGCCTTGCTGTTTTCGGGACCGGTTCGGAAGTCGGGAAAAGCATTGTTGTCACTGCCCTTTGCCGATGCCTGTCCAACCGAGGATTCCGGGTTGCGCCCTTTAAGGCTCAAAACATGTCGAACAACAGCGGAATCACTCCGGAAGGGCTTGAAATGGGGCGCGCACAGATCGTTCAGGCTGAAGCGGCAAGAATCGTTCCCCACGTTGACATGAATCCGATCCTTCTCAAACCGACCGGGGAAACAGGCTCCCAGGTCATTCTCCTTGGCAGTGCCATCCGTAACAATACCGCCTCGGAGTATTTTGCAAAACGGAACGAGCTCGTTAAGGAAGCGCGTTCGGCCCTGAACCGACTGCAGAATCGATATCCTTTCATCATCATCGAAGGGGCAGGCTCCTGTGCGGAAGTCAACCTGATGGCCAATGAT
>MGQD01000185.1:10174-11834 GCA_001797695.1 Deltaproteobacteria bacterium RBG_13_49_15 | reverse complement strand
CTTCAGTCGAAGATAGAATCCTTTTGGGAAATTCAAACGGGAGAATAAAGATGAAATCGGAGATGCCTGAAAGGAAAAGCCACGGCAAGATGACTGGAATCGAAAAGGAGATGTTTGAAAAGATGTATTCGGCTTTCCCGATCTTTACATGGTAAAGTCGGGTATAAAGGTTGTGGGCAAAAGCCCACACGATGGAAAGATAACCGATAAAAAGGAGAAGAAATATTAAGGCAAGAAGAGTCGGGGCTGCTGCAAAAAGAGGGTGATCATAAAAAAAAGATGGCAGATTCAGAGCGTATATGCCGGCGGCATATATAGCGACACCCATGATGGAATGCCGCGAAACAGCGGCGTCAAATCGATATTCGACGGCAGAGAAGGTTGAATCGGAAAGCCGCTTCCGGAGCCTTTCAAACTGAAGATAGGTTAAAAGGGCAAACAGGGAGGATATTAGAAGGAATAAAAAAAAGGTTTCAAACGATCCGAACTGCTTGTCCTGGGACGGTTGATAGGTGGTAAAGATGAGCAGAGCGACGATAAAATAGATAAAGTTGGTAAACATCCTCCAGTGAACCCTTTTTCCTCAGGGTGGATCATTTTTTCCTGAAGCCCAGATACCTTTCTTTTTCGCTGTAAATACACCCGCAGTAAGGTTGACGATAGATCCCGAGCTGTTTAGACGTCTTAACCCCTTCTTCCCACCCGATGCGAAAGTCGGTATAATAAAATGGAATGCCGTGTTGATTTCCGATCGCTTCCCCGAGCGACCGGATTTCATCATGTTTCTGGAATTTGCTGTATAAAAGAGTCGTCGTGAAGGCATCGAAGGAGCCCTCTACGGCCAAAAGGACCGTAGTCCGGAGCCGTTCGACATAGCAGATCGAACACCGGTTTACTTCCCTGAACGCCAGTTTTTGCAAAAACCCTTCCAGATCATAGCTTTCCTGATACATGACATCCAGCTTGACGGCAGAACTGTAGTCTTTGAGGGCATTTTGACGTTTGACGCATTCGGTATAAGGGTGAATGTTGGCTTTGTAGAAAAAGCCCGTGACCTCGATACCTTCGGACCGGAGGGTTTTGACCGGGTAAATCGAACATGGAGCGCAACAGATGTGCATCAGTATCTTCACTGCCGTTCCCCGAAAATGGCGGTGCCGATCCGCACCAGGGTAGCCCCTTCGTATATGGCTGTCTCAAAATCTCCACTCATCCCCATGGATAAATCATAGGGCGCAACATCCGGAGGAGCCTCTTTTTGAAGTTGATCGCGCAGGTTCCGCAACGCTGCAAAAAACGGTTTGGCCATCTCAGGCATATCGAAAAACGGAGGGATGGTCATCAAACCCCGAAGGCGGATCTGTTTGAGGCGACTGATGAAATTGACCAGGTCGGGCACGTCTTCCGGAAGCGCGCCAGACTTGGTGGATTCCCGGGCGATATTCACCTGGATCAAAATCTCCTGAATCTTGTTGATTTTCCCGGCTTGCCGGTCGAGTTCCACCGCCAGTTTAATATTATCTACCGTGTGAATGAGGTCAAACAGCTTGACTGCATATTTGGCTTTGTTTGACTGAAGGTGTCCGATGAGGTGCCACGAGACGGGAGCCGTAGAAAGCACTTTGGCTTTTTCACGGGCTTCCTGCACATAACTTTCACC
>MGQD01000185.1:9642-10160 GCA_001797695.1 Deltaproteobacteria bacterium RBG_13_49_15 | reverse complement strand
CCGCCTCAACAGCCTCCAGGATCCGGTTTGCCGGTATGGTTTTCCCGACAGCCACCAGGTGCACTGAATCCGGATCCCGTCCGCATCCTTTTGCCGCATTATGGATCCGCATCAGGACGGATTCCAGTTTCTCTCTCAATTGGTCCGCAATGATATGATCCGCTCCTTGATAAGAAAATCCATGACTTCGCATACCGGCAATCCGACCACACTGGTGAAGGACCCCTTGACCAGCTTCACCAATCGGGTGCCCAATTCCTGAATGGCATAGGCGCCGGCTTTATCATACGGTTCCCGGGTATTCACATACCATTCGATTTCCTCTTCGGTGAGATCTTTGAAAGAGACCTCGGTCCGAATGATTTCCGAAAAATGCCGTTTTTTCCCTTGGCAGCGGATGGCATATCCGGTTAAGACAATGTGGGTTTTTCCGCTGAGCTGTTTTAGCATGGTTCTTGCTTCATCTCTCGAGGCGGGTTTTCCAAGGATAACGCCGTTGATCAGGACGATGGTATCCG
>MGQD01000185.1:7495-9619 GCA_001797695.1 Deltaproteobacteria bacterium RBG_13_49_15 | reverse complement strand
TGGCGCTCCGATACCCAGGCGGCTTTAAGTTCAGCCAAAACCTTCACGAAATCTTCAGGCTCAAGATGGGAATATCCCTTTTCGTCGATCGGAGCGGGAATGACGGTAAAAGAAAGCCCGGCTTGTTCCAGAAGAAACTTGCGCCGGGGAGAGCCGGATGCCAGTATGATCAGGGGTTCGCGCTGCATTTACAAATCGTATCAAAGGGGAGGGCCCTTTACAAGGGTGCGAAGGAAAAAAAGTGAAGCGATCCCGGTTTACGGTTGCTGACGAGGTGAATGAGTCCTGGACTTATTCCCCTGTGGCGAGGCTGGAGGCGCTCCCTCGTAAATATTCCTGAGATTCTGAAATCGGTCCGGTCCCAGTATTTTTCTAACCTCCATCAGGAATTGAAAGCGCGATCGGGAAAGGTTCGTCCGTTCGTTTTCGAGCCTCTGAAACTGCTGCTGAGCCGCGCGCTCATCGAATTGTTTCTTTTCGATGATCGCTTCCAGTTCGAATTGTTGAGCCTCCACATCGCTTTTCTTTTGAATCAACCGGCGTCGGTTTTCAATATAGGCCTGATCGAGCTTCTCAATTTCCGCAGGACTTAAATTGAGTTGATGGGTGACCCGCGAATCCTGCCACCATTTGCCGACCGGAACATCCTGGGCAGCGGCGGCAACGGGCAGCAGAACCATCAGGCCTGTTAAAATCCTGTTTAACGTATTGACTAACATGTTGCATGTCCTTTCATCCTAAAGAGACGGCTTGCCGAATCATTGTTTACCGGCGGTACAATAAACATGATGAATTCATCGTTTAATCCTTTATGGTACTCTCCTGTGATATAAAGATAGGTCCTGGGGAACGCGGTTTCCACCATGGCGTTTATTTCGGACATAAGCTCATGGTCTGTAGCTGCTGTCCATTCAGAGGCATTCTGACGGCTGTTTTGCAATCTCAATGGTTTAAAAAAATACCATGTGGCCGTAATGGTAAAGAGGACGGCGACGGCGGAAGCCAGGGACAACTTCCATCCGAAAGCCGATGTCAGGAATGGGCGGGGTTCCCGTTTTTTTCGAAGGACCGGTCTTTTCGACTCCGGGGCAAATTTTTCGGCGAGATTTCCCAGAAGGGCGAACTCCTCTTGTATTTTTTCTTTTTTCCCCCGGCAGTCGGCGCATTCCGAAAGATGCTCCTTTTCGACCGGGGAGAGGTCTGTCTCATCGATAATCAATGCCATGATCCTGTCTTCTTCCAGGTGGATACGTTTTTGATTCACTACAGAGTCTCCCGCATCAGGGTTTGAAAGGATGGATCTTTCTTGATTTTTACCATGGCCCGATACAAGAAGGTCTTGATCGTGCTTTCCCTTTTGTTCATGACATTACTGATCTCCCGGATGCTCAGATGGTCTAAAAATCTCATGGTGAAAACCTCGCGCTCCTTGGAAGAGAGCTTAGTCAGCAGGCTGTTTACGACTTTCCAAAAATCGGCTTTTTCAAGATTTTCTAAGGCCTCGGGATGATGATGCATTTCGCTTCTTTCATCTTCAACATCCATTTTCTCCGGAAGCGCTTGAAAGAGAGAACGGAGCCTTTTTTTTCTAAAAAAATCCCGAACCTTGTTCAAGGCGATTTGAAACAACCAGCTTTTGAAGCGATCCGGAGATTGCAGGGTCCCCAAGTGATTGAAAGCCTGCAAAAAAACCTCCTGGGTGATATCCTCGGCATCCATTTGGGATTGTATGCGGTAAAAGATCATCCGAAATATGCTTTTATAAAAGGTATCCATGAGACGGTTAAAGGAAGCTTCATTGCCGCTGCACGCCTCGAGGACCCACTGTGACACCGAGTGTTGATCGTATCCCATCGCTTCGAATTTCTTCAGCACCCCAATGGCATCATATCATCATTTGGGGTAATTGTCGAAGCTTTCATGCCTGCTGACCCGGCAAACCCTTTTACTGAAAATAGACGGTTTAAAGGGCGCTTTGGTTTACAATCTTTCAGGGACGGGTATTGATATATTGATATCTCGTTTCCATCCATAAATGGCCCTTTTGTGCGGACCTGCCTGCCGCAATCAGGTCTTCATCAATGCGATTTGTGATACAAAGGGGATATGTTTCGAAGGGTTTTG
>MGQD01000185.1:1345-7415 GCA_001797695.1 Deltaproteobacteria bacterium RBG_13_49_15 | reverse complement strand
CTGGGCATCGGCATGGCTTAGGCCTAACGACATCAAAACATGAGAGGCCCGAAGTGAGCCGGTGGCGCATGCACTCCGGGTCGAGACGGCGATATGATCGTCATCGAGCATCAACATGACGCTTTCCCCTTCGATATATTTAATGGAAAAAGATACCAGATTTGGAAGGCTATATTCCGGATGCGTATTAATAAGGTACTCGTCGATCGTTTTTGGAAGATCGGAAAGCAGTTTTGATTTAAGGCGGTTCAGGTGCACCAGCCGCTGATTCATGTCCCTTACGGCCAGCTCCGCCGCTTTACCCATTCCGATGATTCCGATCAGGTTCTCGGCGCCGGCCCGCTTGTTGTGCTCCTGCACCCCTCCGTCCAGAAGAGGCCAGATGAGGGTGCCACGTTTGATATAAAGACCGCCCATCCCCGTGGGGCCGTAAAATCTGTTCGATGCAAAACTGACAAGATCGATCCCAAGCGTTTGGACATCCATGGGAAGCACTCCAACCGAATCGACAGCGTCGGTATGGAAAAGAATCTTTTTTTTACGTGCGATTTCAGCGATTTCGCCGATCGGCTGGATGGTTCCGGTTTCGTTATTGCCGTGCATGATTGAAATGAGGATGGTCTCGTCCGTGATCGCCTCTTCCACATCCAGGGGGTTCACCCTGCCGAGCGCGTCGACCGAGACGGACGTAACCTTAAATCCCAGGGATTTAAGCCGTTTGATGCTTCGCATGACCGCATTATGTTCGATGTTGGATGTAACGATGTGTTTCCCGCGTTCCATGTTGGCAAGAGCCACTCCTTTTATGGCATGGTTGACGGATTCGGTCCCGCCCGAGGTAAATACGATCTCTTTGGGGGAGGCGCAATGAAGGAGCCGTGCCACGGATTCGCGGGCTTTTTCAAGAACCAATGCCGCCTCTTCTCCCCGTTTATGCTGGCTGGAGGGGTTGGCATAGTCCATCCGGATCGCTTCGATCATGGCCTCTCTGACTTCAGGGAGAATCGGATTCGACGATATATGGTCCAGGTTGATGATCTTCATATTGGTAACCTTTTTCCCGATATTAGTGAGTTTCCACCCATAAATGCCCCTTTTGCGCAATCCCTGCCTGCCGCAGGCAAGTCTACGTCAATCGGCGGGATTTCTTGTACGGCGTACACCAGGTACGCCTCCGCGCAATCCTTTGATTTCCTTTACCTTGCGGAAAATTGCCAATTTCTGGATTGGAAACCTTATAGTGTCTAAAAATGATTCGTGGATGGACACTAGTGGGTTTCTTTCAAGTCGGAATGGCAGGCCTCGCAAAACTCAGCCCCTTCTTTGATGGCCACATCACAATACGGGCAGTAGCATGTTTCGCCGTGCGAGTGCTCGTGAGGTTCCTTCCGTTCGGGTTCCGGGAAAGTTCTACCGGCTTTTTTGTCTTCATAATTTTTTATAGCCAACTGAAGGGCATCCGCACCCAGGTTTGAGCAGTGGAGCTTATTTTTAGGCAGCCCTTCAAGGGCTTCAGCCACATCCTTATTGGTGATCCGCTTGGCCTCTTCGATCGTTTTTCCTCTGGCAATTTCGGTTAGCATGCTCGATACGGCAATGGCGCTGCCGCAACCGAAGGTCTGAAATTTGATGTCTTCAATCCGCTCATTATCCACTTGGATGTAAATGGTCATCATATCCCCGCATAGAGGGTTCCCCACCTCACCGATTCCGCTCGCATCCTCGATCACCCCCACATTCCTGGGATTTCTGAAGTGGTCCATCACCGTTTTATTATACATGCCAAATCCTCCTTTGATTGTAAGTGACCGTATCATAATCACAAATAAGAGATGAGTAAAGAGCGTGTGGCCGTTTCACTCCAATATGTTCGGATGCCCTGTTGGGAATGTCAGGGGGGTCGAGACTTCTTGACAAGATACTATGATGCGGATAAATAAAATAAAAATTGCAAATCATGACGCCTGGGTGGCGGAATAGGTAGACGCAAGGGACTTAAAATCCCTTGGGGCGTAGTCCCCGTGCCGGTTCGATTCCGGCTCCAGGCACCAGATATCAAGAGGTTACAGCTTTCAAGACTGTAACCTTTTTTGTTCCCCGGGACCGATTGCAACCATTTTGTAACCGTGCGGACTGGTCACGGGTAAATACCTGCCGTTTCTTTGCCGCATGGCCACATAGGGCTTCTGGGCAACTTTCGGGGGCGTGCAGCGCGCCGCCAAGTTGAAGATCCGCTTGATCGCGGCAAGCTCCCTGTTGACCGTGGCATTGGCGCAGCCCTCTGACAGACGCCTTTCCATTTACTGCTTGATTCGGTTGTCCCATGACCCGAAGGTGGTTTTTTCCTTAAAGCGTGACAGAAATCGTCGATCATCGGAGCGACCTTGGTCCCGGCAGCCGCAATTCAAACTTACGGCATTGGCTCGTTCTATATTCCTCCAGGTCGGCCTCCGGGAGCATAACGCTGGAGGCTTCTGACCCTGGACGACCGTTCATCGCTCGAAGATCGAAAAAACAAATAGCGTTAAAGAGATCGTGTTCTTCATTATGTAGTCCCAGACCTGTTTCCTGGCTCTTGAAGCCCATGCCGCCATGGACGCATGGGCTTTTCCTTTTCCGGCATCCGCGAAGAGCTGGACTCCAAAGAACTCGGAAAGCTCTACCGGCGGCTGCAAGCCGATTGCCGCTACCTCGCCCCGTTTGCCGACTGGAAGGCCGTCGTCGCCTTCCTTCACGAGAAGAAACGCGCCTATCGCCAGAAGGACCGGGTTCTCTGGCGGCTGATTCAGTACTACCGGCAGGGCGGCGACTGCGAGCGGCTCGGCGCCGTCTTTCTCTCTGCATTTGCTCCGGCGATTGTGAACCTTTGCGACCATGGACGGAAACAGTGTTCCCATTTCGGCGACGACGATCTGTTCCATGAGGTCTGCACGATGTTCCTGCGGATTCTCAGGGAAATGAAAATCGTTTCCAACAAGGTGGCTACTCGGATTGTCGATCGATTGCGGAACGACGTCCAGGCCATGTTGGACGAAAAAAGCCGAGACAGAGAATGGATGCCAACAGACGTCATAGATTTTTTCGGCAGCCATCCGGACGTGCAGGAAAGCGAATCACCCGACGACTTCACGGAGATCATGAAAACTATGGACATCCTGGAGGTATCGGATGCGCGGGGTCTTCTCGATCTCCTGGCGCGGAGACGGGCGATCGATTGGGAAGAGAAGCGGATCCTCGATGCCATGCTGATCGCGGGTAAAACACTGAAGGATGTTTCGCAGCCGGGGGAGTACGAACGGCTCAAGTCTCGGCGTAGAAATGCGCTGAAGGCCATTCGGGTCTATCTCTACGAAATGCTGAGGAAGTATGGAGGTTAGATTTTGGATTTCACCCAAGTTCAGGGAAAGAGAAACCACGGGGCGGGGGCGACATGGCGCCCGCCGGCGAAGGAATTCTCATTGACATTTTCAGTCATTATTAGTATTTATACTAATCAATGCCGGATCATGATCGGTGAGGATGTTCGACCCGATGCCAAACAAGGATGGGGACAGAGGAGGAGGTGTATCATGCCTACCGCAATGGAACAGCGACTGGACAGACTTGTCCATGAACTGAACGAAATCAAAAAAGAGATGATCCTGCAAAAGGTGCAGCCCGCTATTCGAACCGCAAGGAAAATCAACGCCTGGAAATCTCTGGGAGAGAAGATTTCCGTCCGGTGGGACCATGTTTCCGCTGTTGATGAGATCAGGCAGCAGCGGGACAGGGTCTGATGAAAAAGCTGACCATCGACAGTTCCGTCATCATCGCATCGCTGCTTGAGAATGAAGCACGACACGGCGAGGCCATGCGGATTTGGGATGCCGTCATCAATGGCAAGGACGTGGCGATCATGCCCTATTCCGTGTTCGTCGAGGTTGTTGCAGCCGTTCGGCGCAGAACCGGTTCTGAGGAGCTGGCGCACGAGGTCAGAGAGGAACTTCTCAAGATCGAGAATGTTTCCTTTGTCATCCTGGATCAAAGAACGGCGGAAGATGCCGCCGATGTCGCCATTCAAAAAGGCGTTCGGGGCATGGATGCCTTGGTGATGCAGACAGCCATCGAATACGAAACAGAACTCGTGACGTTCGATGATGAGATGTTAAAAAAGTATCGGATGGCATAAAACCCCGGATCCCCCTCCGGAACACGGATGCGAGCCAGCAGGCAGAGACAAGCCATCCAAAATCCCATACCGAAACTCTGTATCCCCCTGACGGCTGAATCCTTCAACCCGCTCTGGAACCGAGACAGGCTGCATCCATGCTTCCCAGGCGACGCAATGCGGGAGCCGCATATCCTTTCATCTTCAAATCCGGCCTCGCTTCAAGGCGGCGTCCTGGCGGGGCCTGGCGGTCAGACGGGTCAGGATCTCAGCGTAGGGCCACCCATCGAAAGGCTCTTCCATCTCCGAGCCGACGATGACGTTTACGGACTCCCGGAGCTGGTAGGCCACCTCGACCATGTTCATGAGGCAGGCATCCATGCCGAGGAGGTCGATCTTCCGTCCCAGGAGCGCGCAGATCCCGGCAAGGAAAATGTCTATTTTAGATAGCTTCCCTTGACCCCGTCTTAATAAGCCAAAGGCTTATTAAAAGGCGGGGCTTGCGGGAAGCAGACCGGTCAAAGAACACAGGAGCTATAGGAAGAGAATTTTTGGTTGTGCTGAGATTTTCTTTTCAGAAGGGCAGGGGGAAGGGGGTTCAGCGAAAAAAGGTAGGCTACTGAAAGCTTGTTTTATTGCCTGCCTCGGTATAGTATTCATCACAGAATAATGGCCGAAATTATAACAGGCAAAGCAGTTTTTGAGGAAGGGGACCGTAACTAAATTGTAACCGTCATAACCGAAAAAGAACCAAGATAAACAAACAAAAACCAAAAAGGGTGTCTGAATCCATTGATATGTAAGGCATTATTTTTGATGGGAAATCGCCTCATACGTTATTGTGACTTAAAATCCCTTGGGGCGCAGTCCCCGTGCCGGTTCGATTCCGGCTCCAGGCACCAACCTTGGTCATTCACCTCTTAATCTGCCGACATCTCAACGCCTGCGCTTTGAAATTGACAAATTTTTCAGGATATGTCAAAAACATCAAAAATACTTTTCTGCCTGTTGCCCTGGACAGTTTAAAAAAAATCAAACTTGCTGCACCGGTCCAAAACCGGATAAAGCATGTCCAAAATTGAGTACTTCCTGAATGGAGGTGCTTTTCTATGGATGGTCTCGTTCGGCTCCTTATCCTTACGATTTTAGTCGCAGGTCATAAACGACTTGCGGCAGTTGTCATTTGATCTGAGAAACCGTTATTTAAAAAGGAGGGTTTATGGGAAATGACATCAAAAAACCAAGCGAACCGGATTATGTCGTCATCGACAGCGGCAAAACGACGTTAAAAGACCTTTACACCAAAGAGGACTGGATGGCTATATGGATGGGCTTTTTGTTGCTCATTGCAGGGCTTCTGATCTACCTGCCGCGTCTTCCGGAAAAAGCCGTTGAAATCCCGAAATATAACGCCATCATGAAGGAAGAGGCGACAAAGGCGCCGTTTAAGACAATCGAATGGTATCACGCATCATCGGCTAAAAAAGGGATTCGGGCTCGGGATCAGCAGTTTGGCAAGACGATCCAAAACTTCCTGGCAGCTCCGAGCCGCTGGACCGGCAATCCTCTTGATGCGTTGTACAGGAGCCAGGAAGCTGCCGATGCCTTGAATGCGCCGGCCAAAGAGCCTTTCGAAAAGGCCAAAGCAGTCGAGGAAGCCGTGCTTGCAAAGGCCAAGTCAGCCCAGGAGATTGCAGCAGGTGCAGGGTTTAAAGACGCCGCTCTGAACGAAGCAGCCGAAAAGGGCATAAAGGAGTGGCAGGCGGCCAAGGAAAAAGCATCCAAAGCCAAGGGGAAGGCATCCAACAAACCGTTCAACCGGATTCCGTATCTTATCGGGCTTGCCGTAATTCTTGCCGTCTTTTTCGGCATTGGCAAGGCCATTATGGGCGGGTCTTTCGGCCGGTTTTTCCTGGGTTTTTT
>MGQD01000185.1:655-1300 GCA_001797695.1 Deltaproteobacteria bacterium RBG_13_49_15 | reverse complement strand
ATCCCTGATGAACCACTGGGGGTTTGGATTTCCGCTGTGGGCCATCATTTTCGGGATGCTCATCAGCAACACCGTCGGAACGCCGAAGTGGGTAAGCTACGCTGCCACAACGGAATACTATATCAAGATCGGTCTGGTGCTGCTTGGCGCTGAAATCCTGTTCAATAAGATCCTGGCCATCGGCAAACCGGGCATTTTCGTCGCTTGGATCTGCACGCCAATTACCCTGATTTTGACCTTCTGGTTCGGGCAGAAAATCATTAAAATGCCTTCCAAAACGCTCAACATCACGATTTCGGCAGATATGTCGGTCTGCGGCGTTTCCGCGGCGATTGCCACGGCTGCCGCCTGTCGGGCCAAGAAAGAGGAGTTGACACTGGCGATCGGATTGTCCATGGTATTTACCGCTGTTTGCATGGTGGCGCAGCCTGCGTTTGCCAGGTTGGTAGGGATGCCGCAGATTCTTGCCGGCGCCTGGATGGGGAGCACCATCGATTCAACAGGTGCGGTTGCGGCTGCCGGCGCTTTTTACGGCGAGCAGGCGCTTTACGTTGCGGCCACCATCAAGATGATACAGAACGTGCTCATCGGCCTTACGGCCTTCGGCGTTGCCGTCTACTGGTGCGCCAGGGTGGAATGTGCGCC
>MGQD01000185.1:0-516 GCA_001797695.1 Deltaproteobacteria bacterium RBG_13_49_15 | reverse complement strand
GTGTTGAGGGGTTTCACCCGGATCGCCCGCGAATGGTTTTTCGCATTGGCATTCACTTCCATCGGGCTTGAAACCAACTTCCGGGAATTCAAGCCCTACTTCAAAGGCGGCAAACCCATCACCCTTTACGTCTTCGGGCAGACATTTCAGCTGTGCCTGACGCTGCTGATGGCCTACATTATGTTTTATCTGGTGTTCCCGGAGATTACCGCCGCCATTTGAAACAATATGAATGCCAATAACGAAATTGCTGTCACACCTGCCTGCGGGGATGACATCCCGCAGGCAGAAACCAGCCCCTGGCTCAAGCTGATTGCCGGGATCGCCCTGATTCTGATATTTATTTTCGGTTTTGGGAACCTGGTCAGGTTTCTTCCCGGAGTAAAGCGGATGGGAGAGGTGATCGATGAGCGGAATCTCAGGGCGACCGCTATCTACTATACCGATTTCGAGGAGAGTGCCGAGGCATCCGAATCCATCCGTGACAGTCTTGAATACGGACCGGGACGGAACCGG
>MGQD01000184.1:30654-30753 GCA_001797695.1 Deltaproteobacteria bacterium RBG_13_49_15 | reverse complement strand
TCGTGCCCCCTTTCTGAAGCGCCAGAATGGAAAGCTTCTGAATCTGACCATAACCTAACGGAAGGTGCGCATTGGGTCGCTGCCGCTGCCGAAAAATGC
>MGQD01000184.1:17683-30599 GCA_001797695.1 Deltaproteobacteria bacterium RBG_13_49_15 | reverse complement strand
CTCCCCTATTTTCCTCGAAAGGGCTCCTGAGCTTATTAAGATCGCATGCTCTTTTTTCGGATCGGTTTCAATCGCATTTACTTCTTGGGAAAACTCATTCTCAAGGGCAAGGATGAACTCCATGAAACCGATATCCACCTGATCGGGTCTCAATGGGCGGAAAAATTGAAACGGCCGGATGCTCGTTCCTTTCGGCAGGATATGTCCGACATGAATCCGGTGCGGTTCTCCATCGTCCCTGACCGTCGCAACCGCCATGACGTCGAGAGTTAGCAGGGAAAGATCGGTCAGGTCATCCTCGGTGATATCCGTGTTGTCAAGATGCGTATGCACACATCTCAACCCCCGCAGCCGGCCTGAAGCGGTCCTGTAGTCACTGATATCCGGGATAACGAGCTTCTGATAATCTCCCACAACGACATGGGTCGCCTCTCCTTGTCGATTGATCAGGACTCCGATTTGACGACGTATTTCCTGGGAGAGCCGGCACATATCCCGGAGCAGGGGCTGGGAGATCAATTCCTGCGGAAGACTTCTGCGACGGTAAATCGTTTCGAGCTTTTGAATTTGGCCGGCTTTAAGGCCGCCGGTATTGCCGAAAAGGCGCTTCATTCGGTATCGACTGTCGCCGAATTTTCAAATCGGGTGAACGCCGTGAGAAAAGTGAGCGAAATGATGCCGGTTGGGCCGTTTCGTTGTTTGGACAGCAGGATTTCTGCTTTTCCCTTATTCGGATTATTTTCATCCTTGTTGTACAATTCGTCCCGGTAAATGAAAGCCACCACGTCCGCATCTTGTTCGAGAGCCCCCGACTCTCTCAAATCCGAAAGCTGAGGCCTTTTATCCGCCCTGTCTTCCAGTTTTCGGTTAAGCTGGGAGATGGCAATCACAGGTAAATCAAGCTCCTTGGCAAGGGCTTTCAGAGATCTCGATATCTCCGATATTTCAAGGTCCCTTCGTTCGGCATTATAGTGGCTTCGCATAAGCTGAATATAATCAATAATGATCAGGCCCAGATTCACTTCCATCTTGAGCTTTCTTGCCTTTGCCCTGATCTCCAGGGCTGAGATGCCGGGAGTGTCATCAATATAAATGGGTGCTTTCTCAAGGACGCCCGCCGCATTTGTAAATTTAATCCAGTCCTCCTGGCTCATAAACCCGCTTCTCATGCGATGCGAGTCGACTCTCGATTCGGCGCATAATAAGCGCATCGCGATCTGCTCCTTTGACATTTCCAGAGAAAAGAGGGCGCATGGAACGTCCGCCTCCACAGCGACATTCCTTGCGATGTTGAGCGCAAATGCGGTTTTCCCCATGCTAGGCCGCGCGGCAATAATGATGAGGTCCGACTTCTGCAAACCCGAGGTCTTTTCATCGAATTGGGAAAAACCGGTGGGGACTCCCGTGAAAAGCGCTTTGTTTCCCTGTCGTTCTTCAAGGGCGTCAATGCTTTTATCGATCAATTCGGCGATGAGATAAAATGATTGACGATACCTCTTTTCCGAAACGCTGAAGACCGCATTTTCTGCGAAATCAACGGTCTCTTCGGCGCTCCCCCGGTCTTCATAACATCTCCTGGCAATGGCATTGGCTTTTTCGATGAGACGCCTCAGGAGCGCTTTTTCATGAACGATTTTCGCGTAGTGCTGGGCATTGACGGCCATGGGGGCCGAATCCACGATCCGCGCCAGATAGGCTGCGCCGCCCACTTCCTCAATATGACCTTTTTCACGCAAGCGGTTGGCAAGCGTCACCAGATCGACCGGTTCACTTTTATCAAACAGGTCCTTTATCGCGGCGAAAGCCTTCTGGTGGGCTGATTTGTAAAAATCATCGGGGGAGAGAATTTCCACCACGTCCAACAGAGAGCTGTTGTCAAGTAGAATTGCACTCAGTATCGCTTCTTCCGCGTCGATGCTCTGAGGAGGAAGATGATAGAGGGAAGGATCCTTAAGACCTGATGATTGACCTTCGAGCATTGAATTCAATGAATTCGCTTTAAAATGATTGAACGGTTATGATACAAAAAACGGTTAATAGGCGCCTGATTCAAGTTTCTGGCACAGAAATTCCACCTGCTTCTGCAGCGGCCCGTTATCTTTGAGTTCCCGTTCAATGCAGTCCACCGAGTGGATGGTTGTTGCATGGTATCGATTGAAGCTTTTTCCAATTTCCTGAAGGGTGGCATCCGTATATCGACGGGCTAAATACATGGCGATCTGCCGTGGTCGAACGACGGTCTGTTTTCTCGAGCGGGATATCAGTTCGTCTACGGATACCCGGTATTGTTTGCAAACCAGCTTCTTAATGGTTTCCATGGTGATGTTTTTCCGATGTCTCACCATGTTTTTAACAACGCTTCCGGCAAGGCTAAGATCCACCGGCACACACATCAACCGAGCCTTGGTAACAACTCCCGTCAGGCCGCTTTCAAGCTGCCGGACGTCTTCGCTCAGCTCATCAGCCAAATAATAGATGACCTCTTCGGGGATGTCAAAGGTGTTCGACCCCATTTTCTTTCTGAGTATCTTGACCCGGGTGTTGAAATCAGGCGGATCGATATTTGAAATCAAACTGGAGGAAAGGCGTGATCGCAGTTTATCGTTGAGTTTCGGTATATCCGAGGGCTGGTGACAACTGGTAAAGATGACCTTTTTGTTGAAATCGAGCAGTGTTTCGAGGATATGGAAGAGTTCAATCTGCGTCCGTTCTTTTCCGCTTAAAAAATGGATATCCTCAAGGAGCAGTACATCGCAATGCCCCTTGTATTTTTCTTTAAAATCTTCAATGGTCTTATTTTTGAAGGAATAAATCATCTCTCCGGCAAAATCCTCGGCGGTAGTATAATAAACCCTCTCGGAAGGACATTTGTTCAAAATATGGTGTCCGACCGCCTGTGAGAGGTGGCTTTTTCCTAAACCGGGGTTGGCCAGCAGAAAAAGGGTATTTTGACTGGGTTTTTGGATGCATGCAAGAGAGAGAGCGGCCGTGTAAGCAAAATCATTATTCCCGCCCACGACAAACTGATCAAAGGTGAACTCCCGTCGCAGGAGCCGTCCATTATGAGGTTGCGGGATGAGGTTTGGAAGGGGAAGCTGGCAGTCCACAAGAGGTGCAGACTGTTCCTTGGATAAATCACCTCTTTCGGAAATCTCGATGGATAATTCAAAGTTCTTCCCAAGGGCCGCCCTGATCTCCGAACCGATCAGTTCGAGGTAATTGGTCATGACCCTTTTCCTTGAAAATTCGTTGGGGCTCATCAGGATGATCCGGTCCCCGCCATTCGGCTTTTGGATCAGAGGCTCGATCCACATCCGGTAACAGTGGATAGGGATGGATCCCTTGACTTTCGTCTTTACCTGTTCCCAGATCGTTTCCAAAGCTTCTCTCAAATTAGCAGCCAATCTATTGATTTAAAAAAAGAAAAAGGCCTTTTAAAAAATAATAACGCCAGTTCATTTTCATTCGATAGGGAGATTATGTTCAGAAATTGGCCGAATGCCCTAAAAGGTTGCGGACTGAATACGTCAGAAATGACCCTGTGTCAAATCGGATGGATGTTGTTTTTCGTTAAGTTCTTAACAAATTATTAACAATTTATATCTATCTGGTTTTATTATAAAAAATTTAGGATCTAACAGCAACTACCTTTAAATACGACACATTTTTTTAAAATGGTTTATTCAAACATTTTGGGCACATCCGATACCGTTATGAAAATGAAAAAAAATGGGGTTCTTCTAAAATCTCACTAAATCTTTAAATTTCTTTAATTTTCAAAATAAACTCTTTGATTATTCGACCGGAGTCAACCCCATGCATTGATTTTGCAAAGAGATTTCAGCGGTTATGAAATCTGTTGGCAAATTCTATTTTATCACTTATAAAATAGTTTCATTTTGGATGAATCGATAATACGGGAAGGAGAGATTCGGGATTGTGAATTTTCGCCCCATCATCGTGATTACCATGGGAGATCCGGCAGGTATCGGTCCGGAGATTATTCTATCGGGCTTATCCCATAAAAGTCTTTATAGAGTATGCAGGCCTTTTGTTTTAGGCGATATAAAATGGCTTGAAATCGTTAGAAAAATTGTCATTAACCCCCTCCCTGTTCGTCCTATTTCAACTCCAGAATCCGGGACTTACGATGGATCATGCATTAATGTATTAAACCTTTCATTCCTGAATCCGGATACGACGACATGGGGGAAAATCACACCCGAAACAGCAGATGCAACGGTTCGCTATATTAAAAGCGCGGTGACAATGACGTTAAACGGGGATGCCGAAGCAATGGTGACCTGTCCCATTAATAAAAAGGCACTTCAACTGGCTGGAATCCGCCATCCGGGCCATACCGAATGGATTGCAGAAATGACGAATACACCCGATTTTGTCATGATGATGGCCGGAAATCGGTTAAGAGTGGCCCTTGTTACCATCCATGCTCCCTTAAGATCGGTTCCAGATCTCATATCCGTTGAAACGATTGCAAAAACCATCCGGATCACAGCAGAAGGGCTAGTGAATCGTTTTGGAATCATTGATCCCAAAGTGGCAGTAGCCGGACTGAATCCGCATGCGGGTGAAAAAGGGCGTTTCGGCAAAGAGGAAGAAGAGATCATCGGGCCGGCGGTTTTCCGGGAAGCCCGTACCGGAATCCGGGTTGAAGGACCATTCCCACCCGATACGGTTTTTTATCGGGCAATAGAAGGTGCATATGATGCCGTGGTTTGCATGTATCATGACCAGGGTTTAATCCCCTTCAAACTTATCCACTTTACAGATGGCGTAAACGTCACATTGGGTATTCCGATCATCCGAACGTCCGTCGATCACGGCACCGCATACGATATCGCCGGAACCGGGAAGGGAGATCCGAAAAGCCTGATGGCGGCCGTACGCATGGCCTCCGATCACGTTAAATGCCTTAAGTGCAAAAAACCGATTTAGATAAGCCGCATCGACAGAATATGCCGTCCGATCAAATTACCATCCGGGGCGCACGACAGCACAATTTGAAAAATATCGACGTGCAGATCCCCAGAAATCAACTGGTTGTCATCACCGGTCTGTCCGGATCCGGCAAATCCACACTTGCCTTTGATACGCTCTATGCGGAAGGGCAACGCAGATACGTGGAATCCCTTTCCACCTATGCCCGACAATTTTTAGCGCGGATGGAAAAACCGGATGTGGACACCATTGAAGGCCTTTCCCCATCCATTGCCATCGAACAGAAATCCGCCGGCCATAATCCCCGTTCGACAGTGGGTACGGTAACGGAGATCTATGATTACCTCCGCCTTCTGTTTGCACGAGTCGGCACTCCCCACTGCTATCAATGCGGCCGACCGATCACTCCCCAGGCCCTCGATCAAATCGCGGACCAAATCATGTCGCTTGATGAAGGGAGTCGCATCATCATTCTGGCTCCTTTAATCACCGGCCAGAAGGGAACCCATGAAAAACTTTTCAAGCGGTTGATCAAAGAAGGCTTCGCCCGTGTTCGTATCGATGGGGAGACCTATGAACTTGAGGAACTGCCGGCACTCGATAAAAATAGAAAACATACCATAGCGGTGGTGGTGGATCGCCTGGTGGTGAAAGAGAACATGAAAAACCGGCTCGCCGACTCCCTGGAACTGGCAATGGCTCAGTCGGACGGCGTGGCCGTCATCGATGTCATCGGGAAGGAGCCGATCCTTTTCAGTGAAAAAGCGGCATGTGTTCACTGCGGGATCAGCTTTCCGGAGTTGACGCCGGCCGGCTTCTCTTTCAATTCTCCTCAAGGCGCCTGTCCGAAGTGCGATGGCCTGGGCTCCATCACCGAATTCGACCCGAATCTCATCGTACCGAATCCGGAGCTCTCGTTGAGGGAAGGCGCCGTTGCTCCGTGGGCCAACAGGAATTCGGTTTATTTTGCGGAATTTCTGGATGCACTGACCCGGTTTTACGGGATCACTATTTATACCCCGTATAAAGACCTGCCGGAGCGTTTTAAACATGCCCTTTGCTATGGATCGGGAAACGAGAACATCTCCTTTTACTTCGAGCGGGATGGTCGAAGGTACGTATATCAAAAACCGTTCGAAGGGATCATTCCTAATTTGAACCGGCGTTACATGGATACCGATTCCCATCAGATGCGGGAGGAGATCAAGCAGTACATGAACTTTCGCATATGCCCGGAGTGCCTGGGAACCAGGCTGAAAAGGGAAAGCCGATTTGTCCGGACAGGAGGGAAGACCATCTCTGAAATCACGGCGCTATCGGTCCGGAATGCCGGCCGGTTTTTCAAAGAGATGGCGCTGTCCGGAAAAAAACAGGCGATTGCCCAAAGGATACTGAAAGAGATTACCGAACGGCTCGGTTTTTTGGATAATGTAGGGCTCAGCTACCTGACTCTGGACCGATCCGCAAATACCCTTTCGGGAGGAGAAAGCCAGCGCATCCGCCTTGCCACTCAGATCGGTTCTAAATTGACGGGGGTTTTATATGTGCTTGATGAACCCAGCATCGGCCTTCATCAGCGAGACAACCAGCGCCTGTTATTCACCCTTTTGGATATGCGCAATCTCGGGAATACCGTCCTCGTCGTTGAACACGATGAGGAGACCATACGACGCGCCGATCATGTCATCGACATGGGCCCCGGAGCGGGCGTCAATGGCGGAGAGGGGGTTTTTTCCGGGAAACCCAAAGACCTTGAAATGGAAGATCGGTCCCTGACGGGTCAATATCTATCCGGCCGTAAACGGATCGAAGTTCCTCTGCAGCGCCGCCGCGGAAACGGTAAAAAACTGATCATCGAAGGGGCCACGGAAAATAATTTAAAAGATATCCGCGTCGAATTTCCATTGGGTTGCATGATATGCGTCACCGGTGTTTCCGGATCCGGAAAATCGACCTTGATTTTGGAAACTCTTTACCAGGCCCTTTCTCAAAAACTCTATCATGCCCGCGTTCCGGCCGGCGCCTATAAACGGATTCTGGGGCTGGAGCATGCGGATAAGGCGGTAAACATCGATCAGTCCCCCATAGGCCGTACACCCCGCTCTAACGCCGGAACTTATACCGGAGTATTTACATTTATCCGGGAACTTTTTGCCAAGATACCCGAATCCCGAACCCGTGGCTTCAAACCCGGTCGTTTCAGCTTTAATGTCAAAGGAGGGAGATGCGAGGCTTGCGAAGGAGACGGCATCATCAAAATTGAAATGCATTTTTTGCCTGATGTCTACGTGGCCTGCGATGTCTGCCGGGGGAAACGGTTTAATCGGGAAACCCTCGAGATTCGATACAAGGGAAAAAACATTGCCGATGTTCTCGATATGACCGTAAACCAGGCACTCCAGTTTTTCCACAACATGAAAAAAATCCGGACCAAACTGCAAACCCTCACCGACGTGGGGATCGGGTATATCCGGTTGGGCCAACCGGCAACGACCCTTTCGGGAGGGGAGGCCCAACGCGTCAAGCTGTCACGCGAGCTGAGTAAAAAAGGGACCGGCAAAACGATTTATTTTCTAGATGAACCCACGACCGGCCTGCATATGGACGATATACAAAAGCTTTTAATCGTTCTCAACCGGCTTGTGGATGCAGGAAATACCGTTATCGTTATCGAACACAATCTGGACGTTATCAAGTCCGCCGACTCGATCATCGACCTCGGATTGGAAGGGGGGGATGAAGGTGGAAATGTGGTGGGATGCGGGACGCCGGAAGAGATCGCCGCCCTTCCCCACTCTTATACCGGACATTTTTTAAAAAAGATTCTTTTCCCCGGTCGCCGATGAATCCGCGCCTGGCCGGTTTCCTTAAAGTAAAAAAGGCCGCACCTTTGGAGTGCGGCCTTTTTTATCGAAACAACCGATCTTAATGCGCAAATAGCTTTGCAATCGCCGTTGCCTGTGGATGGGCATAGATCAAAATCAAGGCGACAACCAGCGTATAAATACAGAGCGATTCGATCATTGCCAAACCGATCAGCATGGTCACCGTCACTTTACCGGATGATTCCGGATTCCGAGCGATCCCTTCAACCGCGGCTCGCAAGCCGAGACCTTGCGCAATACCGCAAAGGGATGCCGCAATGGCAATTCCAAAACCGGCTGCTGTTACACTGGCGATGAAAAACTGTAATGCTTGTGCTTCCATGAGCTCCTCTACCTCCTTTTTTGAATTGGTTTCTGGGCTTCTTCCATTTCCCATTTCCACTATTACGACTAAAACATGTTTTTAGCTTTTCACGATGCGCGCACTAAATCAGTGGGCATGTTCCATGGCGCCGGTAAAATACATGATGGAGAGTAGAAAAAACACGAACGCCTGGACGAGCGCAACAAAAATACCGAGCCCCATGATAGGAAGAGGCGCAAAAAATAGACCGGCTAGGGCAAAAAGAATGATCAAAACGAGTTCGTGCCCCATCATGTTCCCAAATAGCCGGAAGGAAAGCGAGAGAATTCGGGCCAAATGGCCGATTATTTCGATGGGCATAATGATGGGTATCATCCACCATACCGGTCCTGTGAAGTGTTTAATGTATTTGATTCCGTGATATTTAATTCCGATAATGTGAGTGAACACCACTACGGTCAATGCGCAAGAGGCGGTGGTATTTAAGCTGGCGGTCGGTGGAAAAAATCCGGGTACCAGCCCGATCAGATTGCAGGTTAAGATATAAATAAAGACGGTTGCGATGATCGGAAAGAGCCATCGGCCCTCTTCGCCCGTGATATCCACCATAAAATCTTCAATCCCCATCACAATGACTTCAAAGAAATTCTGTCCTTTGGAGGGGATGATACTGACGCTCTTGGCGGCCAGCGCTCCAAACACGATGAGAATGGTCATTACTACCCATGAATAAACGACATGGGGATAAGCGTGTGCAAAATGACCCAACCCTAAAAGCTCAAAAATCTTAACGAAGAATAGATATGGATGCTCCACCTTACACTGCCTCCTTGAAGATCATTTTTTTCAATTCGATAAAGGTTGCAAAAAGAATGCTCGCCACAACCACTGAAAGGCCGATGATCAAACCCACAGGGTCGACAATGTTCTTGGAAATCAGTAAAAAAATAATAATTCCGCTGATAACGAAGCGGACATAATACTTCGCGATAACCACATGATGGGAAGAAAGATAAGGAGGTGTCAGAGCCTTATTTAGGGTTCGATAGAGCATGTGAAAGTTGACCGTAACCATCAGGCCTCCGCAAATCATCCCAAGAGCAAAATTGGATGATGTCAAGAAAGCCCCTAGCACACTGATGATCCCGAATAACACCCAATTGGACCGGGTGATAAAAATTAACATGCGCTGTTGAATGTTCATGATTTATCGCTTCTTATCCCTCTTTCGGAAAGAAGTGCCATCCAGACATTTAATAATCCGTTATGGAGACTGTCTTTTTCTCCCGTCAAAACCGCCTGCTCTTTTTCATGGCAAGCCCAATGTTTCGAAACCCCGCTGCAATGCCGAGCCCCAAGAAGATGAGTGTCATCCATGGGTTTGAGTTCAATTTCCGGTCAAGAAAAACACCAATCCCCAAACCAATGAAAATGGACAACGCAATTTGGAATCCCAGACTGCTGTAATAGGCTAGTTCCCCAATAAAGCGCCTGGTCTCCCTCTTCATTAAAAAGAACGCCCTCTGGGTTGCATGAAATAAAACGCGTGTAAGGCTACAGCGTCTAACATAGCAAAATACCGGTGTCAATCCCAAATTGAATTTTTTCTTTGGCTATCGTATTTCAATTAAAATCAAATTGTTATGAATATATTGATCCCCACTTAAGGAGCCTTGAATCAAACACCGGCCCGTCCCGGCAGACATGGAGATACCGGTCGGGATCTTGGCCATCCACCGCACATCCCATGCATGCGCCGATGCCGCAGGCCATAATCGTTTCAACCGATACCTGGCAAAGGACATTCAGCTTCGCGGCTATCTGCGCCACACAAGCAAGCATCCCGGCCGGCCCGCAGGCAAAAATGATGTCAGGAGGATCCTTATCCGCCGCCATTTCAGCCGGATGGGTAACCAGGCATTGATTCCCGGCACTCCCGTCATCCGTTGTCAAGACGATCCGAACCCCCATTTTATCGAAATCGTCATGACACAACACGTCTTTGCTAGTCTTCCCGCCTAAAAACAGATGACACTCCCTCGGATCCACGCCTTTTGCCAGAATTCTTTCAATCAAAAAAAAGAGGGGCGCAACGCCGATTCCTCCGGCAATAACGAATACCCGGCGCACCCCGTCCATCACGCGAAAACCGCTGCCGAGAGGTCCTAAAACCCGGATAGTATCCCCTTTTCTTGTACTGCTCATTTTCTGTGTTCCAATTCCCACCACTTTATAGAGAATCTCTATTCCGGTGACCCGGCCTCCGGACATCACCAGCCGATGGATGGAAAAAGGACGGGGGAGAAGAGGAACCCCTTCTCCGGCATGAATCATAACAAACTGCCCCGGGGAAGCCTCTTCATATTTTCCGCTGCACGCCAACCCCATTCGGTAATATACGGAGCCGACCTTCGTATTGTGCAGAATGCGCCCTGGTTCCTGAATCATGCCTCTGTTTCCTGCTCATTAGTAAGACCGATGGCAGAGGCAAACCGGCCTGTTCGTTTCTCACTGCGATAACTGAAAAAAAGGTCCGTACGACAATGGGTGCATATCCCGCTGACATGGATGTGCGATGCCGAAATGCCGGCATCCAGAAGCTGATCCCGGCTGATCGACCAGAAGTCGATTCGGTTTGATCGATCCTTATATGCCCAGTACTTCTCGGGAATTTCGGTCCGGTAATGGATGAATTCCGCACAACAGGGCCCGAGAGACGGCCCTATACATGCGATCAACCGCTTCGGATCGCACTCAAAGCGGGTTTTCATCACTCGTATGGTTTTTTCGATGATATTGTTTATGCTTCCGCGCCAACCCGAGTGAACACCGGCGACCACCTTCCGGGCCGGATCATATAGAAAAATCGGTTGACAGTCGGCCACCTGAACAACAAGCATATTCCCCTTAACATCCGTAATCGCTGCATCCGCCTTGGGGACCTCCGGCTTTAACGATCCGGATAGCCGGTTGTTTCCATCAGCGACAAACACATCCGTTCCATGCATCTGGTCCAAAAAGACCGGATTCCTTCCCCCCATGGAGTCGGAAACGATCTGCCGGTTCTTCAATACGTTCCGCGGATCATCTCCCAACCCAAAGCTGATGTTTAAGCTGTGAAACGGATGAGGGCTGTGCCCGGAATTACGAGTGAATATGCCGTGGCGGATTTCCGGATAGGAAAGGAGCGGTTCAAATTGATAATAAAGCGGATTCGATTTGCCTGCAAAAAAAACCATCAAATTCCTCTTTGAATCCGTTCGATCAGTTTTGATGTCGACATACACGGAACGATCGGGACCCTTACAATCTTTCCTCCATTCCTCTTCACCACATCCGATCCAACGATTTCGTTTTCTTCCCAGTCGGACCCCTTAACCAGCACGTCCGGCTTGACCATTTTAATCAATTTCAAAGGGGTCGGATCACTGAAGATCGTCACGTAATTCACACACTCCATCGCGGCAAGGACTTCAGCCCGATGCTTCTCGGAATTGATCGGACGCTCTTCCCCTTTTATCTTTTTAACCGAATCATCGGAATTCAATCCCACCACCAGCACATCTCCAAATGACCTGGCCCTGGACAGATAGCGCACGTGGCCCACATGGAGAATATCGAAGCATCCGTTGGTGAAGGCGATCCTTTCGCCGATATCCCGGATCC
The DNA here is from genome assembly GCA_001797695.1 of Deltaproteobacteria bacterium RBG_13_49_15. Lineage (GTDB taxonomy): Bacteria > Desulfobacterota > Desulfobacteria > Desulfobacterales > UBA2156 > RBG-13-49-15. The sequence goes on along the minus strand of MGQD01000184.1, from coordinate 18,785 downwards.
GTTTAAGAATCTTCTTCAGTTCATTTTGATCGACGATCTTTCTGCGAAGGGTTCCCATCGGTTTTGCCTTCTTCCATGTGCATCTTCATGAATCACAGCCATGCACGTCATTTTCCGCATCCTGTGCGGGATAAACTCCTATAATGCTTTTGCCAGCGTTAGTGCGTCCACTCTGTCCGCACCGGCGCCGAGCAACGCTTGAGCGCATTCATCTAAAGTGGTCCCGGTAGTGTTGACATCATCTACAATCAGCACTCGTTTCCCAAATATTTTCGCCGGATCTTTCACCGTAAACGCACCTTTAAGGTTAATCCGGCGCTGCTCGCGATTCAATCCGGTCTGGGATTTTGTTTTCACCGACCGTTGCAGGATCTCTTTTTCGACTTGATAGTCAAAATCCGGCAAATGGGATTTGGTCGTTAACATCCGCCAGCCCTTTATCAGAAGATACGACTGGTTGAAACCTCTCTTTCTAAGCCGTTCACCATGCAACGGGACCGGAAGAATCAAATGGACGGGATCACCCGCCCAATGCCGGATGAACGCCATGAACATTAGAATTTCCAAAGGTCGGGCCAGCTGGATCTTTCCATCATACTTGAACCGGTGAATCACCTCCACCAGCCGGTCTTCGTAAACCCCCACGGCACGGGCTTTATGGAGGCGCCTTGAAGACCGGATGCACTCCCGACAAACATAGTCGCCTCCTTTTCCGCCACGAAACATGATTCCGCAGGACCGGCATAACGGCGTGCGGACGGGTGGGAATCCTGAGGCACAGTCAGGGCACAAGTGGGAAGCGAGAAGGATTTGAAAAGCCTTTTCATATGACTCAGATAGAAAAAATTCCGTTGGCGGGGCGCCTGATGCGGCTGAACCGGGGTCCGTCTTCCGAGTGTAAAAACAACCGCATGTCAGACACGTTACCGGGTAGAGCATTTCTCTAAGCGATTGGATCATGCGAACAAAAAAAGGAAAAATGAATGAATTCGCTTCAAGCGGACGGGTTGCAACAGGAGGGCTTGGATTCATTTATCGGCCTTTTTGCGGAAATGGCGGTGTATGACGCTGCCGGACAACCTCGAACATGGCGATTCCGCCG
>MGQD01000184.1:13981-17532 GCA_001797695.1 Deltaproteobacteria bacterium RBG_13_49_15 | reverse complement strand
CCGGTTCGGATCAATGCGCCAAGATTCTGGGGGTCCAGTATGTTATCCATGAGAAGCAAAAAGGGGAAATCTCCTGCACTTCTTGATTTTTTCAGCGCGTCGGAGAGCTCGGCTGCCGGATACGGGGTAACCCTGGCGGCTATCCCTTGTGTGAACGGGTTCCCCACCATTTTGTTCAACTCATCCCGCGGAATTTGCTTAATGGGAATCGATTCCTGAAGAGCCCTTGTTCGAATCTGCGAACAGCGTCCTGTGGCCCCTTCCATTGCGAAATAAATTTCAAAAAACCGCCTTCGTCCGGCGCGCAGTGCTTCGAAAACCGGATGAAAACCGTATAAGGTCTCTGTTTTAGGCATGATCCGACATCCGGGAATCAGGCGCGATTCAGTTTGACGGACGCCCGATCACGCGCCGGCACTTTCCCGGCAAGCCTCTTTTCGAAGATAAAATTCAATGATGGACGAGAGTTCATCAAGAGCCCTTTCCAAATGATCGTTGACGACAATATGGCGGTAAATGCCTTTCCGGGCAATTTCAGCTTTGGCGTTGATGAGCCGTTCTTGAACCGATTCCTCCGTCTCGGTCCCTCTTGATTCCAACCGGACCTTGAGCGCCTCCATTGTCGGAGGCATAAGAAAAATGGGAATGCTTTTGGGAAAGCGCTTTATTATTTGAAGCGTTCCCTGTACATCGATGTCAAGAAGAATCTGGCTTTTTTCCTTCAATCCGTTTACGATGACTTCGGCTGATGTTCCGTAAAAACGGCCATGCACCCTAGCCCATTCGGCCCACCTTCCGGTTTCGATTCCTTTCTTGAACTCCTCCTCATCAATGAAATAATAAGCCACTCCGTTCTGTTCGCCCGATCTGGGGTTTCGCGTGGTATAAGAAACGGAATAGCGCAAGGTGGGAAACCGTTTGAGCAGGGCGGAACAAAGCGTTGTTTTGCCGGCTCCGGAAGGGCCGGAAAGGATAAAAAGATTCCCTGTTTTTTTCATTGTCCTATGATGTTACAAATCACACGTCTTATCTTCGCTGCCGGATGGTCGAAAAAAGACAATCTATCGTTCCGGATTTTCCTTAAGTGTTGCATACCGTTGGGATATGGTTTCCGCCTGGATGGCAGAGAGGATGACATGATTGCTGTCCATTACAATGATGGAGCGGGTTCTTCTACCATGGGTTGCATCCACGAGCCGCTTTTCCTTTTTCGCTTCTTCCTTCAGGCGCTTCATGGGCGCTGAATTGGGAGATACGATGGCAACAACCCGTTCGGCCACCACCGTGCCTCCAAAACCGATATTCAATAGCGTCTGCTCCATACCCAAAATCCTTCTCCTTGCAATAATTCGAGGTCGCCATGCCGGATGGCACTCATCGGAAGCTCTATCGAATTATTCCAGATTGAGGACCTGCTCCCTGATCTTTTCCAATTCGAATTTGCTCTCGACGACCATATGGGAAATAAAGGCGTTTTCGGCTTTGGACCCCATTGTATTAAACTCGCGGTTAAACTCCTGCAATAGAAAATTCAGCTTTCGACCCGCCGGCTCTTCCGATGTCATGATCGTTCTGAACTGAGCCATATGGCTTTTCGCCCGTGATATCTCCTCGGAAATATCACGTTTATCCGCCAGGATCGCCACTTCCTGCGCGACCCGGTCCGGGTCCACCCCGACGACGCTTCGTATCAGTTTTGTCAACCGTTTCGTTAACTTTTCCTGTAACTCGCCGACCCCCTGTTTCTGTTCCTTCTCAACTGCATCAATTATTTTTTCAATGGTTTCGAGCCGACTATTAATATCCATTGCGATCGCTTCCCCTTCAATCCGCCGCATGTCGTCCAGATCGACAATCGCCTTCTCAATGCAATCATTTAGAGGGATCCAGCATCGTTCCGGATCTTTCTCAATTACAGCCGCGCGAACCACCCCCTCGGTATCGGCGATCAAAGAAAATGAGATCGGGTCGTCGATCTCCACCACTCCTTTCAACCGAACCAGGGCGTTTTTTAAAGCAACAGCCTTTTCATAGTCGACCTCAAACGCAGCAGCCCCTTCCGACCGGTCCTTGATAATGAGTGCTATTTCCACACGGCCCCGGGTTATCCTGTTCGAAATAAGACGCTTGACCCGCTCTTCCAAAAAATAATAATCATGGGGGATCCTTGCCGCGATATCCAAATACCGGCTGTTATAAGCGCGGATTTCAACCGATGTTTCCAGTTTTCCTTCCGTTTTTTCCGCTCTGGCGTAAGCCGTCATGCTTTTCATCATGGCGCTATCCTCTAATCAAAACAAGTTAAAACAATCCGTTCGTTATTCCCAGATCAAGGCGGCGCCTGGATCGGGTTTTCCGCAAACCGCGCACCGCCAAGATCAAAGATATATTTGGCCCGGACTCCTTGAAGGAAGTCCACGACCGGACCCTGGGCATAATCCGGATAAGTCCATGGGAGGGCTTGAAACGCTCCTTTGGAATAAATGAGGGTCAAATCCGCATAAATCCCTTTTCCCAGGTAAATTCGGTGCGTATAATTTTTCCCTGTTGCCAGAACAAAATGCTCACGGGACAGATACCCCGGATCCAGATTGACGGTGCGGCTGCCTCTTTGCATGAATTCCCGTTCCAAAACGTTGGTTTCCAGTTTGATCACTGCCAGATCCTCCCGCCGGATCAACGAATTAAAAGCGAATATGCGCCGGAAAAGAGGGGTCCCCATCTCCGAATGATAATAGTCGGTCATGTCAAAGGGAAACCACTTGCTCACCATATCCAAAGAGCCGAATTTTTCAACCAGCCGGACCGAAATGGATTTCAACAGGTCTTTATCTTTTAAAAAAAATCCGATGATCAGTTTGACCGGTTTGGGTATCTGCGGCTTGCTCATGGCAAGGGTTTCCGGATAAGAAGAATCGTTTTCCTCATTCCCCAGCGAACAAACAGCATCGCTTACTCGATCGGTTTAGCCTCATCTATCAACATGATGGGGATATCATCCTTGATTTCATACAACAGTCTGCACCGGTCGCATATGAGCCCGTCTTTGGATTCATTGAGACGGATATCTCCCTTGCATTTGGGACATGCCAGGATTTCCAGCAATTCCGGATGGATCGCCATATTTCCCCCTATTCACGGTTTCAATTCATTCCAATCCGAATATTTTCTATCCGATCCACGTTTACTATTTTATCGGATCGACAATCATGTATCTTTTTTCTTCGTGTAACCTAACAAAGATATAATCGATTTGCAAAATAAATAGGACCGGCAAGCAACATCACCGGCCACGCGGTTCATAGGTCTTTTCAATGCACATCAGAGATGACCGCCTCAAAGATATCCATCATCTGCCGGTGATTTTTTTCAGTGGAAAAACGGCTCCCTGTCAGCGCGGCGGTCCTGCTCATCGCCTCAAGGCGCTCGGGGATCAGTAACTGCTCCATGCAGTCGGCGATCTCTTCAGCATCAGGAGGATGAGCAATAACGAAACCGCTTTTTCCGTTTTCAATTATTCCGGCAGCACCATTGAATTGCGTCGTAACGGC
>MGQD01000184.1:12215-13933 GCA_001797695.1 Deltaproteobacteria bacterium RBG_13_49_15 | reverse complement strand
ATAATAGGTGGGGAGAACCAATACCTGCGCATCCGCGTAACATTCTTCCATGTTTCGCACCGGACCGAGAAACAATACAAACCGTTCCAGGCCGAGCGTTTGAATTCGATTCCGGAGAAAGCGACCGGGCCGCCCCCCGGCCACAAGAAGACGGAACTGTCGGAATGCTCTTCCTTTCAGGATTGCCAAAGCCTCCACAAGCGGCAGAATCCCCTTCTTTCGAAGATCAAGTGAAGGGAAAAGAAAAACCGCTTCTTCCGGTTCCAAACCGAGCGATTGCCGAAGCTTTCCGCGGAGCTGCCTGCATGACTCGGGGTTGAACCGGGCAGTATCAACACCATTGTAAACGACCGAAATGGGGTCGTTGATGTTATAGAAAGACCGGATATCGATCCGAATCATATCGGAAATGGCGACCAGCACAGGTTTCGGAATCTGGCGAAAGGGTGCGGACTCAATCCAGTGGCGAGCCCACTGCTTTGGAGAAAAACGGATGAGTAATCGCTTCAGACCCCGGAGCAGCCGGTTCGGTTCGGAAAAGGCCTTCCGGGCAGTCGACAACGGATGAACCCCTCCATGGCTCTGGTAGACGTTCATTCGAATCGTATTGCCGAATCCCAGGATAATATCAAAATGGCGGAGTCGGGTCATCCGACGATGCTGAAAGGCAAACCATAGTATTTGAATCCACGCCGGCATGCAATCGGGAATCAGTATCCGGTGAAAATGGGCTTGAGACGGTTCTCCATCCCATGTTTTTCCAAAAAGGTGGATTTCCCACCCTTCCGTTGCCAGCTTCTGGGCCAGAGAAACCGCGTAAGCCTCAGCGCCACCGGCATATCGGCTGAAATTCTCAATCGCTAATGCAATCGTTTTCATCGATGTTATGTGAAGCTCCCTGCTCTAAAGAGCGGTGCTTCCCGGTAAGGAAAATATCTTTTTCAGATGACTTCCCGTAGGCCGGTCAGAATCCGCCAAGGATGGGGGATCGAGGGTCAATGCGTTTTTTATCACTTCAGCAGCCGCGTATAATATTTTTTTGATCTGCCGAATTTTGCTTTCCAGTTTCTCTCCCTCACCTTATCCCAGTTGCGACCGTTGAAATGTCTCCCCTGGCGGGTGCTGCACCAGTTATGGTGAACAATACTCCGGCCGCAAAATCCGCTTCGCCACCGCTGGTCTTCCGGACCCGTTTCAGAATCCGAGACGGTTGGTTTGATCACCCCCTCCATCCTGAGAAAATATTCCAGGTCCTCGGCAATTCCGATTGGAGCGAAATCCTCGTCAAAAAATCCTATTTGGCGGATCATTTCCGGACGGACCATAAAGCTAACCGCAGAACGCCCGTCTTTTACAAAAGGGATAAAAAGAGGAAGTCCGCGCTGTTGAATCATCCGGCAGAACGCATCATGGCCGCCCCATTTATCATAGATCCGATCCACGCTTTCACGTATATCCGCTGCAGTAAACGGCCTCGTTGGATCGATACGATGCTGTCTTGAAATCGCATGGGCTTCCAGCAACTCATCCAACACCGGCGAACCGTTCTCCAGGGCGGAAACCCATCCGATCCGGGAGCCGGTCTCCATGGCCTCCACCATCGGTTCGAGCCAGTCCGGCCCGAACAGCGCATCATTATTGGAAATGACATAGTAGTCATAATAGAATTCCGGATCCGGCGCCGGATCCGGCGAGAAACGCAGAATCTGATTCCAGGC
>MGQD01000184.1:11440-12209 GCA_001797695.1 Deltaproteobacteria bacterium RBG_13_49_15 | reverse complement strand
CACACCCATGTTTTTCGGGTTCCGCCGATAATAGATGGGAAATCGCGAATTATTGAAATCGGTCCTGAGCAATCCGGGAATATCCTCCTCAGACCCGTTATCTACGATCAGCACGGTGACTTTCAAATCGATTCGCTTTATTTCGGTACACCGGAAAAGGTGATCAAGGCATACCCGATCCATTTCAACATTATCCAGAACCGGGATGCCGATCAGGATTTTAATCGTCATTTTTCCACCGTCGGCTGGTTGAACCCTTATCATGCGCAAGGAACCCGTCGGATCGGTCGAATGCCGCTGCCATCTTCACTTATCAGTGAAATTTGTATAAAATCATTTGCCCGGTATCCCGGTGATGCCATCGACCGATTTCTTTAAAATGGCGCCGGTAATCCGGTTGAAAAAAGTCAAATCGACCCTGAGGCCAATGCTTCTCATCCCACAGAACATATCCGACGCGCCTCTCACGCAAATTGCGGATGAATTCCCTGTAATTTTCTCCCATCACCTCATCAAAGTTATTATACGGCTGCGGGCATGGGGCGCCCTTATGGCCGAGATTGGCATAAAAGGAGAGCCAGCGGATGGTGTCCATGGGAGAGACTACGGAAATCTCATCATGATATCCCTCCAAGGAAGCGATTCGGCTTCCGACCTCCTTGAACACGAGTTTATCTGCCTCCCTTGATTGCAGATTCTTTGGAAGTGTGGAGATCAGGATCAGGGCGCATATAAGGGATAGAGCAGTGTTTTCTCCGAAACCGAAACG
>MGQD01000184.1:9625-11433 GCA_001797695.1 Deltaproteobacteria bacterium RBG_13_49_15 | reverse complement strand
AAAAACGATGAAATTCGCTGAAGGCCAAACCCTGCAAAAACAGCGCTTGGAAAAATAATAACGGCCAGAAACCGATTATAGATCATCCACCAGTGGAGAATATGAACATACAACAGAACGATCCCTCCAGTCGTCAGCAGTATGAAATAGCCGATTCGGCCGTCTTCTTTTAATTTTTGACGCACCCCTGGAAAACCGAAGACAAAAACAATAAAAAGCGGGTAGAAATAAGCTTCGAGAGCCCGATTCACGAGCGTTCCCAATGCGATCAACCAGACTAAATTTCTGGCCTCTGGAAGAAAAAATCTTACGACGGGATTCTGGATTTGCGGCGCCATTTCTTTAAGTTCCGCCCTTAGCTCTTGATAGTGGGACCAGGGTCCGGTCATTTTTGCAATCAACTCTGTCGACCGATAGAGGCCTGATGCCGGAAGTTTGTAAATAAATGAAGCGGAAAATGAAACAAGTGTTAGCAGCGCAACGGGAAGAAAAAAGACGGCCAGCTTGATCCCCTTCTTCTCATGGTTAAAGAACAGAATGTAACCGGCCGTCAGCAGAATGATGAGAAGCGCTTCAATTCTGGCCCAACCGGCCATCAAGAACGACAGGCTCGATGCCAGCAGGTATCCATATGCGTTTTTCCCCATCTGGGCCGTAAAGAAACCGATTCCCAGGATCATAAAAAACCAGTAGACCGGATCGCGGATGGAATCCGCGCTCTGCCCAACAAAAACCGGCATCATTGCAAAAATCAGCGTGGCAACGGCGCTCAGGCGGATATCGAAGAATCGCCGATAAAGGTAAAACAGAGGGACGAGGGTCAGGGATCCGAAAACCAGCGATACCGCTTTGGCTGCAGCGACCCAATCATTTAAAATGAAATAGGCCCCTGCAATAAAAAAAGGATAATTAGACAAGAAGCCGGTCCCGCATGAACTGATCTTGCCCCATTCCCCGTAATAAATGGCCCGGGCCTGATGAACGTAGAGCGTACCGTCCTGATTGATGATATAGGTGTATTGGCATGCATAGATCCGGATCATCAGACCGAGAATCAGAATCCATACCGCTTCCCTGGCCAATCCGGCCGAAATGGGTTTTGGGCGGCTCACTCCTTTCATATAAAGCCATCCTTATCAAAAAACCGTATCGCTGTCACGGGCTTAAGGAATCCAGTTGGGGATCGATCGCCTTTTTCACTTCTTCGTAGCTCAGTTCATCGAGGCATCGGCTGATGCCGCTTCCCTGGCACCCCTTTTGACGGCATGGGATGCAGGGCATCTCTTTTGATATACTCACATGCCGCTTTTTTCTGGGCGCCCAGGTAACCGGGGAAGAGGGACCGAAAATCGCAACCGTCGGAATCCCCACTGCACCGGCGATATGTACAACACCCGAGTCGACTCCGATAAAAAGGCGGCATGCTTCAATAAGCGCCGGAAGTTCCCCGATATCCGTCTTGCCGGCCAGATTGAATACATTGCTCCGGAACGGCTTAAGCATTTCCGAAGCCCTTCCCCTTTCTTCCTCCGAACCGGTGACCAAAACCGAAAGGGAGTGCATTCCGGTCAGGTCGCCGATGAGGCGCACCCACCGCTCCTGTCGCCACTCTTTATAGGGCCACAATGAAAACGGATGGAGCGCCACTATCGGTTTATCAGCGGGAACCCCCTCTTTGGCCAATATACCCAGAATCCGCCGCCTCTTCTCCGCCGTCACTCGAAGATTCGGAATCCGGGCTTGAGCCTTTATGCCGATGGAAGCCAGGATGTTCAGATGATGTTCGGAAGCATACTGGCTCAGCTCCA
>MGQD01000184.1:4140-9428 GCA_001797695.1 Deltaproteobacteria bacterium RBG_13_49_15 | reverse complement strand
GGGAGCCGATTTCCATGTTCGGCGTTATCCATACGCCTGTTGTCCTGATCCATGATGCCGTGCATGATGTTAATGATCACTCATTAAAGCCGGTTTCAAAGCGCTGGACATCCTTTAGCGTGCCATACGATCAGTTTGATGTAAGTCCATAATTGATGCCGCAATTTCTTGTGAAGGGCGCAGGTTAATCCCACACCAATAACGGTTAGGGCGGTATTGACCAATAAACGGATAAACAGGATTGCCCCCATTGCAAAAAAACTTCGACGGTGCCACTTTCGAAAATAGGCGTATCTGGAACGATAAAACAGGATCCTTGCATCCGTCCGCTTTTCGGCACTCTCTCCCTGTCCGTGAATAATCCTAGCTCCTGGGATAAAATAAATCTTCCAGCCGGCGTTGCGCATTCTCAACGACCAATCGGTCTCCTCAAAAAAGAAAAAAAATCGCTCGTCAAGAAGTCCAACATCATCCACGGCTTCCTTCCGAACCAAGATGCACGCACCGATGCATGATTCGACTTCAATGGGATCAAGATATTCCCGGAGTTTGCTTGGAAAACGTCCAGGGAAAAGAACCCTGAGCACGGTTTCGTTCGAGATCAGTGTCATCAGCGATGGAAGGTTGGCGATGGAATTTTGCTTTGAGCCGTCGGGGTTGAGGAGCTGTCCGCAGGCCATTCCCGCATCCGAGTGGCGCTCCATGAAATCATAGAGGGAATCGACCGCGCCCTCGGTCAGTTCCGCATCCGTGTTCAAGAGCAAGGCATATCGGCCCAGAATCCTCTGCAATGCCTGATTATTGGCTGCTGCAAATCCCAGGTTCCTTTCATTGGCAATCACGCGGACATCCGGATATTGATTTTGTACTGCATCAACACTCCCATCGCCGGACCCGTTATCCACCATGACGATTTCAAAGCAGATCTTTTTTAACGTGCGATAGACGGACGATACGCATTTCATGAGAAGCTCTTTCGTATTCCAGTTCACGATAATGACGGAAATATCGACACGGCAAGCATCGATGGTGGGGATTACCGGCATCGTTCGTCTACTGCCCCAAGAACATTCTCAAGAGATATGTTCGACATGCATGCGACCGTCCCGCACTCCCGTTTAAAACAGGGGCTGCACGGCAATCCGGCCCTCACCGTCCGATGTCTTGACCCGAAAGGGCCGGTCCGCCATGGAGCCGTAGGTCCAAACAGGGCGATAACGGGCAAGCCGAGCGCCGCGGCCAGATGCATGGGTCCTGTATCCGTTGAAATAAGGAATTTTGCCTTTTCAAAGACCGCAGCGAGGGTTTTAAGGGTGGTCTTCCCGGACAGATCGGCGGCGTTGTCTTTCATGCTTGAACGGATCTCATCGATCAAGCGTTTATCCTCTTCGCTTCCGGTGAAAATGACCTTTCCCAGCCGTCTTTCAATCATGGCATCGGCCAAGCGGGCGAATTTTAAGGAGCTCCAAAGCTTCGTCTTCCATTTGGCGCCGGGATTGATGATGATGAGGGGCTCTCCGGCTTGAACTCCGTGTTCCGCCAACAGGATGCCGGCCCGTCTTTTGTCTTCCGGTTCTACGGGAAGGCGGTATTCGATCCCGTCCCATTCGATCCCGATCCCCCTTACCAACATGAGCTGTCTCAACAGGGCATGATGCTCCATGGAGACCGGCGCGATCCTCTCGTTTAGAAAGAGATGGCTTAGCTCCATATGTTCCATCCCCTTGTCGAATCCGATCTTCCGTTTTCCTTTTGCAAGGGCAATTAGGATCCCGCTTTTCAACAGCGCCTGAAAATCGATAATCAGATCATACCGGGTATCCTGAAGCGTTTTTAAGAAACAAAGGGCATCTCTGAATTTTGCCGAAAAACCGGGCGACCGCCATCCCCTGATCCATGTCTTTCGCCTGGAAATCAGGACCCGGTCAATTGCCGGATGCCCGATCAGGATTTCAGATGCGGCCTCTTCCACAAGCCAGGTAATATGAGCTTCGGGATAATGGTTTCGAATCGCGTTTAGAGCCGGAAGAGTGTGGATCACATCCCCGATGGCGCTTAATTTGACGATCAAAATCTTCATAGAAGCTCTTTTACCGCGTCATAGACCGTTTCAACCTCAATACGGGTCATGCATTTCAAATGCCCTTCCGGACATATCGGCTCCAGGCAAGGGCTGCACGAAATCGGATATCGCACCAGCTTGCCCTTACAATTCCAGGGGCCTGTAACCCATGGATTCGTTGAGCCGAAAATGGCGACGAGCGGCACCTTCAATGCCGAGGCGATATGCATCAGTCCGGAATCGTTTGTGATAAACAGATCGCACCGCCGGATCAGTGCGATGGCTTCTCCCAGTTCGGTCTTCCCGGCAATGTTGATGGCGGGCGATTTCATCCTTTTCTTCAAATCTTCTCCTGCAGCACGATCCCGAGGAGCGCCGAACAAAACGATCCGGCATCCGAAATGGTCATGGATCCGGTCGGCCAGACCGGCAAACCGTTCAATGGGCCACTGCTTGGCCGGACCATATGCCGCGCCAAAGTTTATACCGACAATACGCTCCTGCGGATCGGCTCCGCAGCGCCTCAACAGGTCTTCAGCGCGCAGGGAATCCGACTTTTTCACCTGCACATGAAGCTCCTTCGATTCGGTTTTGATGCCGATGCCTTCCAATATCCCTTTGTAATACGCGACCTGGTGCATGGCATTGAAATCCAAAGGGATCGGGACCCGGTGGGTCAACAACAGACCGCGACCGTCCGTCGGATAACCGATCCGCTGTGGAATGCGGGCCAGAAATGGAATCACGGCCGCCTCAAACGCATTTTGGAAGAGGATTGCCGCCTCAAACCGGTATTTTCGGATATCGGCAATCAGATTCATAAACCCGCTAATTCCCCGGTGTCTTCCGATTGTATCATAAATCATAATCTCGTCTACGTGAGCGCTTCCCTCAAAGAGGGGCGACACCCACGGTTTTGCCAGAAGGGTGATCCGTGCCTTTGGAAAATGGCGGCGGATGTCGCATATGGCCGGGGTTGTCATCACCGCATCCCCGATCCAATTGGCACTCCGGATCATAAGGCGTCTGATCCGGCCGGCATCTCTGATTCTAAGCGGCATCGGCTTTTCCGAGCGTCGAATTCTCGCTGGGCCAGGGGTGATAAGGCCTTGTTTTCCATCGCTGATGAACCCAAAACCACTGTTCAGGATATCGACGAATATAGGCCTCGAGAATCTGATTGTAGCGCTGGGTGTTTTCCTCCAAATCCTTTCGTCTGTCTCCGGTCCGGATAAGGGGAATTTCTTCTCCGACTTCTGCGACAAAGGCCGATCCGTCGCGAAGCAGAAAAACCGGAAGGACAGCGGCTTCGGTTGCCGACGCGATCAGGGCCGGTCCGAGGTTGGTGCATGCCCTTTTGCCGAAAAATTCAACAAATGCTCCTTCATACCAGTCAACGTTCTGATCCATCAATATCGCCAGACATTCTCCTTGTTTGAGGATTCGGAGAATTCTCCGCATGGAGCGGGCATGGGAAATCATCCTGGCGCCGAATCGCGTCCGATAACGATAGAAAAAAAGATCCAGCCCTCCGATATCAAGGGGTCGGTACAGCACATTGATCGGATAACCGGCCATAGCGCCGACAACCGCCAAAAGCTCCCAGTTCCCCAGATGCCCGGTCAAAAGGATAACCCCTTTTTTCCTTTTGTAAGCGTTCGATAGACGGTCAAATCCCCTGAAAGAAAAAAATCGGGAAAAATCGCTTTTATCAAGTTTTAAAGCCCATCCGATTTCAAATATGATTTGAGCCAAATTTTGAAATACGGCGCCGGCCAATAACCGGATCTCTTGAGGCGATTTCTCCTTTGAAAAAGCGGTTTTCAAATTTTGCAATGCAATCCCCCGATGTCGTCCGTCAACGGCAATCCAGATGCGCCCAATAAAATGTCCGGCATAAACTCCCCATTTACGTGGCAGAACTCCGAGAACCCGAAAAACAGAAAAAATCAGGGTGTACACCAGCCGATCGGACCGTGCGATCCTATTCTTTTTACCGTCCGTCCCGGTCATTTCGGTTTGAGATCCTTTTTAAGTCCAAGTTCCCACGCTTTAGCATGTCTTAAAAAAACGTACCAGGAGGAGTTGGCGGCGATGACCAATCCGGCCATTCCGTCGAATATTCCAAGCTTCCAAATATAGCACTCTAAAAATTTGATGACGGCATGAATCAGGCCCAAAGCGAGATACCCTCTTCCTGCAGGCCCGATCGCTCCTGCCGAAATCGTCGAAAAGCGGTTGATAGTGACCACCTGATCCGAAATATCACGGTAAACATGATGAAGGATCGGCTGAGAAAGGGGCTCTACCCGTCCATCCACGGCAAGCTGTTCGTGCAACTGATCGCCGATCCATCTTCCTTTCCCCTTTCGAACCAGACGAACCTTCCGATCCGGGTACCAACCGCCATGCTTGACCCATCGGTTAAGATAGTTGGAAAGCCTGGGGATGGAAAACCCCAAAACATCCGGCGGTGCGTGCGGGATGGCAGCCGTCAGTTCCATCGACAAGCCTTCCGAAACCTCTTCATCGGCATCCAGATTTAAAATCCATTCCGACGCCACCTGTTCCATGGCAAATTGCTTCTGGGCCGCAAACCCGGCCCATTCGTGATGAATAACTTTGACCCCCATCCCATTGCACAAGGCTTGAGTCCCATCCGTGCTTCCCGAATCCACAACCACGATCTGCTTTGCGAACGAAACACTTTTAACAAGTCTCGTAATCCGGTCCGCTTCATTTTTTGCAATGACCGCAACCCCGATATTTATCTTGTTCATTTCATTCATTGCTGGTGATGCTCCACTGCATCCCCCTTTGGATCCGTGGATTCAACTGAAGATCGAATCGGATATCTCCTAACCCTATTTTTCAAAGCCGGGAATCGATTCATAAGATGGCGGTCGATAAATGTGAAAAACCGCTCTTCTTCCACCATTGAAACATGAATCCCGACGATAATCAGTTCCGGTTTATTTTGGATGCGACCGTGGATTCGCGGGTAGTCTTTTTCCGTGGTCACGACAAATTCAGCAAAGGCCTCTTTCGCGTCCTGCCAAATATGTTCAAGCTCTGCATCCGTATACGGATGATGGTCGGCAAAAGGATGAAATGAGGCGATTTTACACCCATATCGTTCAAGGGTATCTCTGAAATCCGCATTTTGCGCAATCCCTGAAAAAGCAATTATCTTTTTTCCATAAATGTGACAAGGATCGCACAAGGC
>MGQD01000184.1:0-3883 GCA_001797695.1 Deltaproteobacteria bacterium RBG_13_49_15 | reverse complement strand
CGAACCTTGAGGAGACTTCCATAAAAAAGGGATAACACCCATAAAAGAGAAGACAGGGAAATCATAGAGGCTTTTCCGGAATCGTTCATCCGGGACAAGATCTCCGTTTTCACTTGCTCAAAAACATCTCTTTGCAATCTTAATTTCAATCCTTCTCCACCCTGTTCTATATATACCGCTCAAGTATTTTCAGGGTCTTGTCAACCGCTCCTTTACCGCTGCAATAGACGCGGTATCCATTCTTTCCGCACTCTGCGGCCAAGCTCTGATTAAGAAAAAGGCGCACTGTCTCGTTTGCTAAGCTCTCATCATGGAAGACCCGAAAGGCGCCTCCGGCATGTAGGAGCATCCGGGCGGCCTCTTCAAAGTCGCTCATATCCGGACCAAAGAGAATCGGCTTGGATCGCGCCGCGGGTTCCAGCGGATTGTGTCCTCCTTCTTTGACCAAACTTCCGCCGATGAAAACAACATCCGCTATATCGTACATCCGCTCCAAAATCCCCATTGCATTCACTACCCATACATCGATTTCCTCCGGCTTGACATTCGGTTCTTTCTTTTCAACTAGGGAAACCGAAAATCGATTCTGCTCAAGGGCATGCAGGATCTGAAGTGAACGATCCGGGCGCCTAGGGGCGATAACAAGCCGGGAGTCGGCTATTTTCCCCTTGATACCGGTAAATGCACGGAAAATGATTTCTTCTTCTCCTTTATGAGTGCTGCCGGCCACCAGCACTTTTGAATATGGTCCGATCCCCATGGATTTCCTTAAATCGTTCATTTCCGATTCAAGACAAGGCTTGTACGACTTATCATATTTCAGATTTCCGGTGATATCGATGCGATCCCTTGGGATGCCGAGCATCACAAACCGTTCGGCATCTTCCAAAGAGGAGGCACAAATAAACGTAAGAGCCCCAAACATCCCTTTTACAAGCGGTAAAAAGCGCATGTATCGTTTATGGGAACGCCTGGATATTCTGGCGTTGGATAATATAACCGGAACATTTTTTTGCTTCATGATCTGTAAAAAATTGGGCCAAAGATCCGTTTCAATCAGAACAACAAGGGCCGGGTCGACTTTTTCAATTATGGAAGAGACGGACGGCCTGATGTCATAAGGGAAAAAAAAGAGGGATCGGGCATATCTCCCCGCCAATCGCTGCGCGGTTTCAAATCCGCTTAATGTGGAAGCGGAAAAAACGATGTCCCTGTCAAAAAATCTCTTTTTCAGTCCTTTTATCAGAGGGATTGCCGCATTCACCTCCCCAACGGACAGGGCGTGAACCCAAAGAGGTCTGGCGTTTAAACCTTTGCCGCGCCGGCTCTTGGAAACCGATCCCAGGCCAAAACGCTTGAGCACGGTTCTTCGGCGTTTTTCTGATAGGAGCACGAGAGGGAACAGAAATATTCCTCCCAGGGCCATTCCGGCAGCAATGAAAATATTGTATAGCAGCAGCACAACCGTCTCTGAACCTAATAATCCGTTTTGAGGAGGTTGAATGCTCCCCCGCATAAAAACATGAAATTGGCTGTCCAGGCAGCGATAAAGGGGGGTAGCATCTCTCCGTATCCGAGAGAAACGCAAAAACTATATAAAATCCAATATAAAAAAGCGGTACCGACACCGTAGGCGATTCCGAGCGGCAATGCATCCCTGACCGTTCTCTTTAGCGCGATTCCTGCACCGGCCAGGCACATGACGATGCAAACAAAAGGAAAGGCGATTTTTGTATGAAGATCCACCCGGTATAGAGTGGCGTCATATCCTTCGTCTTCCACCTTTTTGGCGAACTGATACAATTCCGAAAAGCTCATCTCTTCCGACTTCTTCACCGCCCGTTGCAAGTCCTCAGGGTAAAATGGAAGCGTCTCCGTTTTTTGATCCATGGAGCTCACCTGGTATCTGCCGGTTTCTTTTTCTAAGCTCTGTTCCATCACCATGAACAGGGTCCACGTTCCTCCTTGAAATGTCCCTCTTTCGGCGTCGATCCGGCGAATCAGCTTAAAAGCCGTATCAAAATGATTCAATGTTACCCCATAGATGGCTTTTTGCGCAGGGTTGTAATATTTAATATGCGATATCATCCGGTTGCTCTTGATCCAGATGTTTTTCTCCCTTGATGAAACGGCGGATTCCTTTCGCACTTCGATCCTCCATATCCGATTCGCCTTATCCATCGTGATGGGAATAATTTCTTCCGAAATTAAGAAAAGACTTAAGGCAAAGAGGATCGACGTGGTCAGGATCGGCGCCAGGAGATAATGGATGCTGATTCCACTTGCTTTCAGGGCCATCATCTCATTATTCCGGCTCATTAGACCGAACACCAACAGAACCGACAACAGAGTTCCGACGGGCATGATTTGAGCAATGATAAACGGGATTTTTAAAAAGAAGTAGTAGAATGCCTTTGTCGTGGGAAGACCGGCTTCTATGAAATCATCGATTTTTTCGAAAAAATCGACTGCCAGATAAATCACCACCACTGTTGCAAGGATAATTCCGAAAAATTTTGTGACTTCTTTAACGAGATATTGGTAAATGATCGGCATCCCCTGGCTTTCAAGCGTCTTTTTTCATAAATCTGAAAGAAAGCCTTTCCATTAAATAGAAAAGCAACTCGATTCTCAGCGGGTATTCACGAGCGGTTCTGACAAGCAGGTATATGCCGATACCTCCCATCACCACATTCGGCGCCCACATCCCGATAACCGGCGGGTAGGCGCCGCTCTCGCCGAAAACCCATCCGGCAGAGAGGATCAGGTAGTACAATAAAAAAAAGAGGAGTCCGATAACGATGCCGAATGATCGTTTTGCCGATTTGGACCGGATTCCAAGCGGTATGCCCAGTAGGCCTAACGCGATGCAGGCGACGGGGATGGAGAATTTTTTATGATACTCCATAAGCGTTAAATAATACTGATCGTCCTTTGTGGTTGCACGTTCCAGGTATTGCCTCAATTCCGCCAGGCTCATTTCCTCTTCATCTTTTGGTAACTCATGGACTGCAGAAGCGGCCTTTTTCAGATTCAAGGAGATGTCATAAGTGTCGAAATGAATGAAGTGGATGGATCTATTTTTTAGGTTTGCCTGATTGATTGTTCCATTTAAAAGATGTAAATGGATTGAGAGATTTTTCGGATCGCCAAGCAGCACACCCTCCGGAGCCGCAACGGTGCTGATGATATTTTCAGTTCTCTGATCTTCGATAAACACATCGACAAGTCTTCGATTCTTCATATCCATCTTATTCACATAAAGCATAACCCCTTCAAAATGATCGTTGAACGTCCGTTCCTTGATGCCGACGTCAACATTCGAAGAAGCAACCTCAACCGCAAGCGCCTTGAAAGAGATCCGCCCCCACGGCAACCCATAAATGGCCATGAACGCGGTCAGCAGGCTTCCCATCAAGCAAAACAGGATTACGGGTGGCAGAAGTCCGTATATACTGATACCGCCTGCTTTGAGAGCCACGATTTCATTATCGCCGGACAAGCGGAGAAACGTAAGGAGGACCGCCATCATGACCGACATGGGAACAATAAATTCCAGAAAGAACGGCATGGAGTAAACTATCATTCTTAACACTACCTTGATGCTGACCTTGTAATTGACGATGAAGTTGGTGATCTCCAGAATTTGCGTCATTAAAAAGACGAACGTCAAAAAGGCCAGATTAATCGCAAAAGGCGCAAGCATCGTCGTAAAGAGATACCGGTTAACAATAGTATTGATCTTAACCTTCATTGCAATCCGCCTGTTTTCAGCTACGCTTCTGCAGGGAGCAATCCATAATGACTTAAACTAGTTATTTTATTGGGAATCTCAAACGATGTCAATACGATACGAAGCTGTAAATCCGCTATCAAGCTGATA
>MGQD01000183.1:13594-15554 GCA_001797695.1 Deltaproteobacteria bacterium RBG_13_49_15 | reverse complement strand
GTTGGCTTTTGCAGCGTCAATCTCCTCGCGCTTCATCTCTCGCGAAGCATTGGCGATACTCACCGTGCCGTTGATCATGGCCGCGATGCCTGTTCCGGATCCGCCGCCCGTGACGGAGATGCGAACCTCGGGATGCGCGTGCATATAGCTTTCCGCCCAGGCCAGCGCCAAATTGACCAGCGTATCCGAACCTTTGTTCTCAATGGCTTGTGCTGCCGCGCCGTCACCGCTTGAAGAGGACTGTCGGGATCTGCAGGCCGCCGGGAAAAAAACTAAAACAAGCAATGCGAAGCCGGCCACCAGGCTCAATATCGGTTTGGACCGGGGGAAACGGGCACTCTCATCGCTTCTGAAAACGCCACCGCACACAAGGCAATGCAGCCCTGAGAGAAGCTGGGACAACTGCAATTTACTCATGTTTTGACTCCATTTGAGCCGCTCTGGAAGCACAGCCCATGCAACTTTACGCAGCTATGAGTACTGCTGAACTATAAAGGAGATGTGGAGCAAATTCAATACGGTTTTCCCTATCATGAATGGAATAAAAAAGATTGCGATAACATTTTTCGGATTGAAGCAATCTTTGTTCATTCTATTTCTTTTGGCCGATATTCAGTAAATATTCCACGACTTGAAATAAATTGCACACCCTCAAGCCATGCACCACATTCATATCTCTCATTTAGGGTAAGATATCAAATGAGATTTACCTAAAATGAGCGTTTTAAATAATGACAAACAGGTTTTTAGAAATAAATATAAATCGTTATCGTTTTAGAAAATCGTTTAGAAG
Organism: Deltaproteobacteria bacterium RBG_13_49_15; assembly: GCA_001797695.1. Taxonomy (GTDB): domain Bacteria; phylum Desulfobacterota; class Desulfobacteria; order Desulfobacterales; family UBA2156; genus RBG-13-49-15. Next base: position 14,761 of record MGQD01000183.1, on the reverse strand, counting down.
AATTCCCAATAGGTGTAAATGATCGTCATTTACTTTTGTCATTATTTAAAACCCGTTGGGATTGTCGATTTCGCCGAATCTACTGCGTCATCAGGTGTCGTGCATACTGCAGTATCGCACAACACCCTCTTCCTTGCATCTCTTGCCTGCCTCCGGCAGGTCGGCAAACTCAACAATCGCTCAATTTAGGTTTTACATATAAAATTAACATATTCCTAACATCTTTTTAACAAAACGCCTCTATTTTTTCATTGTAAATGGCAATCACCTTATGCCGTCGTAACATAACTACGGAACAAGTCGGCAATCAACGCTCGCAGTGCTGTGGAAATATTTCTTGATTTAGAAGGAAGGCAATATGGGAAAGAAAAAGAAATGGTATGACACCTGGTGGGGAGCCTTGTGGACCTTGGCGATCATGGATGCCCATCCAGGACATGGCTTAAAGGTATTTATGGAGGTCGATCGCGCATTGCAGAACCTGCCGGAGTTTAGCAGCGACAATTCAGTTGAGGAAGGCGCCCATCAAAAAAAAGAGAAGGCAATTATATCCTGCCCGGAAAATGCACCGGCCGGCTGTTCAGCTTAGCTTTGCGAAGTTAACGTTAAAATCGGACCAAATGGGTCATTTGCGCAAGAGCTAGATTTCAAACGTCTCGTCAGAATTATCCTGGTTTCGTTTATCATGGCATTTTCAAACACCTACGACTGTTTTTGCAGGCGTTTAATTCTAAGCTTGAGCCGCTGGAAGATAAACCAAAAATAGATTTCCTGGAAAAGATCGGTTTTGGCATTTTTAAGACAACGAATTCCCTGTCGAACAAATTCCGATGCTCTTCCGAAATTTCGCCTATCCAGATAAAGCTGCGCCAAACGCTGGTATGTGAACGGCGTGATTGAACCTTCGCTCACGCATTTTTCGTAAATTCCGATGGCCTGGCTGTAGCGTTCAAGCCGTTCATAGACGATTCCCAGCTTGTTATAAATTAAAAAACGTCCGCTGCTTTTAGGCAGAAACCTTTCCAATGCTTCCCGGTATTTCTCGACCGATTCCTCAAAACGCTGATGTTTGAATAAAATTTCGCCTTCGAAAACAGGACTTAAAATTTCAAGGGTCTCTTTGGAAACCGTTTTTTGAGGCAAAAGTTTTCGAAAACTCATAGGGGA
>MGQD01000183.1:6584-13581 GCA_001797695.1 Deltaproteobacteria bacterium RBG_13_49_15 | reverse complement strand
TTAAAAATTTTTGCTGAAACTCAGGCATCTTGGCTAAATCGACGTGCTCTATTCGAGAGGATATTTTTTCAGCCTGCCTTAAGTTGTCGGTGGAAAGTAATGCCATTTTGGCACCGCTTCCGGCAGCATTGCCGACCTGCAAAACCCTGGCCCTTTTAAAGGGCGGCAGCAGTCCGATTATCACGGCATTTCCGGGGCGAATATAGTTGCCGAATGCACCTGCCAGATAAACTTCCCGAATATCCTGTTCGGTTAAGCCCAGCTTGTCAATGAGAATCTGAATGCCGGCCCACATGGCGCCTTTGGCCAATTGTATTTCCCGGATATCTTTCTGGGTGATGACCACCTCCTTTCCTTTTGGGCCGACCCGTCGGCCGGTAAGCGAAAACTGGTTGTATTTTCTGCGGCAGATGCGCTGAGCATAGACTGTTTTCGCAAGCTCATCCTTATTTAACAACCGCCCGTCGGAGGTAATAAGTCCAGCGTTTAGCATGCCGGCGACCGCATCGACCAGGCCTGATCCGCAGATTCCCCTGGGCGGCGCTCCATCAATGACACGATAACGAATGTCGTCCTTATTGAAATCGATCCGGTCGATGGCGCCGCTGGCGCCCCGCATGCCGCAATGGATATGGGCGCCCTCAAATGCCGGGCCGGCCGCACATGAGCAGGCAACCAAAGATCGGCCGTCTGTCAGTACAATCTCGCCGTTTGTTCCGATATCAATGGCTAATTTCGGCACTTTGCTTTTATGGAGGCCGGTGGCAAGCACCACGCCGACCGTATCTGAGCCGATAAATCCTGAAATTAAGGGAAGGGAAAACACGCTACCCGAACTATTCATCCGGATCCTCAAATTACGAGCAGTGACATTCAGCGTTCGGGAGGTCACCGGGTTATAGGGGTACCGCGAAAGAAACTGTGGAGACATCCCCCAGAACAGGTGGGTCATAGGGGTATTGCCGACAACCACAAGGCAATAAATGTCGTTGCTTGCGATGTGACCGATGCGGCACAGATTTTTAATGATGCGATTGATGCTGCCGGCAATTGCGTTTTGAAGCTGGGTTAATCCATTTTTTGTGGTGACGGCATGTTCAATCCGGGATATGACATCGCTGCCGTAAGCGGATTGAGCATTCAGTTCCGAGGAAACGCCTTTTAAGACCCCTTGCAGTAAATCCAGGAGGTAGCCTACCACGGTAGTGGTGCCGATATCGACCGCCAACCCATAAACTTGTCGGGTCGTATCTCCAGGTTCAAAACAGAGCACTTTATTTTTTTCTAAAACAGCCGTCACGCCGTCCTGATTTTTTAAGAGTATATCGGGTATTGTTTTCAAAGTCGAAAATCCGATGTGGGGTTTTTTGATCCCCTGTTGATGAAGCAGATCTGATATTATTTGGACAAGGGTCCGTTCGCTCTTCAACAGATCATCTTTAATCCGGATATAATGTTTTCTAATCGGCTGCTTTATGACGACGGTACGATCGATGCCTGTTTCAAGAATATGTTCTTTTCCCGGCGGTGTCAGCGGCAAAGCGACATTGGCACTGGCCCTTATAAAGGTTTGGCAGGCCAGGCGCATTTTATTGCTGATTTCCAACGGAGTGAGGAACTCCAATTCCCGGGGATTTAGCTGTGTGACCCCCTTGCGTACAACAACCTTGCATTTTCCGCAGCGGCCCATTCCGCCACAGTCGGTTTCCAGATGAATGCCAGCCATCTTTGCTGCCGATAGAATCGAAGTCCCGGGCTCGACATCGACTTGCCGGTTGTCCTGTTCGAAGATCACTTTCATCGGTTTCGCTTTCCGGTCTGAAGCCAATCGATAGGCTTTCGGGATCTTATTTACGATGCTGCCTCATGACGATTAAACATAACAGCTAAAACACAATGAAAAAGAGGCGAAGTGAAAACTTCGCCTCTTTAATTTAAAAAAAATGCTTATGGCTGATAGACGGATCAGTCATACTCAACTTCAACAACCGGTACCCTCCAAAGCGCCAGCATGGTAAAGGCCGCAACAAGCGCTGCAATGATCCAGTACCAGAAGCCGGCGCCCCAGCCGTAGTTTTCAACCAACCATCCGGTGAATACACCTGTCATGGCAGCGCCGATATAACCGAAGCCGTCGATAAACCCGGCGGCCGATGCAGCCGCTTTCCGTCCGGCAAAATCCTGTGCTGCATGCCCCACCATCAGGACATGGGGACCATAGGTGCAGAAACCAATTATGGCCAGGCAGATCAGACCCCACAGCCAAGCTCCCGGAGGCGCCTTATAAAACAGATAGCTGAAAACAGCCAAACCGAATAGGCAGATACAAATCACCGGCGCACGCCGGTTGTTGAAATATTTTTCGCTCACCCAGCCGCAAACGATGGCTCCGGCTGATCCTGCAAGGGGCAGAACCGCTACTGTAAGGCCGGCACTGCTGATTTTGGCTCCCTGAGCTTCTATCAGGTAGGTCGGCGCCCAGTAAAAAAAGCCGTAGCGGATGATATCCAGACAGAAAAACGCAATGGAAATTCCCCAGATGCGGGGGTTGGTGACGCAGGTTGAAATGGTGTGCCCGAATCCAAGATGTTTGTCCTCAACCAACTTGCAAACAGGCGCTGAATCGGGGTCTGCGCCGGCCCTGGCATCGGCGCCTGCATCGAGCAGTTTTCTCAATTGCTCAATAGGCGGCAATCCGATTTCTTCCGGGGCATTTCGGATACGGGTAATAAAATGTGCTGAAGAAATCAGGAAAATAATGGCAGGCACCCAGAAAAGGCTGCGCCAGCCATAGTTTGCCGCCAGATAAGACGCCAGGAGCCAGGAGTAGGCGTTTCCGATTTGGTAGCAGGAGCCCATTAGTCCCATCCATTTGCCTCTTTGCTTGACCGTGAACCAATTGGCCATGGTTTTCACCTGGGGGGACCATCCCATGGATTGAAAGTAGCCGTTTAGACCCCATACGATCAGCATGAATGTAAAAGCGGTTGAGAAACTAAATATGATGTTTAACAGCGCCGATACGATCATGCCGACGAAAACCAGCTTTCTTGCACCGTATTTATCTCCTAATTGTCCGTTGATAAACTGGCCCAGGGAATACATGATAAACAGAGCGGTGCCTAACAGCCCCAGCAAGGTCTTTGAGAACCCGAATTCAGCCGACAGCCCCGGAAGGGCAAACGATATATTCGCACGGCAGAGATAGAAGGTTCCGTAAGTGATCCAAATGGTGATAAAGATCCTCAACTGCCAGCTTTTCCAGGCAGACAGGATTTCTGTTCTGCTCATTTTTGAACCATCAAAGGTTGTTCCAGTCGCCATACCTCTCCTCCTTCCAAATTTTACTGGTTATCATTTTGAAGAGTGGATCACCTCAGCTTGCCTTCAAGAACCATTTTGGGTTTTTCGGTTTTTATCAAGGCATCCAGAGTGGCTTTAACTCCCAATGGATTGTGGATGGGTTTTCCCCCCGGATTTAAAAATACGGCAAGTTTGGTAAAAGTTTTATAACTATCCTTCTTGAACTTTCCCTGGAAATTTACGGCCCCATTTGGATCAACCTGAAGAACATACGGCTCCTGGCCGACGCCTTCGAACATCTGGCTTTTCACGTTGACGAAAAAGACGGTGTAGAGCCCATCCGGTTTCAGGCCGGTGATACTGATGCTGATATCGGCACCTGTTTTTGTGTCAATAACCGCATTCCCCTTGGCATCTCCTTCAATGCCTTTTACAAGCTTAAGGGGAACTTCCAGTTTTTCCGGTAGTGCCGGTCCGCCACCGCAATTTCCAAGCAATACCAGCGCTAATACGGTGCTTAACAAGACGCCCCACTTTTTCATGGTCCTTTCCCTCCTTTCTTTCATCCTGTTTGTCTGATCCCTTTTTTAGTTAAATGGGATGTTAGTAATTGAGCTTCCCTTTCCGATACGCTGTCAGATAATCCATGCAGTCCGCATCACGACCCGAGATCAATTCGGCAACCGGAAGCATGGCCATGATTTCTTTGTCCGTCGGATCGAGAATGGCCGCATCCATGCCGCACCATACCGCTAGAGCCAAAAAAGCGTGGTTTATCCTCTTTCGTTTCGGCAAGCCGTAAGAAATATTACTTAACCCTGATGTTGTTTTAGCAGGAGAAAGAGACTTTTTAATTTCCCGCATAGTTTCCAGGAACACCCTCCCATTCTGGTCGTTGGTGGATAAAGGGAGGACCAGGGGATCAAAATAGATATTTTCGAGAGGAAATGCGTGACTCTGGGCCATTTTAGCTATTTTTTCAGCGATCTCGACCCGTCCGCTGCTCGTTGCCGGGATTCCATCCTCCCGGCTCGAAGTTAGTGCAATCACCTTGCAATCGAATTTTTTTGCCAATGGAAGGATACTCTCTATCCTATAAGGGTCTCCATTGATGGAGTTGATCATGGCCTTCCCCTTATGCAGTTTCAAAGCGGTTTCGATCACCAGCGGATAGGCTGAATCGATGCACAGAGGGATATCCGCTGCTGTCTGGATAAGCGGAACCAGCCAGGCGAAATCTTCGGATTCCTCTTCCGGGTAAAGCGGCATGCCCGAATTGACTTCCAAATAGTGCGCACCGGCTTCCGCTTGAGCTCTGGCCAGCTCCTGAATAAAGGCGGCGTTGCGCCCCCGCACTGCCTCTTCCACCTTTTGGCGCGTTGTATTGATTTTTTCACCCACGATTTCCATTTTTCACCGTCATGTTTTTTATGCAATTGCAGGGTTCACTATACCACTGGATTAATTCCGACGGCGGAACCTAGTAGCCACCATATTCGTGATAGGCTTCGAAAAGCGCAACCACGTTTTCCATCGACGTGTCGGCCTGGATATTGTGAGACGTGCAAAAAATATAGCCGCCCCCGGGTTTGGCGTTATCTGCTGCGTATTTTACCATCTTTTTGACATCTTCGGCTCTTCCAAGAGGCAATACCTGCTGGATGTCCATGGCGCCCTGGAAAGAAAGGTGTTTCCCGAACTCCTGTTTCAGCCGTTTAATGTCCATGTTGGTCGCCCGAGGTTGAAGGGACTGGAGCATATCCAGGCCATTGTCGATAAAGTCGGGAATAAGCTGATACACATCTCCGCACGTATGATACATCACCTTAAGGCCAAAGCTGTGGGCGATGTCGCAATATTTCCTGAATCCATCGCGGAAATATCGGCGCCACATTTCCCGGCTGATCAGGGGACCCCGCTGGCCGCCCACGTCGTCACCCATCATGAACATATCGACTTCCCCGCCGACCGCTTCAAACACCCTTGGATTGTATTCCACGAAATAATTAACCACATGATCGCGAATGCACTCAACAATTTTGGGATTTTCAGCCAGATCGATAAAGGTTTGCTCGATGCCCCTCAGATACATCATCGGTTTTAATTGCGCCGTGCGATCCAGGCGGTCTCCTTTATTAAGCACGAAATATTCCGGATGCCAGGCTGCGCAATCACTTTTGACTTTTGAATAATCCCACCAGTCGGGTGACGGCCAACCATCGTATGAGTTGATTTCCTCTACTGTATTCATGTGCTCCAGCGGCGACCAGGCGACTTCCTTGAAAATTCCTTCATAAGACGTCCCTTTTCCATAAGTGACGATCTTTCGTCTTACGCCCCATAAGTCCGCCACGGTGCCGTCATCAAATTTTTTAAACTCCTGCCCTACGTAACTGGGACCATAATTATCCCTCACATCGACACCAAGGAATGCAAGCAGTTCATTATCCGTTTCGCACCCCCAGTATTCCTGGCAACGCTTTTTAATTTCCGGCACCATCCAGTTGTCTATGGGGATCCGATCCGCCTCTTCAAAATTAATGGCCTTAAGCGTTCGCTCCCTTGCAGTCATTTTTTCATTTTTTGCCCGGAGTTCATTTATTTTATATCGACGGTCTTTATATAATTTATCTTCTTTCATTTTTTTCTCCTGTTTTTTTCTCCGATGCGTTCCAGGGAAAAGGGTTGCTTTTTCCTTTGGTTAGTTGGCGAGCCGTTCAGCCAGCTTTAGCGCTGCCGGAGCATCCGGCGCATACCCGTCCGCTCCTATCAAATCACAAAAGTTCTGATCGATCGGCGCACCCCCGACCATGACTTTAATACTATCCCGAATCCCTTCTGTCCGTAGAAGCTCGAGGGTTCCTTTCATCGCCAGGCGCGTGGGAGTATAGAGGGCCGACAACGCCAATATATTTGCTTCATGATATTTTACTTCCTTGATAAATTTAGACGGCGGAACATCCACGCCCAAGTCGATCACTTTAAAACCTCCTCCTTCGATCACCATGGCTACGATGTTTTTACCGACATCGTGAACATCGCCTTCAACCGTGCCGATAACCACGGTTCCTTTAATTTTGTGAAGAGGGCCCTGGGTCATCTTCGGTTTCAAGACTTCAAGCACTTCTTTTGCCGCACGTCCTGCCACCATCAGTTCGGGCACAAAAGCCTCAAATTTTTCAAATCTTTCGCCAAGAGCGTTCAAGCCTGCCATGATGCCCTCTTTGACGATGGTATCCGGACTGATGTTTTCTCCCAGAAGTTTCTGTGCTAGCGATTTGGCCTCCTGCCGTTTGCCGTATTCCACATACTCAGCCAGTTTCTTTAATCCTTCCATTCGAAAACCTCCTTCCGGTTTGTTTTAATTTAATCGAAAAGCAATCGCTTCATTTTTTCTTTTAAATACCGTGTCATTTTTCGAATCACGGGTTATGTTAAAAAGGATGTTAGCCTATATAGTTGTCCAAAAGGACGTTTTATTTCAGACCGGATAAAAAGCCTCAAAACGAAATATTGCCTGAATGCGTTTGTCAGATTCGTCCGGATTTTCTCAAGTACGGATATCGCCGGACGACCAAACGGCTGATATGGGAAGGATGACTTGTCGATTGCAGAAAAAGGACGCGGCGCACGCAAGGGAAAGGCCGGAATTGCCGGCTTTATACACGCAGTTGGGTTCATATGACCGACAGCA
>MGQD01000183.1:6156-6340 GCA_001797695.1 Deltaproteobacteria bacterium RBG_13_49_15 | reverse complement strand
TGAACGCACTAATCTTCTCTTTCAATAAAAAGATTGCCAGCAATGCACTAAAGACTATAGAAGTCTCGCGGAGTGCCGCTACAGGCCCTATGGGCGCCTTCGTCATCGCCCACAGCGCGAGGCTATAGGAGGCAAGGGTGCAAACGCCGCCAAGAACCCCCTTTTTCCATTGCTGCACAACACG
>MGQD01000183.1:338-6104 GCA_001797695.1 Deltaproteobacteria bacterium RBG_13_49_15 | reverse complement strand
CCGACCATCATAAGGAGCCATGCAGTGTAGCTGAGTGCGTTCCCCGAAAGCCTAACGCCTACTCCATCTACGAGAGAATACACCGTAATTACACCGGCATTCAGGAGTGCAAAACAAACCGGCGCGAACCGCACATCCCTGGAACGCGGTGAATCGGCGGCAAGCAGCAATATTCCTCCGGAAACCAAAAAAACCCCGATCCAGCAGCCCCATGTCGGCCGTTCGTTCAACAATAGTGACGCCATAATGATGGTGATGGCCGGTGATGAACCGCGCATGACGGGGTATATCAAGCTGAGTTCACCACCCTGATAAGCAAGTATAATCAAACTGAAATAGCATAAATGAATTGCAGTTGAAGCAGCTAAATACGGCCAACTGCTTGGCTCGGGCAAAGGCATGAAGAGCAGCGGCGCCGCAGATACCGCAGCGGCGCCTGCTGTAATTAAAACCGTGTCGATGAGTGGATCCTCACCTGATTTTATGAGGGCATTCCAGAATGCATGAAATACAGCTCCGGCAAGTACGATAAACATGACTTCGATTGACAAGATTCCTCCATTGCTCGAGACCGCTTTTTGGGGAGCTTGTTGGGTCTGGTTTTAACGCCGCCAGGAAGAACCTCTCCTTTGATAGCGGGCTACTTTTCCACTATTTGGCTTATACCTGATTCAACCATTCTTCGCAAATTTTCATATCCTTCCTTACTGATATTCGTCGATCTTTACCCTTGACAAAGGGGTTGTATACCGTATACCCATATCTTCGGGAAAGAGCATGCGGATTGATGATCGCTGCCACGCCTGTTCCTGAAATCGGATAAAAGAAACCGCTTTTTAAAGGCTTTAATTGCCGGAGAGACAATATGAATCCTCGCACAAAGCTCTACCCAGCCGCGTTTAATCCGTTGTTAGTTACTTCACCCCGTCCCCTCCCAAAGGAAATCGCAGTTATCGGCGCCGGAACCATCGGGCCGGATATCGGTTATTATCTGAAAAGCGCTTTACCGGGGATCGTCCTTTATCTGGTGGATATTGCTCAGGAACCTCTATCGAGAGCCCAAAAACGGATTCTAGGTTATGCTGAAAAGGCCGTCGAACGGAAAAGAATGAAACCCGAGCAGGCAAAAGCCATCTGCGATAATCTCATTTACACCGCGGATTACGATCAAATCAAAAAGTGCGACCTCGTCATCGAAGCGGCCACGGAAAACATACCGCTCAAACATCGCATTTTTGAAGCCATCGAAGAACGGGTCGGGGATCACACCATCATCACGTCCAATACCAGCTCCATCCCGGCACAGAGGCTCTTCGCAAAGATGAAGCGACCTGAGCGCGCAACCGTTACGCACTTTTTCGCTCCTGCCTGGCGGAGTCTTCCGGTGGAGCTGATCCACTGGGGAAAAGTCGGCCGTGAGACGCTTGATTATCTTTTCTGGTTCTTCGGCAAAACCGGAAAAGCCCCCGTCATCACCGCTGATGCGATCTGTTTTATGCTCGACCGCCTCTTTGACAACTGGTGCAACGAAGCGGCCGGCCTTCTGGATAAAGCCACCGCCAGTCAGATTGATAAAGTCGCCGAAGAATTCGTTTTTGCCGGCCCCTTTTACGTATTAAACATGGCTAACGGCAACCCCATCATCATTGAAACGAACACCTTGCAAATGGAAGAAGGATTCCATTACCGGCCGGCCTCTATTTTGGGATCCGTTGATCGATGGAAAACAAACAAACCCGGTGCTGAAATAAAAATCCAGCATGAAACCAAACAAACGATCCGCGACCGGCTGTTGGGGATTCTTTTTTCCCAGTCTTTTGATATCGCCGACCGCGGGATCGGAAGCCTTGAAGATCTCAATTTTGGCTGCCAGGTCGCTCTCGGATTTAAAAAAGGGCCCCTTGATATCATGCGGCATCTGGGAGAAAAAGAAGTCGTCCGGATTATGAACCGGTTCAAGCGTGAAAGGTCCGGCTTTCCGCATGCGGCAAAGCCCTTTTCGGATTATCAGAATTTCAATCGGCATCTTCTGGTCGATGATATCGAAGGTGTCAAGGTCATCACGATCCGAAGACCCCAGGCCATGAATGCTATCAATGATCAGGTTATGGACGAAATCCTTTCCATTCTTGAAAAAGGGATCAACGATCCGGCAGTGGATGGATTCATCATCACCGGATACGGAACCAGCGCCTTTTCCGCCGGAGGAGAAATCGGAAAATTTCCTGAAATGCTGGGAAACAGGAATGCATCGGTTCAATACGCCAAAGACTGTGCCAGAGTTCAGGTATTCATGGATCAGATGGACAAACCCGTCGTAGCGGCAATCAACGGCCTGGCATTGGGCGGAGGCCTTGAATTGGCCATCCGATGCCATGCCATCGTCGCGCTCGAAAGGGCCATTTTTCAGTTTCCGGAGATCACGCTCGGGATCCTGCCCGGTATCGGAGGGTGTATCATCCCCTACCGGAAATGGCCTAATGGGGGTGAGCTTTTTCACCAGATGATCCTGCTCGGAAAGCCGCTGTCATCCAAAGAAGCCGCTGGAATCGGAATGGTGACGACAATTGCATCCACCTATGCCGAGATGATCAGGGAAGGGATCAAGGCGATCAAGAAACTCAAAGGGAATATCCCCCGCATCCCGGATCAAGCCGTTTCCATTCAGGAAATCCATATTCCGGATCCACCGATGGCCGGAAAGCTCTCCTTGAGCAAAGAGGCAGTGACGATTGCCGCCAAAACCATTGTGGAAGGAGCGGCCCTCAACCGGCTGTCCGAGGCGCTTGAACGAGGATACAACGGATTTGGAGAGGTCGCCTGCACCGGCGCCGCAAAAGAAGGAATCTCGGCGTTTCTTGAAAAAAGGAAGCCGACCTTTATAAAATAGCCGAGTGACATGCCGAATGCCATAAGCCATCCGATTAAATTCAACCGATGTCCAAAATCATGGTTTATGTGAAGCTCCCCGCTCTGAAGAGCGGGGCTTCCCGGCAAGGAAAATGTCTATTTTAGATAGCTTCCCTTGGCCCCGTTTTAATAAGCCTTAGGCTTATTAAAAGGCGGGGCTTGCGGGAAGCAGACCGGTCACGATACTGCCGGCTCATTTAACAACCCATTAAAGGAAAAAGGAGGAGTTATGGAGGTCAAAAAGATTTTTCTACCCGAGTCGGAATTGCCCCGTCAATGGTACAACATCCTGGCTGACATGCCCACGCCAATGGAACCGCCACTGCATCCAGGGACCGGGAAACCTGTTGGCCCGGAGGATCTGGCTCCGATTTTTCCAATGAATTTAATCGAGCAGGAAGTCAGCCCCAAAAGGTTCATTGACATCCCGGAAGAGGTTTTGAAGATTTATACCATCTGGAGGCCAACGCCCATGTACAGGGCGTACAATCTTGAAAAGTTTCTCAAGACTCCTGCCAAGATTTATTTCAAGAACGAGGGGGTAAGCCCGGCAGGGAGCCACAAACCTAACACATCCGTTCCCCAGGCCTACTACAACAAGGTAGCCGGGACCAAGCGGATCACCACGGAGACCGGCGCCGGCCAGTGGGGCAGCGCTCTCGCTATGGCCTGCGCATTTTTCGGTCTGGAGTGCAAGGTTTACATGGTCAAGATCAGCTACAACCAGAAGCCTTATCGCCGGATCATGATGGAGACCTGGGGGGCCAACTGTGTGGCCAGCCCAAGCACGGAGACCAAAGCCGGGCAGTCGATTCTGGCTCAGAACCCGGATTCTCCGGGAAGTTTAGGGATCGCCATCAGCGAAGCCGTCGAATCCGCTGTCACGGGCAAGGATAGCAAATATTCGCTGGGAAGCGTTTTGAACCATGTCATGCTTCACCAAACCGTCAACGGCCTGGAATGCCAAAAGCAGATGGCCATTGCAGGAGACTACCCGGATGTGATCATCGGGTGTTGCGGTGGCGGGAGCAACTTCGCAGGGTGCGCCTTCCCCTTTGTCAGAGATAAAATCAACGGCAAGAAGATCGACATCATTGCCGTGGAGCCCCTTTCCTGCCCGACCATGACCAGAGGCCCCTTTGCTTATGACTTCGGGGATACCGTAATGATGACCCCCCTTCTGCCCATGCATACCCTCGGGCACAGCTTTGTCCCGGCGCCTATTCACGCCGGCGGTCTCCGATATCACGGCATGGCGCCCACGGTCAGCCAGCTCATCCTGGACGGCCTTATCCGCGCCGAAGCCGTTCCGCAGCTTGAGACCTTCCAGGCCGGCATCACCTTTGCCCGCACCGAAGGCTTCATCAGCGCCCCTGAGACCGATCATGCCATCGCCATGGTCATTCGCGAGGCGATAAAAGCCAGGGAAGAGGGGAAACAAAAGGTCATTCTGTTCAACTGGAGCGGCCACGGGCTCGTGGATATGGCTGCCTATGACGCGTATTTAAAAGGCAAGCTGTTTGACCACGCCCTGCCTGAGGAAGAGATTCATCGGGCTCTCAATGATATTGAAAAGCTCCCGAAACCAAAGCAATATAAACCGGGCAAGATATAGGAACACACATAACCTTTTCACAATACGCCGGAGATCGACGCCGTCGGCCTCCGGCGTCATTTATGGTAAACCTGTATGAAAAAGGAAAGCACGCCGCCGGGAGACGATTTCATGATCCGGTGCCGGAGACTCGGCAATCCTGTCGCGTTCTCCTACTGCCGAATCGAAAACAAAGGGCTTCCCTGTTCCATGATCATGGATTGCTGGTACGACCACTTTATGATTGAGGATTTTCTGCGTCAGGAACTCACGCCGGATGAATGGGACAGGGTCTTCAATCAGCCTCTGAAACCAAAGGTTCTTTCCCTCGTGGAACTGATCGAGCAGGCAAAAAAAGCAAAGGAAGAAACGCAATAATGAAAGAGGAGTTTTTGCTGGGGAATGGGGCCATCGCACTTGGATTGCTTGAAGGAGGGTGTCAGACGGTCACCTCTTATCCCGGAACCCCGAGTTCCGAAATACTGCCTGAAGTGGTCCGACTGGTCAAATCGGAAAAACTTAAAACGTACGCCGAATGGTCAACCAACGAAAAAGTTGCGCTCGATAATGCATATGCCGCGGCCATTGCCGGAAAACGGGCTGCCTGCTGCATGAAGCAGGTCGGACTTAATGTTGCGGCCGACTCCCTCATGAGCGCCGCGTATTTGGGGACCACCGGCGCCCTGGTGATTATCTCCTGTGATGATCCGGGACCTCATTCTTCTCAGACCGAACAGGATACACGAATGATGGCCAGGCTCGCAAAGGTGCCGGTATTGGATCCCTCCAACCCGAAAGAAGCTCGTGAGATGGCCTCGTTTGCCCTGGATCTTTCCGATGAGTTCAAGATCCCGGTGATTTTAAGACCGGCCATCCGGGTTTGCCATGCCCGGCAATATTTTTCATGGGAAACGCTCACCGATTTAGATAAAAAAGCCGTTTTTGTCAAAAATCCGGCACGCTGGGCGGCAACCCCCCGCTTCCGGTTTATCCTCCACAAAGAACTGAACCAAAAGCTGAAGGCGATTTCAAAAAAATTCGACGAATTAAAGCCATACAATCAACATCATCTTGTAAAAAATATGAAATATCCATTTGGGATCATCGCCGGCGGCGTCCCCTATTCCGTGATCCAGGACCTTTTAGCGGAAACCGGCCGGGATATCCCGGTCCTCAAATTAAACGCCCCTTACCCATTCCCTGAGAGGCTTGCAGCGGAATTCATGAGATGCTGCAAAAAAGTGCTCGTTCTGGAGGAGACC
>MGQD01000183.1:0-217 GCA_001797695.1 Deltaproteobacteria bacterium RBG_13_49_15 | reverse complement strand
TGAACGAGCTCGGTCAGGAACCGCTCCCGATCCCGGAAAACCCGGAAGTGGAAAAACTCGTCTTAAATCTCAACCTTCCGGTTCGAAAGCCGACCCTTTGTCCCGGATGCCCCCACAGAGCATCATTTTTTGCCATCCGCAAAACCAACCCCAAGGCGATCTTCACTTCGGATATCGGTTGTTACACGCTGGGATTGAACCTGGGCGGGGTCGATAC
>MGQD01000182.1 GCA_001797695.1 Deltaproteobacteria bacterium RBG_13_49_15 | reverse complement strand
GCGGCAAAAGAAAAAGCAATGCATCTGATTAATAGGCAAAAAAAGACATAAGTCCGTTTTCATTCTTATCTTCATCCCATTATCCGGAAATCCATATTTCAGAAATTTTGTTTAAAAATGGGAAAACAGTATTATCTTTTTGCATAATGGATAAAATGACCCGCAGAACGGGTTTTAGGAGGATAAACGCCATGAAAATGAACAGAACGATCATTGTATTATCGATAATCATCTATCTGGCGACCGGATTAATCGGCTGCTCCATTTATGGAAGACTCGAGTATCCGTCCTCGGCAGGTAAACGACAACATATTGAATCATTTATAAAAAATTTGAATGACTATCATATATATTATTCGGGATATGGTGAAAAAAATCCATCCGGGATACTGTTTGATCCGAAAAATGACAATAGCGCCATATCGTTAAGCGACCGCTGGACCAGAGTGGAGGATCAACAAGTAATTGAGGAGATTGTTGGATGGATTCGTATCGGAAGCTACCCGGGTTATTCCCCAGCGCTTTCGAAGATCTTGGGGCCCGATGGACGGTTTTACGGGTATTTGTTTACAGGATGGTCTCATGTGGTCATCAAACGCGTCAACGCCGATACCATCTACATATACGACCTGCAAGATCCGCCACAGTATCTGGGGACGGACGGTTCTTTATTTGAACAGGAATAGTTCCGCCGTTAGCCCAAGTCTTCACAATTTGACCGCTGAGGCAAGACGCTTATCCCCCCAAAAGGGTAGCGACTTCCTCAGCTTGCATGCCGTTTATCCACCTTGATTTGTTCAATTTGAATTGAGTTGAAATCCTTTTTTTTTGTGATAATAAAAATGATGGCTTCGCAAAATTAGTTTTTTACGATCCTATTAAGAATTGCTATCTAATAAAATGACGTGTGATACCCCTTGGGACTAGGCTAATTATACCAAAAAGGACGGTTGGAAATGTCTTGGCTTTTCAGCTTTATCTGGTCGTCATTGGGCCGAAAGCTTCTGATGGCGTTGACCGGCTTTTGTTTTTGTATGTTCCTCGTGATGCATCTTTTCGGCAATTTAATGCTTTACGGTGGACGGGATGCGTTTAACGGATATGCTGAAAAACTTCACCAATTAGGGGTGCTGGTGACGGTGTTTGAGCTGGGGTTGCTGACTTTTGGAATCATCCATGTGTTGACGGGATCCATTTTGTTTTATCAAAATTTCGCCGCTCGGCCGGTCCGATATGCGGTTAGGGCAAGCGGCGGCGGACAAACGCTGGGCTCCGCCACTATGCCGTACACAGGATTTTTAGTGTTGGTTTTTGTCGTATTTCATCTGATCGATTTTCATTTTGCGGACCGGACGAATGCAACCATTTACGATATTGTGTCCACCGCCTTTCACGACCCTTTTCACCTGGCAACCTATATTTTTGTAATGATCGTTGTCGCTGTTCATGTCAGCCATGGATTCTGGAGTGCGTTTCAAACCTTTGGGCTAAACCATGTCAAATACATGCCGTTGATCAAAGGACTCAGCCTGGCCTTTGCCTTTGTAGTGGGCCTGGGGTTCGGTTTCATTCCTATTTATATTGCATTGTTTAGGGGGCAGTAATGGAATTAGATGGTCACATCCCCGGGGGCCCATTACCAGAGAAATGGGATCGCCACCGGTTTGAACTCAAACTGGTAAATCCGGCCAACAAGAGAAAATTTGAGCTGATTGTTGTCGGAACCGGACTTGCCGGAGGGAGCGCTTCAGCCTCTCTGGCGGAGCTCGGGTATTCGGTAAAGACCTTTTGCATTCAGGATACTCCTCGAAGGGCGCACAGCATTGCCGCCCAAGGCGGCATCAATGCCGCAAAAAATTACACCAACGAGGGGGACAGTATTTGGCGGCTGTTCTACGATACGATTAAAGGGGGAGATTTTCGGGCACGGGAAGGGAATGTATATCGACTGGCGCAGGTAAGTAACGCCATTATTGATCACTGCGTGGCGCAAGGCGTTCCTTTTGCGCGGGAGTATGGAGGATTGCTGGCAAACCGAAGCTTTGGCGGGGCCCAGGTGGCAAGAACCTTTTATGCCCGCGGGCAGACCGGCCAACAGCTCCTGCTGGGTGCTTACAGCAGCCTGATGCGACAGGTGGTTGCCGGACGGGTCAAGCTTTTTCCCCGCAGGGAGATGCTGGATTTGGTTGTGGTGAAAAACCGCGCGCGGGGAATCATCACCAGAAACCTTATTACCGGTGAAATCGAATCCCACAGCGCCCATGCAGTGGTTTTGGCAACAGGCGGATATGGAAACGTCTATTTTCTTTCCACTAATGCCATGGCGTCGAATGCATCCGCCTCCTATCGGTGTCATAAGAAGGGGGCTTATTTTGCCAACCCCTGCTTTACCCAGATCCATCCGACCTGCATCCCGGTTCATGGCACGTATCAATCCAAACTCACCCTCATGAGTGAGAGTTTGAGAAACGACGGCCGGGTCTGGGTTCCTAAAAATCCGGGCGACCGCCGGTTGCCGGGTGAGATCCCTGAACCGGAACGGGACTACTATTTGGAACGGATATATCCCAGTTTTGGGAACCTGGTCCCGCGCGACGTCGCATCCAGGGCTGCAAAAGCTCAGTGTGATCAGGGGAAAGGGGTCGGTGAAACCGGTTTGGCGGTTTATCTCGATTTTGCAGATGCCATTCGCAGGGATGGACGCCAGGCAATTGAAAAAAAATATGGAAATTTATTTCAGATGTATGAAAAAATTACGGGTGAGGACCCGTATGAGGTTCCCATGATGATCTACCCTGCGGTCCACTACACCATGGGAGGATTGTGGGTGGATTATAATTTAATGAGCACCATCCCCGGGCTTTTTGTACTAGGTGAGGCTAACTTTTCGGATCATGGAGCGAACCGCCTTGGCGCCAGCGCGCTGATGCAAGGATTAGCCGACGGTTATTTTATTATTCCATACACCATGGGCGGATATTTAACCTCGGTTTCTCTGGAAGAAGTCGATGCGTCCTGCCCGGATTTCAGAGAGGCCGGACTTTTGGCAAAAGAACGGATCCACCGGCTTTTATCGGTGAACGGAAAACGTACGGTGGATGAGTTTCACCGAAAGCTTGGTTTGATCATGTGGGACTACTGCGGTATGAGCCGAAGCAATGCCGGTTTGGAAAAAGCCAAAGGGATTATTCAGCAGTTGCGATCCGAGTTCTGGGAAGATGTGAAGGTGCCGGGGCGCAATGAATCCTTCAACCAGAGCCTGGAACGCGCCGGCCGGGTGGCGGATTTTCTCGAATTTGCAGAGCTGATGGTGGATGATGCATTGGCCCGGCATGAATCCTGCGGCGGACATTTCAACGAAGCGTATCAAACCGAAGAGGCGGAGCCCCTGAGGGATGATCAGAATTGTTGTCATGTAGCGGCATGGGAATATGCCGGAGAAGGGAAGGCGACGGTTTTTCATAAGGAACCGCTGGTATTTGAGAATGTGTCATTGGCGCGGAGGAGCTATAAGTGAAAAAAAGCATCGATCTGACGTTAAAGATATGGCGCCAGGAAAGAACCGGCGAAAAAGGGCGTTTTGAGATCTATCGCGCGAACACCATCTCACAAGACATGTCTTTCTTAGAGATGCTTGACGTGGTCAATGAAGAACTGACAAAAGAAGGGCGTGAACCGATTGCCTTTGACAACGACTGCAGGGAGGGGATCTGCGGCATGTGCGGGGCAGTGGTCAATGGCCGACCCCACGGACCGGAAAAAGGGACCACTCTTTGCCAACTGCATATGCGGCATTTCTCAGACGGCGATACCCTGGTAATCGAACCCTGGCGTTCAAGGGCCTTCCCGGTAATTAAAGATCTTGTCACCGACCGAATCGCGCTCGACCACTTGATCCAGGCTGGGGGATATATATCCGTCAACGTCGGCTCGGCGCCTGAAGCCAACAGCATTCCGGTTTCCCAGCACCATTCCGATAAGTCCATGGACGCGGCTGCCTGTATCGGATGCGGCGCCTGCATCGCAGCATGCCCGAATGGATCGGCCATGCTCTTTATAGGAGCAAAAATCTCTCACCTCGCGCTTCTTCCTCAGGGAAAACCTGAAGCGGCCAGGCGCGCCATCCGAATGGTCAAAGCCATGGATCAACTCGGTTTTGGGAACTGCTCCAATATTACCGAATGTCAGGCCGAATGCCCGAAAGAGATAAAGATTGTCAATATTGCACGGCTGAATCGTGAGTATGTTAAAGCGTATCTGGTTTCAGAGGAGAAATAGCGCCGCACCTATAAATAAAAAGCATAATAAACACAGACTCGATCCCATAGAATAATGACATCAACAAGATCCCGAAATGATGACGGGATGCACATGTAACGATAAAAGAGGAGGGGAGAAATGGCAGTCAAAATTATGATCCGGCGAATTGTTGCGGAAAATAAAATCAAAAACATCAAACCATTTCTCGACCGATTGAGATCGATCGCCTTAAAGCAGACGGGGTACATCTATGGCGAAACTCTTCGAAGCTATGATAACCCTGAGGAATATCTGGTTATCAGCACGTGGCGATCCATCGATGATTGGAATTTATGGTTTAAAAACCCGGAAAGAAGACGAATTCAAAACGAGATTGATGAACTTACCGGAACAAAGACGGAATATAAAATCTATCAGCACTGATACCGGAATGACCGGTCGGTGAGTTTGCTGAAGGCCTCAGCCGGTTTGCGGCGAATTCTGATGTCGATTTTTGGATAGAGAGGAGAGGTGGATGGATTTGCAGAAGGATGGAATTAAGAAATGGGAGGATCTGGCAACTCGGGAGCTCCGGGGAGGGTCTTTGGAAAAGCTGATGTGGCATACTCCTGAAGGGATTATAGTGAAACCCCTTTATACAGAGATGGATTTGGAGAAACAGAAGCACCTGGAAACGATGCCGGGCCTGGCTCCATATCTCCGCGGGGTCAAGGCCACCATGTATGCCAACCGTCCCTGGACGATCCGGCAATATGCCGGATTCAGCACGGCAAAAGAGACCAATGCCTTCTTCCACCGTAATCTGGCGGCAGGACAGATGGGTTTGAGCGTGGCGTTTGACCTGGCGACTCATCGCGGCTACGATTCGGACCATCCCCGTGTCGCGGGCGATGTCGGAAAGGCCGGTGTCGCCGTTGATTCCGTGGAAGACATGAAGATTTTATTTGAGGGGATTCCACTGGATAAGATGTCGGTTTCAATGACCATGAACGGCGCAGTTCTCCCTGTTTTGGCCGGATATATTGTTGCCGCCGAGGAAGAAGGGGTTAAGCGGGAGCAGCTTGCAGGAACGATTCAAAATGATATTTTAAAGGAATATTTAACACGGAACACATACATTTATCCGCCCATCCCTTCCATGCGCATCGTTTCGGACATTATCGGGTATTGCAGCCGCCATATGCCCAAATACAATACGGTGAGCATCAGCGGATATCATATGATGGAAGCCGGAGCAGACTCGGTTCTTCAGGCGGCGTTTACCCTGGCGGACGGCCTGGAATACGTACGTGCAGCTATGAATGCAGGATTAGGAATCGACGAATTTGCCCCACGGCTCTCCTTTTTTTTCGGTGTGGGGATGAATTTTTTCATGGAAATCGCCATGTTGAGAGCTGCCAGATTCCTGTGGCATGAGCTTATCAGTCGATTTGGCCCGAAAAATCCGCAATCTTCCATGCTCCGGACGCATGTTCAAACCTCCGGATGGAGTTTAACGGAGCAGGATCCATATAACAACATCATCCGAACGACATTGGAATGCCTGGCGGCGGTACTCGGAGGGACCCAGTCATTACATACAAACTCCTTTGACGAGGCGGTCGGCCTTCCAACCGATTTCTCAGCCAGGATTTCCAGAAACACTCAGTTGATTGTTCAGGAAGAATCGCATGTTTGTCATGTGGTGGATCCTCTTGGCGGATCTTATTACGTGGAAACCTTAACCGGCGAGGTCATTAACGCCGCACGGAAGATGATTCAGGAGGTTGAGGAACTGGGCGGAATGGCCAAAGCCATCGAAACGGGAATGCCGAAGCTGCGGATCGAAGAGGTGGCGGCACGCCGCCAGGCCCGAATCGATCAAGGGAAAGATGTGATTGTGGGGGTTAACAAATATCGGATCGAAGAGAAACCGGACCTGGAGATATTGGAGGTTCCATCTCAGGTGCGGGATGAACAGATTGCACGGCTTCGGAAGATCCGGACGACGCGGGACAACCAGGAAGTGAAAAAAGCCCTGGAGGCGGTAGTGAATTGTGCGGCCTCTGGAGGGAACCTGCTGGAGGTTTGCATCCCGGCGGTTCGCCTTCGGGCCACGGTGGGAGAGATATCGAATGCCGTTGAAACGGTTTTTGGACGCTACGTCGCCACCACCAGGTGCATTTCCGGAGTATATGCGGCTGAATACGGGGACAGCGAAATGATTGCCGAATTAAGAAAAAGAACGGAACGGTTTATGGAAAAAGAAGGCCGCCGTCCGAGGATATTGCTTACGAAAATGGGTCAGGACGGACACGACCGGGGGATCAAAGTGATTGCCACCGCATTTGCGGATCTGGGCTTTGATGTGGATTTAAGCCCGATGTTCCAAACCCCGGAAGAAGCAGCCCGAATGGCGGTTGAAAACGATGTTCATGTGGTGGGTGTGTCATCTCTTGCTGCAGGACACAAAGTCCTGGTTCCTCAGCTTGTGAGGGCTTTGAAAAAAGAAGGAGGACAGGATATTCTGATCGTTGTGGGAGGCGTGATCCCGCCAAAAGATTATGAGTTTCTTTATAATATTGCCAATGTGGTGGTGGGAATTTTCGGGCCGGGCACGCCCATCATCGAATCGGCAAATAAGGTCTTAAATGCACTCGAAAAAGGGAGATAATAGTTCCTTTTTGTTTGGAATAAATCGGTTTCCCATCGATTTTCATACAAGATTCAAGTAATGATGAACACGTAAAAAGTCGAAATTGGGATGGCAAAGAAAAAAGCTTCAGATGCAAGGCGCGCAAGTTCTGAGGAACGGGACCTACTTACGAGGTACACCGCAATGATTTACCCGGTTGAATCCTGCGAAGCAGGGCCGCAAAGCGGCATTCAACCGGGCAGGGGATGCAGCGCAACGCTGCAGGTGGACTTTTTACGAAGCCATAAAGTAATATTTCATTCGAATTAGATGATGGGCGAGCCTATCGATAGTGAAAGGAACTGAAAATGGGTATTGTGGATGATAAAATCAAAGAATTAAAAAACCGAGAAGTGATTGTAAAGAAGATGGGTGGTGAAAAAGAGGTGGCCAAGCAGAAAGAAAAAGGAAAACTGACCGCCCGCGAACGCCTCAATCTTTTATTCGATCCAGGGACATTCCGGGAGATTGATATGTTCGTCGGCCATCGCTGCGTCAATTTTGGAATGGATAAGGTAGATATCCCTTCAGATGGCGTTATAACCGGCCATGGACTTGTGAAAGGAAGATCTGTGTTTGCTTTTTCCCAAGATTTTACCTCCAGAGCAGGAAGCCTCGGAGAGATGCATTCGAAAAAAATATGCAAGGTGATGGATCTGGCTATAAAAGCAGGAACCCCGTTTGTGGGTTTTAACGATTCGGGCGGCGCAAGAATTCAGGAGGGGGTGGATGCCCTTTCCGGGTACGGCCAGATCTTTTACCGAAATTCTCTGGCATCGGGGGTCATTCCCCAAATTTCAGCGATCATGGGGCCGACAGCCGGGGGAGCGGTTTATTCACCGGCGATGACCGACTGGGTGTTCATGGTAAAAAACAGCAGTTACATGTTCATCACCGGACCGGAAGTGATCAAGGCGGTTACCGGTGAAGAGATCACCTTTGAAGCCCTCGGAGGCGCAATGACGCACAACGAAAAAAGCGGAGTGGCTCATTTTGCATGTGAAAACGACGCAGATGCCATCGAACAGATCAAAGCCGTTCTCTCCTATTTGCCGTCCAACAACATGGAAGATCCCCCTATTGTTGATACCGGAGACGATCCGAAGCGGATCGATCCCACCCTTGACGCCATTATCCCGGACAGCCCCAACCTGTCTTACAATATGAAAGACGTCATCCGGTCCATCGTGGACAGCGGGGAATTTTTTGAGCCTCACAAGCATTATGCAAAAAACATTATCGTCTGTTTTGCAAGGCTGAACGGCAGGAGTATCGGCATTATTGCAAACCAGCCGCAGGCTCTGGCAGGATGCCTCGATATCGATGCGTCCGACAAAGCGACCCGATTTATTCGCTTTTGCGACGCCTTCAATATTCCGATGCTGACCATTGCCGATGTACCGGGGTATCTCCCGGGAAGCCAGCAGGAATGGGGGGGGATCATCCGGCATGGCGCAAAGCTTCTTTGGTGCTATTCCGAGGCAACGGTTCCGAAATTACTTCTGGTTACCCGAAAGGATTACGGCGGATCCTATCTGGCCATGTGCTCCAGGGACCTGGGTGCGGATATGAGTTTTGCATGGCCGTCCGCCGAGATCGCGGTTATGGGGGCAGCCGGCGCCGCAAATATCATCCACAGAAAAGAGATCCAGGAATCAAGCGATCCTGCGGCCAAGCGGAAAGAAAAGATTAAGGAATATGAAGATCTGTTTTCAAACCCTTATCAGGCCGCCTTCAGAGGATATATCGATGCTGTGATCGCTCCCCGGGAGACACGGCCGCGCTTGATCGAAGCCCTGGAGATCATGTGCACCAAGCGGGAGCTCAGGCTTCCCAAAAAGCATGGCAATATTCCAATGTAAAGAGACTGTTAATTGAAAAAACATGCTGTTGTCGTTGCAGCTTAAAAACCGACCAGGGTTTCGAATATCATCATAAAGGGGTTTAAATGGAGAATCGAAAAAAAGCGGCGGCTATTGCCGCAATAATAAGCTATATCAAGAAAGAAGAAAAAATCAAGTTCCATTCATTGCCGGTATATGCAACAGCGCCGCCGATGGGTTTGGGAGCATCGGTTCCTCAACTCAATTTGTGGCGTCTTTCCGGACGGCAGGATCAGATGCAGTTGAAAATTCAAATGCACATGAAGGCATTTCATCGGTTTAATACGCATAAAAGATAATGCTACAGAGGGAGAATCACAATGAATGATCATCATCGAGTGAAGTTGACCGGCATGAGTTACGGCAAAGAGAGGCCGAAAGCGAAAAATCCGATTAAAGTGGAAGACTTGACATTTCGCGACGGTCACCAGTCCCTGTTTGCCACCAGGGGCCGAACTGAGGATATGATCCCGGTTGCGGAAATGATGGACGAGGTCGGTTTCTGGGCCATGGAGGTGTGGGGAGGGGCGACATTTGATACAATGCATCGGTTTTTAAATGAGGATCCATGGGAACGGATCCGGACGCTGAAGCGGTATATCAAGAAAACACCCTTTTCCATGCTTCTTCGCGGGCAGAATCTGGTGGGGTACCGCAATTATGCGGACGATGTGGCAAAGGTATTTGTTCAAAGAGCCGCCGAAAATGGTATGGACATTTTCAGAACATTTGACGCCTTAAATGACTACCGAAACTTCGAGACGGTTGTCCCGGTCATTAAATCATGCGGAAGGCATTTTCAGGGTTGTATTTGCTACTCACTCACCGAACCCCGTATGGGGGGAGATGTCTATAATCTGAAATACTACCTCAACAAGGCAAAGGACCTGGAGGGGATGGGCGCGGACAGCATCTGCATCAAGGATATGGCCGGATTGCTGGCGCCTTACGACGCATTTGAAATCGTAAAAGCATTAAAATCCACAGTTAAGCCGCCCATTCATCTGCACAGCCATTTTACATCCGGCATGTCGGGCATGGCACAACTGAAAGCCATCGAAGCAGGGGTGGATATCCTTGACACCTGCATGTCCCCTTATGCCTACCGGACTTCTCATCCGGCCATCGAACCGCTTGTGATGGCCCTACTTGGAACCGACCGGGACACCGGTTTTGATATCAAGCATTTGGCCGCCATTAACGAAATCCTTGAAAAGGATATCCTGCCCAAGTACAAGCATTTGCTGGACGACACCAAGGTATCTATCATCGATATCAATGTGTTGCTCCATCAGACTCCGGGAGGTATGCTGTCAAACCTCGTCAACCAACTCCGGCAGATGGATGCTCTGGATAAGATCGATAACGTTTATGCTGAGCTGCCCAGGGTTAGAAAAGACCTTGGACAGATCCCCCTCGTCACCCCAACGAGCCAGATTGTCGGGATTCAAACCGTAAACAATGTTCTCTTTGACGATGATAAGGATCGATACAAAATGATCACGGACCAGGTTAAGGACCTCTGTTACGGGCTCTACGGGAAGACTGCGGTACCGATAAATCCTGAGGTCCAAAAGAAGGCGCTAAAAGGGTATTCGAGAGGGGAGAAGGCCATTACCTGCCGTCCTGCGGAAGTGCTGGAACCGGAACTGGAGAAAGCCAAAGAAGAGGTAAAGGGTTTGGGAGTGGATATGGATGACATTTTGACCTGTGCCCTTTATCCGGTGACGGGAAAGCGGTTTTTAAAATGGAAATACGGAAAGGAAGAGCCGCCGGCCGATGTGTTTCCGAAAACCATCCAGCAGGCCAAAAACGAAGAAGATCTGGTTCGTAAAGCCAGAGCCGGACTCGTTGTTGAAAAAAAGGAAGAGGAAGAGAAACAGATCCCGGCCAGGAGCGAATATATCAGGACATTTAATGTGTTCGTGGACGGTGATTTTTTTGAGGTTGGAGTAGATGAAGTGGGCGGGACTCCGCTCGTCAATTTCATTCAGCCGATGCCGGCCCAGGTTCCCGTGATGCCGATGCCTAAGGCAACGGTTCCCAAGACGCCACCCAAACCGAAAGAGCCTGCTCCAAAGGCAGCGCCTGCTCCGGCGCCTCCGCCGGAAATATCAAAAGCAACAGAACCGGCGCCCAAAACAGCTCCCGCCAAGGCCAATGGAACACCTCTGAGCTCACCTATGCCGGGAATGATCGTCAGCTATAAAAAGAATGTGGGAGATCAGGTCACGGAAGGAGAAACCGTGGTAATTCTCGAAGCCATGAAGATGGAAAACGCCCTCCCGGCTCCGGTTTCCGGAGTCATTAAATCCATTAATTTCAAAAGCGGTGATTCGGTTGCTAAAAACGCCGTGTTATGCATAATCGGATAACTTCGGTTTGATTGCAAAAAGGGCACGGGCGAACCTGGCCCGTGCTCTTTTTCTATCTAAAGGAGGGGTTTTTTGAAAATTCATGAATACCAGGCAAAGGAGCTCTTTAGGAAAAACGGCATCCCCGTTCCGGAAGGAGGAGTTGCATTCAATTCCGATGAGGCACTTCGAATCGCCGAGGGGTTGGGCGGCTTCCCCGTGGTTGTTAAAGCTCAGATTCATGCCGGAGGAAGAGGTAAAGGAGGAGGCGTTCGGCTTGCAAAATCAATGGACGAGGTCAGGAACCTGTCAAATGAAATGATCGGAATGAAACTGATCACTCATCAAACCGGCCCAGAGGGAAAGCAGGTCAAAAAAGTTCTTGTGGAACAGGGATTGGGAATTTTAAAAGAGCTTTACCTGGGGGTCATACCGGATCGATCCACGGCAAATCTGGTCCTCATGGCCAGTGAAGCGGGTGGAATGGATATCGAAACCGTGGCTGCTCAAACGCCTGAAAAGATAATCAAGGCGTTCATCAACCCGCTAGCCGGAATTCACTCCTACCATTGCCGCCGGATCGCATATGGGCTTCATTTTTCTTCGTCGCTTATAAAACCGTTGTCGGACATGCTGACCCGGCTGTATCGGCTATTCGTTGATTATGATTGTTCTCTTGTTGAGATCAATCCACTTGTGATTACCAGGGATGATCGGCTTATGGCATTGGATGCGAAAATCAATTTTGATGATAACGCCCTGTTCCGTCATCCGGACATCGACGGTTACAGGGATCTGGATGAAGAAGACCCCCTGGAAATCGAAGCGTCCAGATTCAACCTCAATTACATCAATTTAGACGGCAATATCGGGAACATGGTTAATGGAGCCGGGCTTGCCATGGCAACGATGGACCTTATCAAGCTTGCCGGTGGTGAACCGGCCAATTTCTTGGATGTCGGCGGCGGCGCAAGTGCGGAAATGGTTGAAAACGGCTTCCGAATCATTTTAACCGATCAGAAAGTCAAAGGGGTTCTGATCAATATTTTTGGCGGAATCCTCCGGTGCGATGTTCTTGCCGAAGGGGTAGTTCAAGCCGCCAGAAAAACCGGCATCACGGTGCCGGTGGTGGTTCGTATGGAAGGGACAAATGTGGAAGCAGGCCGGAAGATTCTATCTGACTCCGGGTTGGATTTGATTACCGCAATCGATTTGAAGGACGCGGCCAAGAAAGTGGCCGAATTGGTGAGTTGACAGGAGGGGATACCGCGTGAGTATTTTTGTCGATAAAAAGACCCGGGTCATGGTTCAGGGAATCACCGGACGGGAAGGACAATTTCATACCCGCCAATGCATTGCTTACGGAACCAAGGTAGTGGCCGGCGTAACCCCGGGGAAAGGCGGGCAGGAGATGGACGGAATCCCGGTTTTTAATACGGTGCAGGAAGCGGTGGATCGAACCGGAGCCGACTGCTCTCTGATTTTCGTCCCTCCGGCGTATGCGGCAGAAGCCGTCATGGAATCGGCGGATTGCGGGGTCCGTATCGTCGTAGCCATCACAGAAGGAATTCCGGTCCTGGATATGATGAAAGTGAAAAATTATCTTAAAGGAAAGCCGGTTCGCCTGATCGGGCCAAACTGTCCGGGGATCATCACACCGGGTGAATGCAAGGTGGGGATCATGCCCGGGCCGATTCATAAACCCGGGGGTCCCATCGGAGTCATTTCACGTTCCGGGACCCTTACCTATGAAGTGGTTCATCAGTTGACCAAAAAGGGTATCGGCCAAACCACCTGTATCGGCATCGGAGGGGACCCCATTAATGGTACAACATTCATTGAATGCCTTGACGCCTTTGAAAACGATCCTGCGACAAAAGGGATGGTGATGGTGGGGGAAATCGGCGGAAGCTCCGAGGAAGATGCCTCGGCTTTTATCGAAAAACATGTGACAAAACCGATCGTCGGCTTTATCGCCGGATTGACAGCACCCCCCGGCCGACGGATGGGGCATGCCGGCGCGATTATCAGCGGAGGGAGCGGAACCGCTAAGGCAAAAATTGTCGCCATGGAAAAAAGCGGTATTCACGTGTGCAGGGACCTCGGGGCCTTCGGTGCTTTTTGTGCAAAGGTTTTCGGATATGCATGAGATGGGGATTGCGTTGCAGATCGTGCAAATTGCAGCCGCTTCCATCCCTGTAGAAATGAAAGGGGCTAAAGTTCTAGGAGTTAAAATAAAAGTTGGAAAGCTTGCTGCCGTCGTACCGGATAGCCTTCGATTTTGTTTTGAAATCGTAACTCAGGAAACCCCTCTCTCGGAAGCCAGGCTAGAAATTGAAGAGATACCGGTCGTTGCCCGATGCAAGCATTGCCATTCATCCTGGGAGATAAAGGAGCCGGCTTTTGCATGCCCGTCATGCGGGAGCGGTTCCATCGAGATCCTTTCAGGCCGTGAACTCGATATCGATTCGATCGAAATTGAAGAGCCGGAACATTTAAATCATTCGGGTAACGTTTAAATATCAAAGCAAAGGATAGGGAAATGGAAATCAAGGTGGTTCGGAAAGTTCTGGATGTCAATGAGCGGATGGCTCAGCAGAACAGGGAGTATTTTACTAAACAGGGTATTTATGTTCTAAACATAATGAGTTCACCCGGATCCGGAAAAACAACCCTTTTGGAAAAAACACTTGCGCGCATCTCTTCCGAAATCAAGAGTGCCGTCATTGTCGGCGACATCTGCACGACCAACGATGCCGATCGGCTTGCAAAAACAGGAGTGTCAGTGGTGCAGGTCAACACCGATGAATTTGGAGGAGATTGCCACCTGGCCGCACATGTCATTGAAAAAGCGGCCGGTCAGCTCGATCTTAAGGGTATCGACCTTTTATTTGTTGAAAATGTGGGGAACCTGGTCTGTCCGGCCGAATTCGATATTGGAGAAAATGCCAAAGTCGTGGTGATCAGCGTTACGGAAGGCGAGGACAAGCCGCTCAAATACCCCTTGATGTTTCGGGTCTGCGATGCGGCCGTTTTAAACAAAATCGATCTATTGCCCTACCTGGATTATGAGCGCAATGCCGTCCTGGAAAACATCAAAAAAGTCCATCCCGGCATGCCTGTTTTTGAGATTTCAGCGACAAAGGGGATCGGTTTTGAGCCGTGGATTAAATGGCTTAGAAATCAGGTGAACCGAAAAAAGGCTCCCCGGTAAGAATTCAGTGATTTGCAGTTCCCTTCCAGAACGGTGACATGTCTCTCAATTTTTGGATGATAGGCGGAAGGTTGGCGATGATAAAGTCGATCTCTTCTTCCGTATTGTAAGT
>MGQD01000181.1:8839-13816 GCA_001797695.1 Deltaproteobacteria bacterium RBG_13_49_15 | reverse complement strand
TGGTGCCTTCCTTGGTCTGGTAGGGGATATTTTTTCCAATAGTGATCTTGGCTTCCTGGTTATCCGTTGTCAGGACCTGGGGCGTTGACAGAATGTGAACATCCTTGTCTTTTTTATATGCATTGATCAATGCGGCAATATTTGGAAAATAAATATTCCCGATTTTGATGGTTTCAAAAATTCCCAGTGAAAAACCGGCCGGAAAGGATGTTGTCGGAACACCTGTTTCAGGGTCGATCGAAGGGATCTTGCTGAATCCGCCGCCTCCAAACCCTCCCCCTCCTCCTCGAAAGGCGCCGTCGTCGTCAAGGCTTCCTCCGAATACGCTCCATTCCGTCCCAAGCTCAAAATCTTTTTCCACATTGACTTCCATGATCAGGCATTCGATATAGACCATGGATCTTGGAATATCCAGTTTTTGAATGATCTCAACCAGAGCATTATAATCATCGCTGTCTCCCCGGATGATCAGGCTGTTCGTCGCCTTATCCGGCGTGATGATCACTTTATCCGAGATGACCGGTGCTTTCCTTTGGAGCAACGGTTTCGTCGGATCGGGTTTTTCCTCCTTTTCCGGCAGGTCCTGAAGAACTTTGGCCATTTCTTCGGCACTGCCATTTTCAAGGTAGTAAATATGGATTTTTTCTTTTCCTTTCGGCACCTCTTTGTCGAGAAGTTCGATCAGGCGTTTGATTTTAAGTGAATCGTTTTGACCGGCGAGGATGACGATGGAATTGGTCCGTTCATCTGCGACCAGCTTTGTGTCTCTTTCCATGGTCGGCTTCTGAGGTCCTGCAGGCGCTTTAAAAACGGATTCGATGACCTTTACCAGTTTTTCCGCATACGAGTACTTGAGAGGAATGACGGAAATTTCGTGCCCGATGCCGGTGATATCAACGGCATTGATGATTTGAAGCAGGCGCCTGATATTTGAATGGACATCGGTGACGATAAGGGTGTTGGTGGACGGATAAGCTAAAATAACGCTGTTTTTTGAAATGAGCGGCGCCAACAGGCGCTTAATCTCTTCGGGATCGGCGTAACGCAACGGGATGATTTGGGTCACTACCCTATCGTCAGAGGCCCCGGTATCCTCTTTAAGCTTGGTTTCAATGCTTTTGGTTCTCACATCCGGGAAGGGTACAATTTTAATGATCTCTCCTGCCTGAACGGTTGAAAACCCATGGACTTCCAGTACGGATTCAAAGACCGCATAAGCCTCTTTGACGGATATTTTCCCCGGAGAGAAGATGGTGACTTTTCCTTTGACCCGTTCGTCCATAATAAAATTTTTCCCGGTCAGCTCGCTGATGAATTTGATAAAAACGGGAAGATCCACGTTGTTGAAATCGATGGAGACATATTGTTCCGCATTTCCTTTTTTATCCGGAAGGACTGAACCAGCAGGCGGCGATACCTGAACTTGAGAGTGCACCTCGGATCGACTTGAAACGAAAACGGTCGCTGTGATGATGTTAAACAGAAAAAACATCCATTTGAAGACGGTTTTCCATGATGTGTCGTATGCTTTCATATGCGCTTCATCACCTATATTATCGGTTTGCGAAAAATGGGGTTCCTATTCAATCTGAAATGAGATGATTTCCGTCTTTCCCAGCCGTTTGATTTCGACGGCGGTATTCTTTGCGGATTTGATACTGTCATAGAGCTTGAGCGCATCATCCACCGATTCGATCTTTTTGCCGTCGATGCCGGTGATGATATCCCCGTTTCGAAGTCCCATCTTTATGAAAATGGAATCCGGGGCAATCCCTCCGACCGCCAGCCCGTCCGGCTGGCCGTTTAGAAAGTGCGGCCGGATATTAATCTGGTTCATTAGTTCATTCACATTCTGAAGGGCGCCTTCGATTTGAGCCCTTGACAGCATAACGTTTTGAGAGGGCTCAGTTTGCACCGTCTCCGGAACCTTCGAAAGAAACGGCGGCCCCTGCACACTGCTTTTGATATCCTCCACCTTGAGGATTTCGTCTTTATCGTTCACACGCAAGACCACCCTGTCTTTCAGGATCATTTTAATCGTGGCATTCTGAACAACTTGGCCGGGGGCATAAAGACTCTGTTTTTTTCCTTGCAGATCTTCAATGATTGCGAACCCTTTTCCTTCTCCGAAGATCGCGGTCCCCCATAGCTTCAACTTCAATGCGGTGGCCTTGAGCTTATCCACCTGCAATGTTTTGGAGATCTTGTTTTCAGCATTCTTTGTTTGGAAAAGATCCCTGTCCATAATCGGTTTATAAAAAGAGAATGGCTGAATTAAGCCTCTTTCCGGAGATAGTCCCTCCCGGATCACCGGCGGGAGTGATGCATCGGCATCCATTCCGGTGAATAGAGCCAGATAAAACAACCGGACGCCGAAATAGGCGGCCGCGGTTATCAAGAGCAGGTTCAATAAGATCAGATATCGTTTCATTTTCTAAAATGAATGCTGTTACAGCGGCTCCAATGAAAAATTGGGCCTGTTCAATGTTCCGCTGATTCGAAAAGAGATGATGCTTTGCTCGCTTTTTTGAACAGGGAAAAGGAGTGAAATCGACTCCTTTCCCATTTCGGCCAATAAAAGATGATGGGGTTTTGCTTTTCCGTTCAGATTTAAAACGCTTTTCCCTATCTCTTTGTTGAAAAAAACGGATCCGGATATGCGCCCATCCACGTAAGGTCCTTTCAACACACATTGCCTGATTAAAAGCGTTTGGTTTTGAACCTTAAGATCGGCTTCGATTGTTTTGAAGGTCAAACTCTTAATGGCAAACCAGGGAGAATCGATGTCCGCCTTAAAATCGGCTGCCGAAAGAGAGGCGGTCAGCGCTTCTTGCTCCTTTGCGTCATATTGATACAAAAGTTGTCCGTTTAAAACTCCGGAGATGTTTCTCCCCGAAGTCGGTATGACACCAGCCATTTTACCGATGGCAATGCCGTTCAGGATGGCGCTTGCCGATATTGTTTTTTTGGAGCTCTCCCTGCCGACATCGACGATGCCGTTTATAGAACCGTCATAAGCGGATGCCTGAATGCGATAAACGGTCTTTTTCCGGAAAAGGCTGAAAAGGTTCGGTAATAGTTTGATTTTTGTTAAGCTGAAAAACGGATTTCCGGAGTATTTGAGCGCTGTATCCAAAGCGAGAACTCCGATCGGGAATGAGGGGCGCATCTTGTTTATGGAAATGGAAAAATTCGGTTTGACCTGAGGCAATCTGAACTCAATATACTGCCGAATCGTTTCGGAAGGAAAAAGATAATATAAGAATAAAGCGGTCATTACCGATGTGAAAAGGGCATAACAGATCCATCCGTTTCTCCGCTTCATGATGAAGTCATCCCTAAAGCGCCGTCCATTTTAGAGTTCAATCGTTTCAATCTGAAATAGCGCATCGAGAAGGGCATCCTGGCCGCCGGTTTTTGAGACGGATACCCGGTTGATCCGAATCAGATTGTTGGAAGTTTCAATTTTATATAAAAAGGAAATGAATTCTTCAGTGGAAATCGATTCGAATTTCATTTCCATGGAAGCAAGACGATAGGGCCCGTCCTGTTTTGCCGATGCCGATGGTTTCATAAATGCGACCCGATCTTTAATCCCGCTCTGTCCCGCGAGTTCATCGAGAAAAGAAAAGAGCGTGAAGTTTTTTGCCCGTTGGGCCAGCAGTGTCTCAGCGGCTTTCCTCTTTTCAAGAAGGATGCGTTGCTCGGTTTGGAGTGCGGTCATCTCCGATAGGATCTTTTTCTTTGCAATAATCATCTTCTCGGCACGGGACCGTTCGTCAAAAATCGGAAACGCCAGGAACCGGATGATTATAAAAAGCCCGATAACCAAAGCCGCAGAATAGACAGCATACCGTTCACGGGCTGTCAATTGAATGGATGGTTTAATGCGATTCAGCATGGGCTTCTGAAAAAAATCAAAATCGGATCGTTAATGTAAAATCGATCCGGCTCCCGGCCCGGTCAAGGTTTGCGGAACTGATGGTCACTTGGGAAAACAGGTTCGACCCTTCGAGCTGCCCTTTAATATCATTGACGGAGTTAAACGTACCGGTATTGCCGGTGATGAGAATATCTTCGCTCCCGATTACCATCCTTCCGATCTTCAAATCCAGATCTTTTGGTATCCGCGCAGTGAGTTCTTTTAACAGATCGATTCGGGGTATATCCCGCGGGAGGTCGATGGAAAAAGCCGGCTTCTTTTTCATTTCAGCCATTTTAGCCTTCATTTGCTGAAAGGAATCCACGATCACTTTTTCTTCCGGAAAGGTGCTTTGAAAAATTTGCGTCATCCGTTTATCCATCCGAATTATTTTTTTATCGGTGAGATGACGTTCGCTAAGGAGAAAGGCGAAAGCGAGAATAATGACCGCTGCCAGGAAAATGCCGGCCCTGACAAGTGGAGTCCGATATTCGGTCAATCGTTTTTCCGGAGCAAAAGGTCCTTTTAGAAGATTCATTCCCCTGATCTGTTCGGTTCCGGCCATCGCAACGGAAAGGACGCTATCTCCTGAAGGTGAATTCCAGGGTATCGCCGGGATGAGCTTTTTCCCCTTGGACGACATGGTTCGAAAAAGATCAAAACGGACAGCGGGGATTTCCAAATCCTTTTCCAGGTCTGTTAACAGGTTCGGGTCAACCTGATCGCTTCCGGAAACCACTATGATTTCGGGGTGGAATGAAAACGGATGGGAGGCCTCGAGGGAGATGAGGGAATGCCGGATCAGAACGGATAGGGTTTCCTGAGTCGATTTGACTCTGGAATGCAACAGAGAATTTCGGGCCATAACAATTTGACCGGAGACAACGGCCAGTAATGTGCATTTTAGCTTTTCAAGATCGATGAAGATCCAGTGGTCCGGCATTTGATCAAACCTGGCCAGACACCTTGCATTCGTGTAGCCATTGAAAAAAATGGCCTCCGGTTTGATTCCCGCAGCGGAGAGGATGTCAAGGTAGAAGGCGAGTGTTTTCTTC
>MGQD01000181.1:0-8388 GCA_001797695.1 Deltaproteobacteria bacterium RBG_13_49_15 | reverse complement strand
TATATTTCGATAGTCCAGGAATGCCTCCCAGTGCTGTTAAGTGCGCGGGAAGGATCCCCCTGACAAGAGAGAGTTCGCTTAATCGGGTCATCGGGTAGTTATGGCAGGAATAAGGCGGGGTCAGGGTCTGGTAATATCCGGATTCGGCGCCGCTGACCCCGGTAATGGCATCATCGTCGTCTGAATCAAGCCAGTCTTTAAGAGAGTTGATGATGGTTTCCGGTTCAAATCCTTCCAAGGTTTTGTTCTGCTCCTTTAAAAAAAACAACATCCCTTGCCACATCCGTTTCTGAGCTTCATTAAAACGCCGGCCTTCAGGATAGTTGACGAGAGCATTGATCTGAGTTTTCCCCAGTTCATCTCCGATGGAGATCATCAGGTCTCCCTCTTCAAAGGAAATGTCTGCGGCCAGTTTTGCAAGAGAGTCCGCATCGGCCCATTCCTCCTGAATGGAATCAACGGTCGTTGCCGCCTTATCCCTTATCAATAACGCCATTCCTGCATGGATTCCGGAAGCGGCCATCTGGACCCGGGAGATCCAATTCCGATGGGCGGCTGCAAGGGAGAGGGACTCCCTGCTGCGGCGATGCAATGTCATGGAAACGGTCACCACCAGGGCGATGATGGAAAGGGTAAGCAAAAGCGCTACGCCCCGGCGATTCAGGATCATGATCTTTACGGAAAAAGAACCGGCCCGGCATGATTTCATCGGTTTGTTTTCATCCTCCATGAAGGGATGCCGGTTCCGGTTTCAAATACCCGCGGAGGATCGCCTTCTCCGATTTCAAGCCGGATTTCAATCCCCTTCGGGGTGGCATATCCGAAATCCGCTGATTCCGAATCCCATCGATCATATGTCTTTCCGTCCTGATCATAATAGGTAAAGGAGATGGATTTGATATTTTCGCACAAGATGGGGTCCTTTTTTGATTTGGTTTGATCAAAGAAGGGGTAAGGGTGATCGGCCCGTCTGAGCACATACTGGTCTTGTCCGGTCTGGTCTATATAATAAATGATTTCCGATATCCGGTCCGGCAGTCGGATATCCATCGGTGTATGAGAAAGCGAAGTAAATCGAAGGCTGGAAAAATTCAGGCCGGCGAGCAGATCGTTTTGACTCAAAAAGCGGTGAGGATCGGGTTTGGCGTTTAATTTGGGAGAACGGTATTGAGGGGGCAATGAAATGACGGCCGAACTCAAATCACGTGTCATCCTGGTTAAACAACCCATTCCCATTTCATCATCTGAAATGCGGTTATTCAATTCCTGGGCATTTGAAAAAACGGAATGATAGGAACCGAAAATCGTGGTGGCGATGATTCCGAAAATAAATACCGCAATCAAAACTTCGACAAGCGTAAATCCAGATGATTTGAATTTCATATTTATTGAATCATCCGATAGGTCCGAATCCGATAGGTGGAGGGTTGTCCGTCAGCAATGATCCGAAGTTCGATTTTCCTTAAATCATGCCCCGACCCTTTAAGGGCTGCGGAATCGACGCGTTCAAGCGTCATTTCCCATTTATAGCCCGGGAAGTCGTTCCCGAACTCTCCAAAAAACGGACCTGTTTCATCTCTATTCTCCGGTCTGATTTCCAGATCGGAGAGCTTTTTTTGTGCCAGCATGGAGGCGACGATATCAAACCGAGCGGCCTGACTTGCGGTTAGAGTTGAAAGATGCAATTGATAGACAGCGACAAGGACGATTGCCACGATACAAAGGGCCACCATCATTTCCAGCAGGGCAAATCCGCCCGGACGATCAATTCTCAAATCCGACAGTCCCCTCAAGCCATCTCGCTTTTGATAAAAAGGGTTCAATAAAGATGCTGGATCGCTTTTTTTCATCGGTTTCCAGGTGAATCCAGGTCGGATCGGCATAGGCGTCCCGATAAAACGAAACGACACCAACACCGGATAAGACGCGGCCTTTACCGAGGATTTCCAGGTCGGCGATGCGGATTCCTTTCGGAAGCGCATATCCTTTTTTTGAAGCCTGAAGAGTTTCTTCCTGAGACATCTGATCATAGGTTATCCAGATCCGGTTGGCATCGATATCCAAATGAAGAAAAAAACGTTTCTGCTCCAAAACGGCAAGATTTTTTAAAGATGAAGAATAAGCGATAATTTTGCGGTAAACGCTCTGTTCATCGTTGGAGATAAGGACATCCTGAAGGCGCGGAACGGAGAAGACGAGCATCACGCTGATAAGGCCCAGCGTGACAATCAATTCGATCAGAGTGAATCCTCTATTCGATCTCCCAATTATTGATATCCCGATTTTCTCCTTCACCATCCGGCACACCGTCAGCCCCGTAAGAAAGAAGATCGCAGTCGCCATGGATGCCGGGGCTGATATAAATGAAATCGTTGCCCCAGGGGTCTTTGGGGACCTTTCCTTTTTCGAGATATCCACCTTGTCTCCATTTTTTTGGAATTGCGCCGGTCTGGGGAATCTCTACCAATGCCATAAGCCCTTGTTCCGTGGCCGGGTAGATACCGTTATCGAGTTTGTAGAACCTAAGGGCCGTTTCAAGGCTCTGGATCTGAATTTTTGCTTGGAGTTGTTTCGCTTCTCCGGGTCTTCCCATGATCTTCGGAAGGATCAGTGTGGCCAGGATTCCCAAGATCACGATAACAACCATCAGCTCAATTAACGTAAACCCATTTGGTCTGAAGATGCTGCCGTAAAAGCCTTGATTCCGTGTCGCCATGCTTCGATCCTCCCCATTCGGAAGATTAGGGTTTGGTATGGGTTTGGCGTTCTTGGTCAATTCATGCCCCAATTCAAATCAATGGTATCAGAAGGAATCGGTTTCGTAAAGAGTTGCATGGTTTAGGGGTCCTGGAAAAGGAGGAATTTCGAATTAATATCGCTTGCCGTCCATGTTCCCCGATATCCAAAAAAGGCGCCTGGGACAGGAAATCATTTGCGATCGTCGCAGCCCGGTTAAAATACGAGCTGGTTCATTTCAAAAATCGGCAAACAGATCGATAGAACAATGAACCCGACGATCAATCCCATAACAAGAATCATGACCGGTTCAAGAAGCGATGTCGCACGAGATACCTGCGAAGAAACATCTTTTTCATACATGTCGGAGATTTTTTCCAGCATCGACTCCAGCTTGGCGGTCTGTTCTCCCACCCTTACCATTTGAATGAACAGGTGGGGAAACAGGTTCCTTGAGGAAAGAGCTTCCGCCAATCCGGTTCCTTTGCTGATTTCATCTGTGCAGGCTTCCACGGCATCCGAAATCGGTATATACCCGGAAACATTTTTCGTGATCTCAAGAGCAGAAATCATGGATACCCCGTTCTCAAGCAGCGATCCGAGGGTGCGTGCCAAACGGGCAACCGATAGCTTCATCACCAGCACGCCGACGACCGGAAGCTCGAGGATGGTTTTGTCGAAGAAACGACGCCCGTAGGGGGTATTTTTAAAACGAACAATTGAAAAAACAGACCCCGCTAAAATTGCCAGCGCCAGCCACCATAATGACTTAAGGATCTGGCTGATGGAGATGAGGATCCGGGTCGGAGTCGGAAGCGCTCGGCCCGTATCTTGAAAAATGGCGGCAATATCAGGCACGATCACCGTCATCAGGAAAAAAAGAACAGCCGTTCCAAGGAGTGCCATGAATATCGGATAGGTCATGGCATTCCGAATCCGACGGTTCAAATCCTGCTGCTTTTCGGCCATTTCAGCCAGCCGTTCGAGGACGATCTCCAGCGTCCCCGATGTTTCACCGGCATGGACCATATTGATGTAAAGATTTGAGAACGCAGCAGGAAATCGTGAAAGAGCTTCCGAAAAGCTGTTTCCTTCAATGACGGAATCCTTGACGCGGGCCAGCAATTTCTTCAGCGGCGGGTGTCGGGTCTGGGATATAAGGGTTTCCAGAGCGACCACCAGCGGGAATCCGGCGCCCACCAGAATGGCCAGTTCCTGAGTCATGACGGCTAGTTGAGCGGAATGAATTCGATGAAAAAAGCGAAAGGACAATCCGGCGCCTGATTTTTGAACGGCTGCCGATATCTCCTTGACAGCCACCGGATAAATCAAGGAAGCCCGGAGCTTTTGTCGGGCCGCAGAGGCGCTTTCCGCATCCATGATGCCGGATACGCGTTTTCCTTTGGAATCAAAGGCGTTATATTCGTAAACCGGCATCTTAACGCTCCGTCAAAAAAACGGGTTGGTTATGGGAAGCGGGTCGGTTATCGCATCTTATTGCGATTTTTTCTATCCACAAAAAACAGAGCGCTCAAAAGGGGAATCATCCCTGCCGGTATCGCCAGCCAAGCTCCAAGGAACAGGACGATCCTGCTAAGACCGACAACAGGAAGCAAAGCCGTGCGGGCGATCCACCTTAGGCTGTCATGGTCCCTGATGATCGCAGCCCATTTTGGAGAGTGCCGGTAGTAGAGGTGGGTGACCGCCCGGCCGAATGCGTTGGTTTTCATGAACCGATCCCGAAATTGCCGCAGCGTTGCAACGTGAGGTTCGGTAATGGAGCCGAATGCTGCGGTAGCGATAAAACATCCGCCGTTGCCGTCTTCGCCGTTTTCATCGCTTCCTCCCAGTGCTTTGAATGCATTGATCCTTCCTCCGGATGCGGTTTTGCCGCTCAGGGAGGGGAGGGGATCAACGGTTTGAATGATCCTTTGAACAATATCGGAGGCAGTCAGGATGCGGTTTTCCGCATTTGAAGGCCAGGACCGCCCCCATAATAGGGCGGCCAGCCCGGAAACGTGAGGCGCAGCCATGGAGGTTCCGTTTTTATATCCGTACCCTCCGTTGTTAAATATGCTCAGAATATTGACTCCTGGCGCCGCCACATCCACCAAGGCAAATCCATAATTTGAGAAATACGCCAGATTGTCGTTTTGATCCGTGGCGGCAACGGCGATTAGATTCGAACTTGAATAATTGGACGGATAATGTGAAATCACATCGTTGTTAAACCCGTCATTTCCGGAAGCACAGACCACGACAGCAGGCGAGGCATCAATGGCATCCTTGAGCGCCTGACTGTATGAGCCTCCTCCCCAGCTGTTGTTTATGACATGTGCACCTTTGGCATTGGCGTACTCAATACATTTAATAGCATCGGATGTGCTTCCAGATCCGTCGGCAGCAGTAAATTTTAAGGCCATGATCTTTGCGCCCCAACTGACGCCTGCAACTCCGTTATTGTTATTGCCGACCGCTCCAATGGTTCCGGCAACATGAGTTCCATGGCCGTTCAGATCATTAGGGTCATTTTCGTTGTCGAAAAAATCCCATCCATTGATATCATCAATAAGTCCGTTCAGATCATCATCAATCCCATTCCCCGGTATCTCTCCCGGGTTAACCCATATATTGGCGGCAAGATCCGGATGTTGGACATAAACCCCGCTGTCAATGACGGCCACGATGACGTTTCCGCTTCCGATGTTCAAATCCCATGCTTCGGGAGCGTCGATGTCCGCGTCCGCTTTCCCTGATGTTCCGTTGACGCTTTGTCCGGTATTATGCAGGCCCCAAAGTAACGCGAAGTTAGGATCATTGGGTATTGATGTAATATGCCAATAATAATTCGGCTCGGCATATTCAACGCCGGGATTCTTTTTAAAAAGGGTGATCGCCTCTTCTACGGTCAGCGATTCCGGAAGTTTTAAGTGATCGACGCCGATGATGCTGAACGAACCGATTGTTTTCACTCGGTGCTGCGTCTTATAATATTCATTCGCATCCAACCGGATCCCTGGTTTGAACTTCACAAGAATCTCATCCGGCATATACTTCATTGCCGGCTTTGGAGGTTGTGGAGATGAAGCGGTTGCACCGTATCCCGGAAACGCCGCAAGTGAAAAGAATGCCGCCACCAAAAAAGCGATTCCCTGTTTCATGGCACGACGGGTTCCTTTCATTTAACTTTCGGTTGAATGGAAATGATGGGGTTTGGTTCTGAGTATAATACTTCCGGGTATGTCTGCAGCTTCTCAAGGATCGTTTCCACGGTTTCATCCCTCGGCGCTTGAACCAGGTATAGATTCGGTATGGCATAGGAATACAGAATAGTGAGAGCCAGCCGGTTTAGTATCTCTTCGATTCTGGTGCGGGGTATCCCCTCCCGGAATCGGACCAGAACCTCTCCTTCCTTATACCTGGGCAAAGTCCCCTGTTTCTGTTCTTGAACCGGATTTTTCCCGGTATCCGGGTTCGGATTCGCGTTCATCTTAGTGTTGCATGATATTATCAGCATTACTGTGATGGCATAAAATATCAATATTTTTATCGCCATGCGTTACCGCCTGTCGAATCTGAAAACAGTTAAATGATCGGAGTTCATTCCACCAGCATTTTTTGATTCGGATAAATTTTGCTCTTTGGCTTTAACCCATTGATTTTTAAAAATTTTTCCAAAGGCATGCTATATTGGGTTGCGATCTTCAATGGCGTATCCCCGCGTCTGACGACATAAGTTTTCAGCTTTCCGGCACCCGTTCCGGAAGCGGGTTCTTTTGGAATCCGTCCTGGTATTTTCAGGACCTGCCCCACGTTGAGATCAGTGCCTGTTATGTTGTTTAGCCGACGGATTTTATCGATTGTGGTACCATATCGTTTTGCCAGATTAAAAAAGGAATCGCCGGCCTTTACCGTGTGAGATAGTATTCGGTTAAGCGGCGGCGTTTCCTCCGTACTTTGCGGATAAGCACTCGTGCTCTGTTGCGGGATTTTTAGCATTTTCCCAACCGATAGAGCACCCTTTCCACGGATGTTGTTGATGCCGGCAATGCTTCCGACACTGGCATGGTAGCGTTTGGCAATGGTGGATAATGTTTCTCCACGCTTGATCCGGTGGAATGCATATTCCAGCCGGGGAGGGCCGTGGGTGGGGATGTCGTCAAGCACGGTAAGCAGGATTTGACTCTTCCCGGCCGGCACCCGGAGAGGATACTGCTCTCCCGGCAGTATCTGATGCCTGAGCTCCGGGTTTAGCTGCTTCAACTGCTGTTCCGGAACATCGATTTTTCTGGCGATATCATTCAGACGGATCTGTTTCGATATGTTTGCTATCTCATAAGCCATCGGAGGTTCAAGCAAGACTG
Source organism: Deltaproteobacteria bacterium RBG_13_49_15 (assembly GCA_001797695.1). Classification (GTDB taxonomy): domain Bacteria; phylum Desulfobacterota; class Desulfobacteria; order Desulfobacterales; family UBA2156; genus RBG-13-49-15. The sequence goes on along the minus strand of MGQD01000181.1, from coordinate 1,288 downwards.
CATTGAGCCCGAACTTTTCAGGATTATTAATCATATGCAGGGTGGCTAAAAAGCGGGGGACATATCTGGCGGTTTCCCTGGGGAGGCGCTCGTAAAGATCCCAGAAGTTATCCAGATAGTTAACGTTTTGTTCTCGGATCACCCTCAGGACCCGGTGTTCTCCGCAGTTGTAGGCAGCCATTACAGTAGTCCAGTCCCCGAAAATCTGGTGCAGTTCTTTTAAGTAGGCGATGGCGGCCTCCGTCGATTTGATGGGGTCAAGGCGCTCGTCGATATGCGTGGTCCGCTTAAGGCCGTATTTATACCCGGTTGATGAGATGAATTGCCAAAGTCCTAAAGCTCTTGCCTTGGAAAAAGCATTAACCTTGAACCCGCTTTCGATGAGCGGCATCCAGGAAAGTTCAGGCGGCAGCCCGGCTTCGGTAAATGCCTTGATAATGTAAGGGCGGAAACTTCCGGACCGGGCATACGATTCCAGGAAAAAATCCTTCTCTCTTCCGATTGAAAAGTGATTGATTTCTTCTTGCACATGGGCATTAATTGTAAGCGGTATTTCGTTCTGTTTGCCATTGACAACGATATGTCTTGAGGTGTAAATTTCAAGAATCCGTTTGGAAATCGTAAATCGAATGTCCTCTTTTTCTTGCAGCAGTTTGGGGTTGTCATCAATCTCGACATTAAGAATCAATGCATAGGCCTGATCCAACGCTTCGATGGCATTTTCGAGTTCCCCTTTTTGCCAGAAATCCTGAGCGGCCTGGCAAAAATCCAACGCTTCTTCGAAAACAACCTCAGGATTCCGTTTCTCTGTTAACAAATGATTATCCGTTGACGGTTCATCGACCGGTGAATCTTCTTCTTCAGCTTCGATTGATTCTTCCGATTCGATTGGTTTTTCCGATTCGGGAGGGTCTTCATTTTTTTTGGATTCAAGGGACGGTTTCGGGGGTTCTTCCTTGATCGGAGGATCGACTGCAGGGGGAATCGGGTTGATCTGGGCTTCCGGCGGTTTCAGTTGAGCGATCGGTATGGACTTATCCGGTTCTTTGACTTGTAAAATGGTTTTGTGGGCTGATTCACACGATACAAGGAATAAAATAGAAACAGCAATAACGGCATAATAGCGAATAAACAGCAAAATCACTCCTTTTTATTTTTTTAATGATGAGTCGGCATCCAGGAGCAGAGAATGAACTATTTTTTCCTGAGTCACGTTGATGCTATTGATTTTGCCTGTCATCTTCAGGCAAAAAGGGGTTGTATCGACGCCCCTTGCAAGACCATAGAA
>MGQD01000180.1:16784-18173 GCA_001797695.1 Deltaproteobacteria bacterium RBG_13_49_15 | reverse complement strand
GACTAGTCTTTTATTAAGTTTTCGTTAAATTCCTGCCCTTCAGGATACGTTAGGTGTCGCGCAGGCAAATCCATCGGGAAAGGGCGCGTCGCACAAATCCCCGATCCCATTCGCGTTTATATCCGTCTGGCCGGGATAAGGAATCTTTAGGAAGTTTTTATTGCGGTGAGATTTGCATATATTTTCGCGCTTCGCCGATCAGCGCATCTTTTTGATCCAGAAGCGTCGCTATGTTGATTTCATCGAGGCGCTTGAACATGGTGCGGCTGGCTTCAATCCAGACCCATTGCGTAACGCATTCACCAGCGCGGGTGCAGATCCCGCAAACCTTCTCCCGTTTGTCAGCGCAATTGGTAATGGCGGAAATATCTTCCAGGACCCGAACAATGTCTCCCACCGAGATGTCGATCGGAGCTCTGGCTAGCCTGTGCCCCCCGAACGGCCCCCGGTAACTTTTTACCATACCGGCATCTTTTAACTTGCGTATCAGTTTCTCAAGATATTTAAGCGAGATTTTTTGCCTTTTTGAGACGTCGCCAAGCGGCACGGGTTTCTCATTTCCGTACAGCGCCAAATCAAGGATCAGGCGCATCCCGTATCTGCTTTTCGTTGTCAGGCGCATGGGCAGGGCTCTGTCAGGCTTAGCCTGGAATCGGTTTCAGCGATGCTTAAAAAACCGGATGATAACGAGTCGCAAAGAGTATTTCCAACGGCGGCCGTATTTTTGCGAAACGATCATCACGCTATCTTATATTTTCTTTTACGATTTTCAGAAGCTCATTATTGTCGAAGGGTTTGGTGATGCTCGCCACTGCTTTTCCGACCGCATATTCATTTCCGGAAAGCCCGCTGATAACAACAACCGGCGTATTCTTTAATGCCGGATCCTGCGACATCTTGCGGTAAAAGCGCGGCCCCCACTCACCGGGAAGCTCCAGATCGAGAGTGATCAGATCGGGAATTTCCTTTTTGGCTATCTCCAACGCTTCCTGGGCGGTTCCGGCCGAGCGGGTTTCATATCCGTTGTCTTCAAACAAAGCCACAAGATATTCAACAATCTTCGGATCATCATCGATCACCAAAATTTTTTTCTTCATCCAAACTCCTCCTTGTGCGTAATCATGCGCCTGTCGCTCCTTCAGGCCCCCGTTCTATCTGTTGATGCTGATTACGGGACAGTTCGCCCGCAAAAGCACCTGTTCGACATTGCTCCCCAATCTGGCGTCTTTTTCATCCTTTTTCTGGCTGTGGTGGGCCAGCACAATCAGATCGGCCTGATGCTCACGGGCATATTTAACGATTTCAATATACGGAAGCCCTTCCCATACCTCGATCGCAAATTTTTTAAATCCCTCCATCTGGGGAAGGTAGCGCCCCCGGATCAACTGC
>MGQD01000180.1:13291-16743 GCA_001797695.1 Deltaproteobacteria bacterium RBG_13_49_15 | reverse complement strand
GAGCCGCCCCATGTGCAAGGCGGTAATGTCCAATGCATGAAAGAGATGAAGTTCCCCTTCCACTTCCCGCGCCAGTTTCAAGGCAAACTTGAAAGCCGCATCGGATGCTTTCGAAAAATCGGTGCCATATACGATATTCGAGATATCCCCCCAAAACGAGGCGGCCGGCCGGTTGACCACCAAAACCGGCGCCGGTGCGGCTTTGGTCACCCGCTGAAGCGTTGAACCGGTCATGCTCTGTTTATAGACCGATTCTTCGTCTTGACCGGTGCTCCCGCCCATGACGATGAGATCCGGTTCTTCGTTCCGGGCATGGCGCAGAATCTCGCGATGCGGAACCCCTACGGCCACAAATATGCGGGCATCCGGAACATCTTTCAGTTGATGGGCATAGTAGGTCTTCACCTCTTCCGTCACCCATGCCTGATACTCATCGTCGAGGACCACTTTTTCCTTGGTCTTCACATCCAGAACCACCTGGCTGAATCCGCGTGTCGGCACGCCAAGAACATGAAACACATCGATACTGGCGCCATAGCGCTTTGCCATGTTGAACGCCACCCGGGCGGCATGATCGCAGGCCTCGGTTGCAGATGTGGCAAACATGATCTTTTTAAACATGCATCACCTCTCCAGTAGGGATCATACGATGAACCGGACTCCCTATTCTTCGGGTTTTAAATGCTCGGGCACCTCCACCATGCTGATCAGAAGGGGCTTTAAAAACGACCATTTGATTCCGACTTTATACTCTTCGTTGAGATCCCGGATGGCATCCCAGCAGTTATGGCACGGAGCGATCACCAGCTTGGCGCCGGTGTTGATGATCTGATCGCGCTTGGTGATCAGCGCTTTGTTGCGTTGAGGTCTGAAAAGTCCGATGCCGTTGAAACCACCCCCCCCTCCGCAACAAAAGTTGTGTTCCTTGTTCGGGGACATTTCGACAAAATATCCTGGTTCGACGATATGGCTGATGATCTCGCGGGTGACTTCCTTAAGTCCGGAGTTACGGATGTAATTGCACGAGTCCTGGAGGGTGACCGGCTGTTTGATCCGTTTTGCCGGATCCACCTTGAGTTTTCCGGTGCGCAATGCTTCAGCCACCCATTCCACATAATGAATGCATTCCACCGGCGGTTTCCCGTCCTTTCGTCCGGCCCAGTAAGGCCCTTCGATGACGGTCGCACGGTGGGCATGGCCGCACTCGGTTCCCACCATCCGCTTGGGTTTGAGCCGCTCCATCGCCGCATACACATGCTCGACCTGCATTTTGCAGGCCCCCCAGTCGCCTGCAAACATGGAAAGACTGGTCTGCTCCCATCCGCTGGAGGGGACCGTCCAGTTTTCACCGGCGATGTGAAACAGGATGGCCGCTTCAGCCAGATCTTCCGGGTAATGCTTGACCTCACGGGCATTGACCGTATACATGATGTCGGCGCCGACCTTATCGACAGGAACCGTCAAACCCGGATAATCCTCCTCGTTTTCCTCGACCATCCACTTGAAGGTTTCCACAAAGTCTTCATCCGTCACATCCATCTGGGCATGATAGACCCGGTGCATCCCCGCCCCGATTTTGAGTTCCCAAGGAACAAACCCCTGCTGATAGCACAGCCCCCGCACATAGCCGAACATGACCCCCATGTCGATACCGTGCGGGCAATACATGCCGCAGCGGTTGCAGCAGGTGCACTTGGCCCATGCGGTCTCCATGACCATATGCATGAATTCATTGTCCACTTTTCCCTTAGCTTTAATGATTTTTCCAAGAGTGGACTGAATTTTGTAAGCCGGAACCTGTTTCGGATCCCGGTCATTCACCAGATACAGAAAGCAACTGTCGGCGCACATGCCGCAATGGGCGCAGATCTCAAGCCAGGTGCGCATTCTGGTCTTGCAGGTCTTCTCAATCGTTCCCCACAGGAGTTTGCTGTCCACATCGAGCTCTTTCATCTCCTTGTAATATTGCTGCCCCCCGGTATCGGCCAGCAAGGCCTTAAGAGCCTCTTCGTTCTCAACGGGTTTTTTATTGCACAATTTTCCTTCCGGCATATATCGCTTCTCCTTGGCTTGATTACCCAGCAATCATCCTGATCACCAGACCATGCTCGTCCCCTTCTGGCCGCCTCTTTTGATGCCGTAGTCCATTCCCAACTGGGTCCGGGAGGCAAAAAACAGGATGATATGCGATAGTTTTGTAAACGGTATGGCGATCAGTAAAATCTCGGCGCACAAGATGTGCATCACAAGCCAAAACCCGTAATCCCCCACCTCATAGCGCGCCAGAAGACCGGTGATAAAAGGTGCGGTCGAAAGCGCAATGATAAGATAGTCGTATGCGGTAGTCAGTATCCGCACTTCGGGCAAGGCGATCCGCCGGAATACCAGAAGCAGCGCACTCACAACGACCATCCAGCTTAAGGTATCGGCCAGGAGTTGGGGGATGGTGAACAATGAAAACCCGAGTTTGGACTTTAAAAACAGATTGTGGGCCACCAGAAACAGGGGGATCAGAACCGCCCCGAAGTGAAAACCGAAAAACAGAATGGTCATCAGCGGTTGTTGGCGCCAACTGCTGGTTCCGAAAGGAAGGAGCCAGGAGAGGACCGAACGAATGGCTCCGTTCCACCCAAGCCCCGGATATGCTCGATATGCCACGCGATCGAGTTGCCAGGCCAACCCTCGGATATAAAGGATCAGCCGCACCAGCAACCCGATGATGCAGACACTGAAGGAGACGTAAAACATGGGGCCGGTTAAGAAGTCGTGCATGAAAACCTCCCTAGAGCCTTTGATCCTGCATAAGACCTTTATAAAGTTAAACTAAAACGTCCGTTTTTTTTCGTCCCTGCCGGTAACGAACTTCCAGAAAAGCGGAAGGACGATAAGGGTTATGGCCATGATCAGATAGGTCACTCCCTTGGAAAATGTCATGAAATCCTGAAGCGTGTCAAAGACCTTCTCCATTTTCTCCTCTTGCAACCATTAGTGGTGGTACTGATAATTCGGATGCTCATAAAAAATAGGCATCCGGCTCACGATAAACCGATACGCCACCAAACCCACGGTGACAATGAATACCGATGTGGCGACCTCCAGCCAACCGGGGAAATACCGCTGGGCGGCCGGCAGGTGCCAGTTAAAGGCCACAATCGAAATGTTGAACCGGTTTAACACGACACCGACAACCGTCCAGAGCGCGGCCCATCGGACCATCTTCACGTTCTTTTCACGGGCGCCCATCGCAAAGAGAAAGGAAGGGAAAAAAACAAAGCCGACAAGCTCCAGCAAAAACCACATCCCCCACCCGGTGGATAAATAATGCCAGTTGTTGTCGAGGGAGACCCCGATGATTTTTATGCAGAAATAACCGGCCAATACAAAGGATGCGGCTTTCCCGAACCCAAGGGCGACCCCTTCGCTCTCGGCCAGATGGGTTTCATTCATCTTAT
>MGQD01000180.1:13134-13236 GCA_001797695.1 Deltaproteobacteria bacterium RBG_13_49_15 | reverse complement strand
CCATTCCATTGCCACGGGGGAATATTCGATAAAAAGGACCGTCAGATAGAGAAACACGCACAAGCCCACTTCGAATAGAAGCGAGCTCGTTCCCTGGGACAA
>MGQD01000180.1:10225-13118 GCA_001797695.1 Deltaproteobacteria bacterium RBG_13_49_15 | reverse complement strand
AGCCGCCATGGCCTCCCAACATCGTAATGCAGAGCTAATACCACAAGGGCATACCCCAAAAAGCCGGTCAGAATCGCCGGACGGACGGCGCTGTGGTATCTTTTGAGCCCGAAAATATAACAGGCGCTCGATGTGACATACCCGCCGGCGGCAAGGGCAACTCCACAGAGGAGATCGAATCCGATCCATATCCCCCAAGGATTGTTGTCGTCAAGATTGGTCACCGCCCCCAGGCCTCCGGTAAATCTCAGGATCGTGGCGATCAGACCAACGATTATGATGATCCCGGCAACGATATTAAACGGGGTAAAAACGGTCTTATCGGCACGGTAAGAACCCTCTGTCATTGATTTATCCTCCTTGGGCCTTGGCTCAGTCGTGGTTCTCGGTTATTCTTTTTTCGTCTCGGCTTCTTTTGCCGCTCCCGCAAGCGCTTTCTTCACTTCAAGATTGATGGCGGCCTGCTTTTCCTGGTTTAGTTTATCCTTTTGCGCGGCGAGTTTGTTTTCCATATCCTTTTTGGCATCGGCAATCACGCGAGCGACCTGATCGTTCTTTTCCTCTTCGGCGATCTTGTCCTTCCGTTTGGAAATCGCATAGATTCCCGTCAGCAGCACCGGCCAAAGCCCCACGACAACGGGGACCGATGCCAGGGGGCCTGAGGTGAGCTGAGGCGCCGATTGAACTCCCAAATCCTCCCGGAGCCCGATTTCCCTGAAAGGAACCCCGGAAATATAGAGCCAGCTCGTCCCTCCCATCTCGGTTTCGCCGTAAACATGGTCGATGTACCGGTAGGGATATTTTTGGATCCTTTTTCGGGCAATTTTGACCAACTCTCCTCTGTGCCCGAAAGTGAGCGCTTCCTTGGGGCAGCTTTCAACACACCCCGGGAGCTGTCCTTTCTCCAGGCGCGGCTGGCACAGGGTGCACTTCATCACCCTGGGTGTGAAGGCATTATTGTATTCATACGCCGGGATGTTGAACGGGCAAGCAATCATGCAGTAGCGGCACCCCACGCACAGGGAGGCATTGTACGCCACAGCTCCGGTGGGAAGCTTTCGAAACGCCTTCACGAAACAGGCGGACGCGCAAGCCGGCTCCAGGCAATGATTGCACTGGTTTTTAACGAAAACCGGCGAAGAAGATCCTGTCGGAGCGTACCGGTTCACGACAGTATAGCTCTCCGCCCGGGTGCGGCGCCATTTGTCAAGAACCGTGAGGTCGTCAAACGGGCGTTCCGGAGCCGGCAGGGAATTGACCTGGTTGCATGCGGCTTCGCATTTCCGGCAGCCGATGCACCGGGTGATGTCGTGCAACACGCCGAGGCTGTTTAGATGCGTTGTAAAAAGTTTGTTCGTGGCCGCGCCGGCGTTTTTTTCGATTCCCATCGTCATGGCGCCTGCCGCTGCGCCCAACCAGCCGAGGAATTTTCTACGGGTTATGCTCATGATTCCACCTTGGCTTATGCCTCAATTGGATGATGATTTCTTACGTTCCTTATGACATTCTGCGCATGCGGTTGCCGCCGGTTTTTCAAGCTTCATTTTCTGATGACACGACATGCACTGCACATGGTAGGCTGCCTTCAGCCCAGGTCTTCCGTCATTTCCGGCCCCAAATGGCTTCCCGTGGCATGAGGCGCACTTGGGGGGGGTCAGCGACGGAGGACTGTTATGATGGCATCCCATGCATATGGTTTGAGATTCTTTGTGATAATAATTGGCCATCCGGGTCCCCTGCATCCTGCTATACAGCGCCTTGACGATCCGACGGTGAGGAAATTTTGCCGGTTCGTATTGATCAACGATGACCCCGATGTCGACCTGCTCGGGGATCTGATCATCCTTAACCGCCGGTTTGGGTTTTGAAACCGCATCCAGGTGGTCCGAGGCGATCTTCATCCTCAGTTCCTTGGCCAGCGGAACCGTTTTGATGGCGCTTTTTTCGATGCCATGGCACAGGTTGCAGCTCTGCTTGTCGGGCTCCTCTTCTGCCATGAGACCGTGACATCCCGCGCAGTTCGTCTCTTTCTGGAATTTTGCGTGGCATGCAACGCAGCTTTGCTCATTCTTCAGGGTGTGCATCGCCGTTTCCAGCCGGACAAACTGCCCTTTATCCGATCCGGTTTCCGTGTGGCACTCGCTGCATCGCTTCAGGGTCTGGTGATGGCAGGCCTTGCAGGATGCGACATCTTTTTCATGCCCCACGTGGTTAAATGCGACCGGGTTCATCTTCTTCTTTATGATGTCTACGGAGGCGTCCGGTGCATTGAGCCACCCGGCGATCAGAACCTTATCCGGCTGGTTTCGCTTCATTCTCGGGACCTCTCTGACGACCTGAATCTTCTTCTGTTCCGACAGGTCATGACACCCGGCACACCGGAGCGGACCGGCTTTTTGCTGGATTGTCGACATCTGGAAGTGGCAGCTCACGCAGCTTTCGTGGGAGGCGTTTTGAATCGATCTGGATTCTTTGGTGGTCTGCTGCAGATGGCAATACCGGCACGATTCTTCCTCCCCCTTCCCGTAAACGGTTTTTTGAATGATTTTATCGTATTTGTGATGGCAGGCGCTGCAGTTATTCTCGTCTTTTGCGTCGGCCGGGCGGATGATCTTGGCCGATTCATGGCGGAAGTGGAGCGATTTATTAAAAACGATCGGCTGCCGGTTCGAGCCCATTTTCGGCTTTTCAATATGGCAGGAACGGCAGTCGCCCACCTTGGGCCCGGCTGATTTCCCGGATGCGGCGGTCTTGGTATGGCAGCCGATGCAATTATCATGATACAATTTCATCTCCGCCTCGTATCCGGCATCTTCAAGGCGCTTGAATTTGAAAACCGAACGCTCTTTCTGGGTCATATGGCAGGTTTTACAACCCTCTTTTTCAAGAGCAT
>MGQD01000180.1:3373-10040 GCA_001797695.1 Deltaproteobacteria bacterium RBG_13_49_15 | reverse complement strand
ATGTTTTTCTTTGCCATTTTGCTATCCTCACCCGCTGCGATGAACCCTTTAAACGATGAGCGCCCCGATTTTTTATTATATTATACCAATATGGGAGGATTTATTCCTACCTTAAAAGTTGGGGTTATCCATACTAATCCGGAATGATACATGTCAAGAAAAAAATAAAATTTTTTTTATAAATAAATTCAATATGTTAAAAGTTATTAGACATTTTTTCTTGACTGCACGCTTATTTTCGATAGAAATTAAAGTTGATCTCCAATCAGGTTTCTATCAGGGATCTAGGGTGTGAATTTTAGGCGGCAGGATCGGAGCTTGTTTAGCTAAATGAAAAAGCCGGAACCAAAAAAACCCTATAAAAAAAGGATAAAAATCGAAAACGCCATCGGAAACCGTCATAACCCCGGATGATGAAGAGATTATTTCACTTCAGATAAGCCGGTTTATCGGCGAAGGGGCGGATTTGATCATCACGACCGGCGGCATGTCGGTCGATCCGGACGACGTAACACGGATAGGCATTGCGAAAGCCGGAGCCGACCGGATCCATTACGGAGCCGCTGTCCTCCCGGGGGCTATGTTTCTTCTCGCTTACAAGGGGAATATTCCGATTGTCGGGATCCCGGCATGCGGGCTTTATCATGCTGCCACGGTTTTCGATATCATTTTACCCAGGCTTTTAACAGGTGAAAGGCCCGATGCTGCGGATCTGGCGCGGCTCGCACATGGCGGCCTCTGCCTCGATTGTCCGGCCTGCCGTTTTCCGACATGCCCCTTCGGGAAAAGCCCGGATTAACCCTTTTTTATAACCCAATTCTAGCGCTTTCTTAACCCGTTCCAAATAAAAGTTGTCTAATTTAACTTCTTTAAAACCTGGAAAAACCAGTGTATTATTAAAATTCGAGCCGACAGCCTTGATGAATCCGTAAAAAGCCGAAATAGGGATGGCTAAAGAAAAAATCCTCATCGTCGATGATGAAGACGATATCCTTGAGCTGGTGAGATATAATCTGGAAAAGGAAGGCTTTACGATCAAATGCGCCACATCCGGAGAGCAGGCTGTCAAATCAGCCTTTCAGGAGCCGTTTGACCTCATCCTTCTGGATCTGATGCTCCCGGGAATCGACGGACTGGAGGTCGCTAAAATCCTGAAAACCGATCCAAGGACCGGCCAGACTCCTGTTATCATGCTCACCGCCAAAGGAGGAGAAGCGGATGTAGTCACCGGACTCGAGATAGGCGCTGCGGACTACATCACAAAGCCGTTTAGCCCCCGCATTCTGACGGCCCGGATCAGGGCTCTTTTCAGAAGCCTGAAACAAGAAGCTTCGGACAAATCCACCCATATCATCAGGGGGGATGTCGAGATTGATCTCCGGAAGCATACGGTTCATGTAAAGGGGGCGCCCTTTCAGTTGACGTATACGGAATTTGAGATCCTGGTGCTTCTGGCGAAACGGCCGGGTTGGGTTTTTACCCGCACCCAGATCGTTGATGCCATCAGAGGGACCAATTATGCGATCACCGATCGAAGCGTCGACGTCCAGATTGCCGGCCTGCGGAAAAAGCTCGGATCTTTGGGTGACTGCATTGAAACGGTTCGGGGTGTGGGCTACCGCTTCAAAGAAACGTCATGAGAAAAAAAAAGCTCTCCTGGATTCTGTTTTTTTCCTTTTCGGGAATGACACTCCTGTCGCTCTCCATTGCCGGCGGCTATTCATTTATTGCCTCAAAGGAATTCATATACGCCAATACCGCCTCGGATCTTGAAGCCCGGTGCAATATCCTTAAAAAACAGATCTGGGAAGCCCTCGCCACCGGCAAATTCAAAGAAATCGATGAAATCTGCAAAGCCGCTGGAAATGCATCCTCGAGCCGGATCACGGTGATTCTTCCGGGCGGAACGGTAGTCGGAGATACGTTTGTAAATCCCGATAAAATGGAAAATCACGCAAATCGTCCGGAAATTCGGGAAGCGTTTTCCGTAAAAACAGGATCGAGCATCCGTTACAGCACGACGATGCAAAACAATATCATGTATGTCGCAGTTCCGTTGATGGTCGATAACCGGGCGGCTGCCGTGATTCGAACCTCCCTCGCCGTTGCGGCCATAGAGGACCAACTTGGATTCATTCGAAAACGCCTGTTTTTCGCCGGCTTTCTGATCGCTCTAACAGCGGCCGGGCTCAGCTTTTGGATATCCCGCAGAATCACCAATCCGATCCAGGACATGAAGCAAGGGGCCGCACGTTTTGCAGAAGGGGATCTCGATTATCGGCTTCCTGTTGCTTCCACCGAGGAGATGGTCGGTCTGTCCGACGCCTTGAACCAAATGGCGATTCAGCTTCGCAGGCGGGTCAAGGATGTCATGGATCAGCGCAACGAGCTCGAGTCGGTCCTTTCCGCTATGAAAGAAGGGGTTATTGCGGTGGACGACTCCGAGCGAATCATCAAAATGAACAGGGCCGCGGAACAGATCCTTGGTGTTTCGACCCCCCTATCTCCAAATGCAGGAATTCTGGAATTGACACGAAACCGCGACCTGGATCGCTTTTTCAAAGAAGCGCTTCAATCAACGGATTCAACGGAATGCGATATCTCCTTTTTTCAAAAAGAGGAACGGGTCATCAACATCCGAAGCTCCCTCTTAACCGGAACCGACGGGGATCGCATCGGAGCGCTCCTGGTATTCAACGACGTCACCTTGCTCAGACATCTGGAATCGCTTCGCCGGGATTTTGCCGCCAGTGTTTCCCACGAAATCAAAACTCCTTTGACTGCCATCAAAGGATTTGTGGAAACGTTAAATAGCGGTTCTCCCGATGACTCTGCAGAGACCAAACGCTTTCTGAAAATCATCGAAAAGCATGTCGTTCGGCTGGAATCCATTATCGACGACCTGATGAAGCTCTCCGGAATTGAACAGGAAGAAGGAGAGGTGCTCAAAGACTCGCAGCAATACCGCCTTAAAGAAATTCTTGAGAAGGCCGCCGAGATATGCCTCCCCAAGGCGCAGGAAAAGGGGATTCGAATCGAGCTGACCAGCGACGAGAAAATATTAGTGAACGTGAATAGCACTCTTTTTGAACAGGCGGCCGTTAATCTGATCGACAATGCCATCAAATACAGCCCGGTCAAGAGCGTCGTCCGGATTCAAACCGAGAAAACCGAATCCGGAATAATGATCCGATTTAAGGATCAGGGGATCGGAATCGAAAAAAAACATCTCCCCCGCCTTTTCGAACGGTTTTACCGTGTGGATAAGGCGCGAAGCCGCTCGCTCGGAGGAACCGGGCTCGGGCTTGCCATAGTCAAGCATGTGGTTAAGGCACATGGGGGGCAGGTCTTCGTGGAAAGCATTCCGGGGAAAGGGAGCACCTTTTCCATCGCCCTCCCCCGTAAGGAAACGACCTCCGCATGACGCGCATCAACCGGAGCGTCGCGGGCTAGAAAACGACACGAATTGGGAGAAGAATCTGAAATAGACGGCTGAATCCTAAAGGAGAATAACCCGATGGCCAAACATTTTCAAAGGGAACTGGCAACCATCAAACGCATGATCCTGTCCCTTGGCGCCCTTGTGGAAGAGCGGGTCCGCATGGCGATCGTCGCGATTGAAAATCGGGACGCCGATATGGCCCGGCAGATCATCAAGTTGGATTATGAAATCGATGAAATGGAAGTCGAAGTGGAAGAGCAATGCCTGAAGGTCCTGGCACTGCATCAACCGGTCGCAGTGGACCTCCGCTTCCTTGTCGCCGTCATCAAAATCAACAATGAACTGGAGCGGATCGGCGATGAAGCGGTCAATATCGCCCATCGAATCTCGGTTCTGGCCAAGCGTAAATCGCTCGATCTCTTTTTCGATTATTCCGGAATGGCTGAAAAAGTTCAGCGCATGCTGAAAATGAGCCTCGATGCCCTGGTAGAGCTGGATGAAACGCTCGCTTTTCAGGTTCTGGCGATGGACGACGAAGTCGATGAGTTGAAGTCGAGCGCCTACGACCGGATCAAAAGCGCCATGTCCGAGAAATCCGACGCCATCGGTTACCTGATCAATCTCCTCTTGATCTCGCGGCATCTCGAACGGCTTGCCGATCATGCCACCAATATCGCCGAAGAGGTTATTTACCTCATTGAGGGAGAGATTATCCGGCACGGTAAATATCCGATTCCGGACAAATTAAGACGTTAACTTGACCTTCGAATATAGATAAGGCTTCAGGAGCTTCAAACCCAAAACCGACAACACGGGTTTGAATACCCAGGAGGCGGCGCCGGTGCTCCCGAGACATTTTTTACAGTAGGGATGGATCGGCCGGAACTTACGGAACCCCTTTATGATATCTCCCAGAAGATCGGATGAAAGGATCTCTTCCAGAGAAGAGTTATGCAGATTTCCAATGGCGGTTTTTCCCTCGTAATCGATGCAGCAAAGCGTCACATCCCCGTTGTGTAAAACAGCGAAGTGATCCCTCATCCCAAAACAAAATCCACCCCACGCATCGATGACCCGGCGCTCGTCAAAGGCATGCCCCCAGTCATCGAGCACATAGGTCTCAAAAAAGAGATTGGGATGGATTTCCACCACGTTCCATTTATAGGATACGAGCTTTCCGATCCCCCTGGCCACCCCTTTTTTCGCCGGTTCATCCGCCCCCAATCCCTCCAAAAGCCGGTCGGCCCAGAAGCCAAAAATCCTCCGCAGCTCCGAAGTTGATGAAATTATCTTAAGCGGGCCGGTCTTTTTTTCCATCCCTTTTTTCTGAAACCGGGTGTTTAAAAACCGGAACTTGAAGATGGTCTCCGGATGCCGTTGATGATAGGAAAAGAAAAAATCGAGTATCCCCGACAGATAGTCATTGAAATTCACTGCTCGGGCCCGCCTTAGGGTAAATGACTCTTCATCCGGAGTCTGGAGAGAGACGTCGATCTGATAAAGAGGATGTTTGAGGAGTTCTTTTCCAACAGGCGTCCCAAGATTTCTCCCGTTGGTGGTCAGCCCGATATTTACATGCTTGGTTTCAGCATGTGACAGGATCTGAAAAAAATCACGGTGAAGCGTCGGCTCTCCCATGACATGCAGGGTAACTTTTTCGCAGATTCCATGGCGCCCCAATAACGAGATCGTCTCTTTGGCCAAATCCGTTTCCATGAATCCGAACGGCCGTTTCATTTGCGATTTGGGGCAAAACAGGCAATCGAATTCGCACACATTTGTGAGTTCGACATGGACCCGCTGAAGCGGAATTGGAATATGGCCAAAATATCGTTTTCTCATATCGCAGGTGCTTGCTTTTACCATATACCCTCATCCGCGTGTCAAGGCTCATTCCGCGAAACACGAAGAAGCGCGGTTTTGACAAAAGGGCTCTTTTGTCTTAGTTTATTCCCCATGAATAATGATCCGTGTCGGCAAACGGTCTTTTTTCGAATCGAATCTTTTCAAATCAGGTGGATTCATGCATAAACAGGCGAACAAAGATGAGGAGAATTGCCGGATCGAAGCCGGTTCGCTTTCCCGGTACCGGGAAAAGCTTCCCAGGATCGCCGAAAAGATCATCGGAAGCTGCAGCGATAAGGAGTGCTACACCCATATCGACTATGAGCCAATACCGTCCAAGGAATCGGTGATCGAAATCATCGACCGGTTCAGGGAAGTGCTCTTTCCCGGCTATTTCAGCCGCACCCGGATCGATCCATCCAATCTGACCTACAGCATGGGGCAGGCGGTATCCCTTTTATTCGATCTGCTTTCGGATCAGATCTGCCGGAGCATCCGGCATGACTGCTTCAGATACGACCTCCCCTGCACGGATTGCGCGGATCAGGGAAACCAGATCGCCCTGGGGGTTCTCGAATCGATTCCGGAGATCCGGAAGGTTCTGGCCACCGATATCCGGGCCACGTATGACGGGGACCCGGCCTCCAAGAGCCACGATGAGATCATTTTCAGCTATCCGGGGATCTTTGCCGTCATGGTCTACCGGGTGGCCCATACCCTTTTTGGATTCAATGTCCCTCTTCTACCCCGGATCATGACAGAATATGCCCACGGCCTTACCGGGATCGATATCCATCCCGGAGCACGGATCGGAGAGCGCTTCGTCATCGACCACGGCACCGGCGTGGTGATAGGGGAAACCGCTCAAATCGGAGAAAATGTCCGCATCTATCAAGGGGTCACCCTCGGCGCCCTTTCCATACCTAAAGATGCCGGGAATCAGCTCAGAGGGAAAAAACGGCACCCGACCATCGAAGACGAAGTCATAATTTATTCAGGAGCCACGATACTGGGAGGCGATACGGTGATCGGCGCCCGGTCGGTTATCGGCGGAAATGTCTGGATCACGCGATCGGTTCCTCCTGATACCCGCGTCATGACGGAAGAACCGAGGTTGGTGTATAAATAAAGGGTTCATGGATTCAGGGGTTCGAGGGTTCGAGTGAAGTGCTGAAAAACTACAAGGAGCTTATGGTATGGCAGAAAGCGTATCAATTGTGTGTGGAGATTTATAGAATTACCAGGAGTTTTCCTAAAGACGAGCAATATGGTCTGACATCACAAATAAGAAGATCTGGTGTATCGATCCCAAGTAATATTGCAGAAGGGTATGGAAGAAAGACAACACCGGAATACATCCGGTCCTTGTATATCGCCTAT
>MGQD01000180.1:0-3361 GCA_001797695.1 Deltaproteobacteria bacterium RBG_13_49_15 | reverse complement strand
GAATTGGAGACGCAACTGCTTTTAGCCGGGGATTTAAATTACATTGCCCATGAAGATATATCGAAACTTTCATCAGCCGTTGGAGAAGTCGAACGAATGCTTAAAGCCTTGATCAGATCCCTGGAAACAAAACACTTGAACCCTTGAACCCTCGAACCCTTATTTAAGGATTTTAGCATGAAAATTTTCAAAAACATCGGAAAAACAATCGGTTCAACCCCTCTGGTCCGCCTCAACCGGCTCACTGAAGGGCTCGATATCCGGATTTTGGCCAAACTCGAATTTTTCAACCCGCTGGGGAGCGTCAAAGACCGGATCGCCGCATCCATGATCGAATCCGCTGAGAAAGAAGGCTTGATCCGTCCCGACACGCTGATCGTAGAGCCGACCAGCGGGAACACCGGGATCGCTCTCGCCTTCATCTGCGCTTTCAAGGGGTATCGCCTCTGCCTGACCATGCCGGAAACCATGAGCCTTGAGCGCCGGAAGCTTCTCAAACATCTGGGAGCGGAACTGGTTTTGACCCCCGGCCCGAAAGGGATGAAAGGGGCTATCGAGAAGGCCAAAGAGATCCTGGAGACTGAAAAAAAGGCCTTCATGCCCAATCAATTTGCAAACCCGGCCAACCCCAGGATTCACCGGGAAACAACGGCTGAAGAGATTTGGAACGACACGGAAGGGAAAGTCGATATTCTGGTAGCCGGTGTCGGGACCGGTGGAACCATCACCGGCGTCGCCCAAGCGATCAAACCCCGCAACCCCTCGTTCAAAGCGATCGCCGTTGAGCCGGCCGCTTCCCCGGTCCTCTCCGGAGGGAGCCCCGGGCCTCACAAAATCCAGGGGATCGGCGCAGGATTCATCCCTGATGTGCTCGACAAATCGCTCATCGACGATGTCGTCGCCGTCTCAAACGAGGATGCCTTCGCAACTGCCAGGCTGCTTGCTGAAAAGGAAGGAATCCTGTGCGGCATTTCCTCCGGCGCTGCAGTATGGGCGGCCTTAACCGTAGCGCGGAGGGATGAAAACGCCGGAAAATGGATCGTGGTCATCATTCCTAGCACCGGTGAGCGATACATCAGCACGGATCTCTTTAAACACGTTTCGGAATAACAATGCCCTTGAACCATTTTCTGTAAAAGAGCGCCTATGAAATACCGGAATGAAGCGGACAGCATGGGGACGGTCAGGGTCCCTCAGGGGGCTTACTACGGATCCCAGACCCAGCGGGCAAAGGAGAATTTCCCCATCAGCGGGCTGCAATTTTCTCTCCCGTTTATCCACACCCTTGCTCAAATTAAATTCCATGCCGCGCAAGTCAACCTGGAGCTTATGCTTCTCGATCCCAACATCGCCAACGCCGTTATCCGGGCATCCCATGAGATCCGGGAAGGAAAATTCGACGACCAGTTCGTAGTAGATGTCTTCCAGACCGGCTCCGGCACATCCACACACATGAATCTCAATGAAGTGGTCGCCGGCCGCGCCAATGAAATATTGACCGGGAAACGGGGAGGACGATCCCCTGTCCATCCCAATGACCACGTCAATCTGGGGCAATCGAGCAACGACATCTTCCCAAGCGCCATCCATGTCTGTGGCGCCGTGTTGATCCGAACCGGACTCATACCGTCCTTGAAAGAGCTCCATGCTTCTTTGACACGAAAAGCGACCGAATTCGCATCCGTTCAAAAAATCGGAAGGACCCATCTCCAGGATGCCCTTCCCATATCCTTGGGGCAAGAGTTTTCCGGTTACGCTCGCCAGGTGGAGCTTGCAATCAGGAGGATCAAACAATCGCTTGAGTCCTTATTTGAGCTTCCCCTTGGAGGAACCGCCGTCGGAAACGGAGTCAACACACACCCTGAATTTGCCGGACAGGTCATCGCCGGGATTGCCGATGAGACCGGCCTTCCATTTGTCGAGGCGAAGAATCACTTTGAGGCACAGGGGGCGCAGGATGCCTCCGTTGAAACGAGCGGAGCATTGAAATCGGCGGCTGTCGGTTTTATCAAGATTGCAAACGACATCCGGTGGCTCGCCTCAGGGCCGCGGTGCGGACTGGGAGAGATCACCATCCCGCCCCTGCAGCCCGGCTCTTCGATGATGCCCGGAAAAGTGAATCCGGTCATCTGTGAAGCGGTCATCCAGGCCTCCATGCAGATCATGGGAAATGACGCAACCATCGCAATTGCCGGGCAGGGGGGTCACTTCGAGCTCAATACCTGCCTCCCGGTTATCGCCTATAACCTGCTTCAATCCATCACACTCCTTACCGGCACAGCGAGAGCTTTTTCTCAAAAATGCATCGACGGCATCGCCGCGAACCGGAAGGCGTGCCTATCCGGAATCGACAAAAGCCTGGCGCTCGCCACCCTGCTCGTCCCCCACATCGGATACGACCGGTCGGCGGCGTTGGCGAAAAAGGCATACGAAAGCGGCAAGACCATCAGAGAGATCGCCGTCGACGAAAAGATCCTCCCCAAAGCGCTTTTGAACCGGCTCTTCTCATGGGATTTACCGGATTGAGCCAAGAGACGGCCATAAATATTCTCAAAATCCCTTCCCGGATAAACCTCTTTCTGGCCCTCTCCCGGACCCCCCATGCTCTTTTGGATATGATTTCCCCGGGATTATCCGCGCTGCTCTGCCTGGGCGCATTCCCATCCCTTCCAGTGACCCTCCTTGGGATCTTCACCGCTTTTGCCGGATATACATGCGTCTATGCTTTAAACGACGTGATCGATTTTCGAAACGACCGGGAAAAGGTTGAGCCGGCCGCTCCAAAGAGCGCAGGGAAGGATCTCGATGCCGTTATGGTGCGCCATCCCCTGGCCCAGGGGCTATTAAGCTTTCCGGAAGGGGTTCTCTGGTCTGTTTTCTGGGGAGGGACGGCCATGGCCGGGGCATATCTGTTAAATCCGGTCTGCCTGGTAATATTCCTGGCCGCCTGCCTGCTCGAGACGGTCTATTGCCTGATGTGGCGCATTACCCCTTTTCGGAGCATCGTAAGCGGAGTTGTCAAAACCGCCGGAAGCATCGCCGCCGTCTTCGCTGTTGACCCCAAGCCGTCTATCGGATTTTTAGCCGCAGTCTTTGCGTTTTTTTTCTTGTGGGAAATCGGCGGACAAAACATCCCGAACGACTGGGCGGATATGGATCAGGATCGGCGATTTTTAGCTAAAACTGTTCCGCTTCAATTCGGGCAGGAAAGGTCTTCTTTCCTGATCCTGGCGACCCTTATGGCCGCCGTTCCTGCAAGCGCCCTCCCCTTTCTGCTTTCACCGCTTTTGTTTGGAACTCCTTATTATGTTGCGTTGATCGCCTCCGGCTGCGTGCTGATGGTCTACCCGGCACTCCGCCT